>CAZMNU010000004.1:0-54907 GCA_964567725.1 uncultured Desulfobulbus sp. | reverse complement strand
AGCCCCTCTCCGCAACGGGGGATGACCAGGTCGATGCATTCCTCCTGCTGGAGGAGCACGTCGATGCCCTCCCGGTCGGTGAACGACAGCACCTGGACAATGGCCGGATCCACCTGGTGGCGCGCCAGCACCTCCTGCAGCACCCCGGCCAGGGCCAGGTTGGAGCGGATCGCCTCGGAGCCGCCGCGCAGGATGACCGCGTTGCCGGCCTTGACGCAGAGGGCGGCGGCATCGATGGTCACGTTCGGCCGGGACTCGTAGATCATGCAGACCACGCCCAGCGGCACCCGCATGCGGCCGACGGTAATGCCGCTGGGGCGGCGGCTCATCTCGTTGACCTCTCCCACCGGGTCCTCCAGGGCGGCCACCTCGCGCAGGCCGCGGACCATGTCCTCGATGCCCTGCGGGCCGATCTGCAGCCGGTTGCGCATGGCCGGGGTGATGCCGCGCGCGTCGGCCTCGATCAGATCTTTTTCGTTTTCGGCCAGCAGGAAGTCCTGGCGGGCCAGCAGGGCCTCGCCCACGTCGAGCAGGATGCGGTTCTTCACCGCGGTCGGCAGGGCGCCGATGACCCGGGCCGCTCTCCTGGCTTTGGTGGCCATGTCGAGAATGATCGATTCTATCTGTGCGCGTTCCATCTGCTCTCTCCTGCGGGGTGGTTGTCAGCTCGTCCCGGCCGGCGCGGGGGCACGGCCTGCCGACCTGTGGCCACTATGCCGGGATGCGCTCCGGTTGTAAAGCGGTGGTTTATTCCTGCACGTCCCGGCCCATGATCACCAGGTTGTCGCGGTGGATGATCTCGTCACTGTCCTTGCAGCCGAGGATGGCGGCGATCTCGCCGGTGCGGCGGCCCCTGATGCGCTCGATGTCGGCCGAGGCGTAGTTGCTCAGGCCGGCGGCGATCACCCGGCCGTCGCCATCCAGGCAGTGGACCGGCGCGCCGATGGCAAAGCTGCCGCGCACCTCGACCACGCCCGAGGGCAACAGGCTGCGGCCCCCCTCGACCAGGGCGCGGCGGGCGCCGTCATCGACCACGAGAAAGCCCTGCGGCCGGAGCACGTAGGCGATCCAGTGCTTGCGCCGGTTGATGCGGCCCTTGCCGGGCAGGAAAAAGGTGCCGATCAGCTCGCCGCTGAACAGGGCCTGGAGGATCTCCGGGTGCCGGCCCGGGCCGATGAAACTGCTGCCGCCGCAGGCCGCGACCATCTGTGCGGCGCGGATCTTGGCCATCATGCCGCCGGTGCCGAGCTGGCTGCCCGAGTGGCCGGCCATGCGCTCGATGTCTTTGGTGATGGCGGCCACCGTGTACACCGGCCGGGCCTCCGGGTCCTCGGTGGGATGGCCGGTGTACAGGCAGTCCACGTCGGTGAGGATGATGAACATGTCGGCGCCGATCATGTTGGCGATGAGCGCGCCCAGGGTGTCGTTGTCCGAGAAGCGCAGCTCTTCGGCGGACACCGTGTCGTTCTCGTTGATGATCGGCACCACCCCGAACTCGAACAGGGTGAGGATGGTGTTGCGCACGTTCAGATAGCGGCCGCGGTGGGAGAGGTCCGCATGGGTGAGGAGCACCTGGGCCACCGGCTGCGAGCGCTCGGTGAAGGCCTGCTCGTAGGCCTGCATGAGCAGCCCCTGGCCGGTGGCGGCCAGCGCCTGCTTGACCCGCAGCTCCTCGTGGGCGGTCTTGACCACGCCCAGGCGACGGCGACCCGCGGCCACCGCACCGGAGGTGACCAGGATCACCTCGCGGCCGGTGGCCTGGAGGAAGCTCACCTGACGGGCGATGTTGTCGATGATCTCCGGCAGCAGGCCGTTGTCGCCGGTGAGCACGGCACTGCCCACCTTGATCACCACCCGCCGGGCCTGGTCGAACAGGGTCTGCCGATGGAACAGGCCGTCTTCCCTACTCACCTGAAAGGTCATCGCCTCCCTCCGCCCGGACGGCTTCCATGATTGCGCCGATCCGCTCCTTGAGTGCCTCCAGCCCCTCGCCGGTCTCGGCGGAAATGGCCAGCAGTTCCTGGCCGGTGGCCGCGAACCGGTCGACGAGTTGCGCCAGCCGTTCTTCGTCGATCAGGTCGATCTTGTTGAGCACGAGCAGGTGGCGGCGGTCGAGCAGTTCCCGGTTGTAGGCAGCCAGTTCCCGGGCCAGCACCTGGTAGTCCTCCAGCGGCTGGTCGCCCTCGGCGGAGGCGTCGATGAGGTGCAGCAGGACCGCGGTCCGCTCGATGTGGCGGAGGAACTGGTGCCCCAGGCCCACGCCCTGGTGCGCGCCCTCGATGAGCCCGGGGATGTCGGCGATGATGCAGGGGTCGGTGTAGGGGAACTGGAGTACCCCGAGTTGGGGTTCCAGGGTGGTGAACGGGTAGCTGGCGATCTTGGGGTTGGCCGCGGACAAGCGGGACAGCAGGGTGGATTTGCCGGCGTTGGGCAGACCGATCAGGCCGACGTCGGCGAGCAGTTTCAGCTCGATCACCAGCCAGCGCTCCTCGCCCGGCTGACCGGGGGTGGCCTTGCGCGGCGCCCGGTTGGTGGAGGTGGCGAAGCGGGCATTGCCCAGCCCGCCGCGGCCGCCCTCGGCGGCGAGAAAGGTCTGTTCGGGCTCGGTCAGGTCGGCGAGCACGGCGCCGCTTTCCGCATCCTTGATGACCGAGCCGAGCGGCACGCGGATGACGCTGTCCTTGCCACCCCGGCCGTGCTTGTCGCTGCCCTGGCCGCCGATGCCGTTGTCCGCCCTGAAGTGGGAACGGTAGCGGAAATCGATGAGCGAGCGGAGGTTGCGGTCGGCCACCAAAAAGACGTCACCGCCCTTGCCGCCATCGCCGCCGTTGGGCCCGCCCCTGGGCACAAATTTTTCCCGTCGGAAACTGACGCAGCCGTTACCGCCGTCACCGGCTTTCACAAAAAACTTGGCCTCGTCGACAAATCCCATAGATTCCCATACAGATACGTGTTGCCGTGACAAAAAAACCCGGCATCAATGGCCATTGATGCCGGGTCGCCAACAGGGTCGGCGGGCGGCGCCGGGCCGCGCGCCCGCCCCCGCGCCGGGGCGCGGAGGCTTGCAACTCAGTCGATGGGGTACACGGACACCCGCTTGCGGTCCTTGCCGAAATCCTCGTACTGGACCGTGCCGTCGATCTTCGCGAACAGGGTGTAGTCCCGACCGCAGCCGACGTTGGTTCCGGGGTGGATGACCGTGCCCAGCTGGCGCACCAGGATGGAGCCGGCCCGGACGGTCTGACCGCCGAACCGCTTGATGCCGCGCCGCTGGCCCGCACTGTCGCGGCCGTTGCGCGAACTGCCGCCTGCTTTTTTGTGTGCCATGGTGTGTTCTCCGGATCTGCTGTTACTGGTTAAGCGGAAATCGTCTCGATCTTGAGGGCGGTGTACATCTGGCGATGTCCTTTCTTCACCTGGTAGCCCTGCCGCCGTTTCTTCTTGAAGACGATGATTTTCTTGTGGCGCCCCTGCTCGACGACCTTGGCCACCACCTTGGCGCCCTCGACCACGGGCTGGCCGATCTTCACGCTTTCACCGTCGACCACGAGCAGGACGTCATCCAACTCCACCGTGTCGCCGACCTCGCCCTGCAGCTTCTCGACACGAAGCGTATCGCCGGCCTCGACCTGATACTGTTTTCCGCCGGTCCGAACTATTGCATACATGCGACTCCTCCTCGCTCTCCTCAAATCTGAAATCACCAAAGGAAATATTCTTCGCAGAACGGTCAATTTAACTCTATTGCCCGGCTGCCTGTCAAGTTCAAATTCATCGCTCGGCCATTTACCGCGCGACCGACCGGCACCGGGCCGCCCCCGCGGGTCTGCGGCGGCCCGGCCGGCGACTGGTCGCCTCCGCTCATCGGGACTGGGAATCGTTGCCGCTGCGCATGCCTTTTCCTTGTCCCCCGCCGGGAAAGAAGCTACAGTAGCGAACGCTCATCGGCACGAAACGGCCCCGGCGCCCGCCGGTGCAGCCCGACCTTCCTCACCCCAAGCACAAGGAGAACGCACATGCAGAAAATGGAATGCCCCTGCGGCTACATCTACGATCCCGCGGAAGGCGACGTGGACAACGGCGTCAACCCCGGCACCGCCTTCGCCGACCTGCCCGACAGCTGGGTCTGCCCCAAGTGCGGCGCGGAGAAGGAATACTTCTACGCCGTGGACTGAACCACGACCGGGACGCCGTCAGCCGTTGACGGCGTCCCACCCTCCCCCGCCGCGACCACCCGCCGCGCCCCCGCGGTTTCCTGTTGTGCGGCGCCCGCCGATGCCCTATCATCCCTGACGGAACCCCAGACCGGCACCGCGGTACCCACCCCCGCACCTTCAGCCGCCCACGGATCGATGCAGCAGCCTGTGTTCACCCTCGATCACACCCAGCCCGAAGCGCTGCTCGTCCGCCTCGGCGGCAGCTGGCACCTGCACGCCGACCCGCCCGGGCCGGACGGGCTGCTGGATGCGCTTGCGCCCGATGTCCGTCAGCTGCGCTTTGCCGCCGACGAGTTGGAGGCGTGGGACACCCGGCTGCTCATCTTCCTCCGGCCGGTCCTCGCCGCGGCCCGCCAGCAGGGCATCGAGGTGCGCCTCGACGGCCTGCCCGCCGGCGTGCAGCGCCTGCTGGCGCTGGCCGAGGCGGTGCCCGAGCATACGGCCGACAACACCCCGGAGCGGTCCTCGCTGGTGGAACGCACCGGCCGGCGCGCCCTGCGGCTTGTCGACGAGAGCCGCGCGGTGCGCACCTTCACCGGGGAAATCATCCACCAGCTGCTCCGCCTGCTCACCGGCCGGGCGCCCTTCCGCGGCCGCGATTTCTTCGCCTTCGTGCAGACCTGCGGGGCCGAGTCCCTGCCCATCGTCTCGCTCATCGCCGCGCTCGTCGGGGTGATTCTCTCCTTTGTCGGCGCGGTGCAGCTGCAGATGTTCGGGGCGCAGATCTACGTGGCCAACCTGGTCGGCCTGGGCATGGTCCTGGAGATGGGCGCGCTGATGAGCGGGGTGATCGTCGCCGGGCGCATCGGCGCCTCCTACGCGGCCCAGCTCGGCACCATGCAGGTCAACGAGGAGATCGACGCCCTGCGCACCATGGGCATCTCGCCGGTGGGCTTTCTCGTCCTGCCGCGCATGCTGGCGCTCATGCTCATGCTGCCGCTGCTGTGCATCTACGCGGACGTGCTGGGCATCCTCGGCGGCTCGCTCATTGGCGTGACCATGCTCGACCTGTCGCTGGTCGAGTACCTGGAGCAGACTCGCAAGACCATCCAGTTGAGCCAGGTGGGCGAGGGACTGTTGAAAAGCTCGGTGTTCGGCGTGCTCATCGGCTTCGCCGGCTGCCTGCGCGGCATGCAGTGCGGCCGCAGCGCCCTGGCCGTGGGCGAGGCCACCACCTCGGCGGTGGTCACCTCCATCGTCCTGATCGTGGTCTCCGACTCGTTCATCACCTACCTGCTCTATCGCTGAAACCACCATGGAAACCCGCCCGGCGATCCGCGTCCAGGACCTGACCATGGCCTACGGCAGCTTCGTGCTGCAGCGCGACCTCAGCTTCACCGTGGCTCATGGCGACATCTTCGTCATCATGGGCGGCTCGGGCTGCGGCAAATCCACCCTCATGCGCCATTTGATCGGGCTCAAGGCCCCGGCGGCCGGCTCGGTCTGGTACGGCGCGGACAACTTCTGGGAACTGGACGAGGAAGGGCGCGCCGCCATTGTCCGCCGCGCCGGCGTGCTTTACCAGTCCGGCGCCCTGTGGAGTTCCATGACGCTCCTGGAGAACGTGGCCCTGCCGCTGCAGCACTACACCGACCTGCCGGAGACGGTGATCAACGAGCTGGTCGGCTTCAAGCTCTCGCTCGTCGGCCTGGCCGGCTTCGAGAGCTTCTACCCGGCGCAGCTCTCCGGCGGCATGCGCAAACGGGCGGCGCTCGCCCGGGCCATCGCCCTCGACCCGGATTTTCTCTTCTTTGACGAGCCCTCGGCCGGGCTCGACCCGATCAGCGCCCGCAACCTGGACGAACTGATCCTCGAGCTGCGCGCCAGTCTGGGCGCCACGGTGGTCATCGTCACCCACGAACTGGCCTCGATCTACGCCATCGCCACCAACTCGGTGTTCCTCGACAGCGAGGCCCGGACCATGCTGGCCGTGGGTGACCCGAAGCGGCTCGTGCAGGAATGCGAGGATCCCACGGTGATCAACTTTCTCACCCGGGGGACCGGGAAGCGGGAGGTGCGCACGGTTTGAGCAAGAAAGCCAACCCCACAGTGGTCGGGACCTTCGTTCTGGTCGCCCTCGGCCTGGCCCTGGCCGCCATCGTCGTGCTCGGCAGCTTCAGGTTCCGGGACGAGCGGCTCCACTGCGTCGCCTTTTTCCCGGGTTCGCTGTACGGCCTCGATGTCGGCGCGCCGGTGACCTTCCGCGGGGTGACCATCGGCCAGGTGAGCGCGGTGCGCATCGGCTTCGACCCGCAGGCAAAAAACTACTTCATCCCGGTGCACCTCGCCATCGAGCAGACCCCGGACCTGGCCGGCAACGGCGGGCCCGGGCGCGGCCCCAAGGCCCTGCGCGCCACCCTGGAACAGCTCGTCGGCCAGGGGCTGCGCGCCCAGCTGAAGATGACCAGCCTGCTCACCGGCAAGCTCTACATCGATCTCGCCCTCCATCCCGGGTCCGAGGCCCGGGTGCAGGGCCGGGACCCGGACCTGTTCGAGGTCCCCACCCTGCCCTCGGGGCTGGAGCAGATCACCCGCAAGCTGGAGAGCCTGCCGCTCAGCGACATCCTCAGCAAGGTGGCCGTGGCCCTGGACGGCATCAACAGCATCATCAACTCGGCCGAGGCCCGCAAGTCCCTGCGCAGCCTGGACACCACCCTGGCGCGCATCGACAGCCTGGCCGCCCATGTCGATGCCGAACTGCCCGCGCTCACCGCCGACCTGCGCCGGACTGCGGCCCGCATCGCCAGCCTGGCCACCACCGCCGAAGGGCTGCTGGACAAGACCGACCGGGAACTGCCGACGATGAGCCGCGACCTCCAGCAACTCTTCGCCAGCCTCGAGCAGGCCTCGGCCGGTATGACCAGGACCCTGGCCAACATCGAACAGCTGACTGCCCGCGATGCCGACCTCGCCTGGCAGCTGTCCGGCTCGCTGACCGAGGTCGGCAAGGCCGCGGCCTCGGTGCGGCGGCTGACCGACTACCTGCAGCAGAACCCCAACGCCCTGCTGTTCGGCCAGGGCAAGGAGGATCCATGAACCTGCGCCTCGCCCGCCACGCCCCGGTCCTGCTGCTCACGGCGGTCCTGCTCGTCGCCTGCCTGCCGTCTGCCCGGCCGCCCGCACCGGTCTCCCTCTACACCCTGCAGCCCGCCCGCCAGGAGCGGCTGGCCGCCGACTACGCCGACTTCGCGGAGATGATCCTGATCCTGCCGGTGCGGCTGGCGCCGCAGCTGCAGGAGCGGGGACTGGTTGTCCGCCGGGCGGACGGCGGGTTGCGCACCGCGCCCGGTCACCTCTGGGCCGGGCCGCTCGACGAACAGATCGGCGCCAGCCTGGCCGCCGGCCTGCGCGACCTGCTCGGCACCGAGCAGGTGGCCGTGTTCCCGGGGCCACGCTTCGCCGTCACCCGCTACCAGGTGGAGGTGGAGGTCACCGGGTTCAGCGGCGATGCGGCCTCGTTCACCCTGCAGGCCGTGTACACGGTGAGCGACGCGCTCCACCGGCAAATGCTCGCCCGACGCGCCTTCCAGCGGACCCTGCCGGTCGAGGTCCCTGATCACGCCGGCTCCGTGGCCGCCGCCGCCCGCGCGGTGGACGGCCTGAGCCGGGAGGTGGCCGCCGCCCTGCTCGCGGCCCGACGTTCCCCCCAACCCGGAGTTCCAGCCCATGCGCCCTGATCGCCTGTTGCCCCTGCTCTTCACCCTCTTGCTGCTCGTCGCCCCGGTCCGGCCGGCAGGGGCCGAGACCCTCGGCCGCTGGCTTGGCCAGACGGTTTACGTGCCGGTCTATTCGCACATCTTCGGCGAAGACCGCTACCGCGACCGGCCCTTCCTGCTCACCGCCACCCTGAGTGTGCGCAACACCGACCCGGAGCGGCCGTTCACCCTGCAGCGGGTCGACTACTACGACTCCGCCGGCACGCTCCTGCAGCGCTACCTGGAGGCCCCGGTCACCCTGGCGCCGCTCGCCTCGACCCACTACATCGTCCCGGAATCCGAGGCCAAGGGGGGCACCGGCGCCAAGTTCCTGATCGAGTGGCAGGCCCCGGCCGCGGTCAGCGAACCGATCATCGAGGCGGTGATGATCGGCACCAAGCTGCAGCAGGGCATCTCGTTCATCTCCACCGGCCGGGCGATCAAGGCCACGCCGGCGCGTTGACGCCGGCCCGGGTCGCCGCAAAAACCACCTTCTTCCCTTTCAACCCGCTGCCCGCCGGCATCGCCGTGCCGGCCAGCAAGGAACACCCATGCATCGTCTGCTGTCGCTTGTTGTCCTGCTCCTCCTGCTCGCCGGCCTGTGCGCCTGCGGCCGCTATGCCCCGACCGCCCTCTCCCACCGGCTCTTCGGCCCTTCCGTGCTGCGCGTGGGCGTGGTCGCCGATGCGCCGCCGCTGGCCTACAGGAAAAACGGCGCCCTCACCGGCCTTGAAACCGGGTTCGCCGCCGGCCTGGCCGCTGCCACCGGCCGCGAGCTGGAACTGGTCGAACTGCCCGCAGCCGATCTGGCCCCGGCCCTCCGGGACAAAAAGATCGACATCGCCATGGCCGGGCTGAGCGTGGCTGCCATCGAACGGCAGCAGCTCGCCGCCACCGCACCCTACCTGCGCTCGGGCCTGATCGTGCTGGTACACCTGGACCGGCACAAACAGCTCGGCACCGGCGGCAGTCGGCCGCTCACCGCGCCGGGCCTGCGGGTCGGCGTGGTGGCCAAAACGGCCGGCGACGCCTTTGTCCGCAGTCTGCAAAGGAAAGGAAAGACCCACCGATACGCCTCGACCGAGGCAGCGGTGCGGGCACTTTTGGCCAACGCGGTGGACGTGCTCGTGCACGACCTACCGGCCAGCCTCCACTTTGCCGCGCTGCACGTGGACCAGGGGCTGACCCCGGGGACCAACCTGTTGACGAGCGAACACCTTGCCTGGGCGGTACGCCCGGACGACAAAAAAATGCGCACGGCGGCCGACCGCTACCTGCGCACCATCCGCGCCAGCGGCGAGCTGCAGACCCTGTTCGGCCGCTTTCTCCCCTTCTACAGCAGTTCCGCCTACAGTCCCCGTCCGTGACCCCGTGGCCGCCGGCCGGCCGCATCCTCTCCCCGTACTGCCGCGGTTTCAGCCGCTCACCGGCCTCCGCGCAGGTCCAGGGCCACCAGCCGGGCGTAGCGGGAATCCCGGGCCATGAGCGCCTCGTGCGTGCCCTCCTCGACAATCCGGCCCCCATCCATGACCACGATCCGGTCCACCCGGCGGATGGTGGACAGCCGGTGGGCGATGACCAGCGAGGTGCGGTCGTGGAAGCCGATGGCAATGGCCTGTTCGAGCAGGTTCTCGGACTCGGTGTCAATGGCCGCGGTGGCCTCGTCGAGCACGAGGATGGCCGGGTCGCGGTAGAGGGCGCGGGCAAAGGAGAGCAGCTGCTTCTCGCCCACCGAGAGGTTAAGCGCGCCCTCGCCGATGCGGGTGTCCAGCCCCTGGGGCAGCCGGTCGACAAAGCGCTGCAGCCCGGTGGAGGCCAGCAGCTCCGCCAGCCGCCCCTCGTCCGCTTCCTGGTCGAGGACGATGTTCGCCCGCACCGTGTCCGGAAGGATGAAGATGTCCTGCATGATCAGCCCCACCTGGTGGCGCAGTTCGGCCAGCGGCAGGGTGCGCAGGTCGCGGCCGTCGATGCGCACCACGCCGCGCACCGGGTCGTAGAAGCGCACCAGCAGGGAAATCAGGGTCGACTTGCCGGCACCGGTGGAGCCGACCAGGGCCACGGTCTCCCCGGGTGCCACCTTGAGGCTGATGTCGGTGAGCACCGGCTCGTCCGGGGTGTAGGCGAAGTCCACCCGGTCGAACTCGATGTGCCCGGCCGGCCGGGCCAGGGCTGTTGTTTTCCCGGGCAGCGCCGGCGCGGTGATGCGCGGCTCGGTGTCCAGGGTCTGGAAGATGCGCTCGGCCGAGGCCATGGCCGACTGGACGATGGAGTACTTCTGCGACAGCTCGCGCAGCGGTTGGAAAAAGAGCCGCATGTAGGAGAGAAAGGCCGCCAGCTCGCCGATGGTCAGGTTGCTCCGCACCACCTCGCCGCCGCCGTACCAGACGATCAGGGCGATGGCCGCCGAACTCATCAGCTCGGTGAGCGGCATGAACACGCCGAACACGCGGATCTGGCCGAACGAGCGCTGCAGGTACCCGTCGGTGAGTTCCCGGTGGGTGCGGCTGCTGCGCTCCTGGCCGCCGAACACCTGGATCACGGTCATGCCGGCCAGTGATTCGGCCAGAAAACTGTTGAGCCGCGCCAGCTGCACCCGGATCTCGCGGAACTTCTCGCGGGCAAAGCGGGAGAAGATGCGGGTTATGACGAGCGCCAACGGCACGAACACCGCCATCACCAGGGCCAGGCGGGAGTTCATCATCGCCAGGAACCAGAAGATGCCCGCCAGCTTGAGGCCGTCGTTGAACAGCGAGACCATCACCGAGGTGAACATCTCGTGCATGTTCTGGATGTCGTTGGTCAGCCGGGTGACCAGCCGGCCGGCCGGCTGTCCCTGGAAGAAGGCCAGGTCCAGGGTGAGCAGGTGGGTGAACAGGTGCTGGCGCAGCCGGTGCATCACCCGCTGGCCGATCCACTCGAGCAGCACCACCTGCACGAAGGTGAGCACGAACACGGCCAGCACCAGCAGGCCGTACTGCAGGGCCACCCGGCCCAGGCCGGCGACCCGTTCGGCCCGGCCGAGACTCTCGGCCAGGATGGAGTGGTCGATGCCGATCTGCATGAGCCGCGGCATGGCCAGGGTGGCCGCCGTGACCGCCAGGGAGAGAAGCACGGCCAGGGTGAGCGCGCCGACGTGCTCTGAGCAGTAGGAAACGATCCGCCACCACAGGCGGGCATCGCCGACCCGCTCGTGCTGCCCCTCTTCCGCGTAGCCGAAGTTATGCATGGGACTCCTGCTTGTCGGCCATGGCGCGGTAGAAGGGATCGACGAGCAGGTCGCGGTGCGTGCCGCGGGCGACGATGCGGCCCGCGTCGAGGAGGACGATCCGGTCGCAGCGGCGCAGCACGTTGATGCGGTGGCTGACGACGAGCACGGTCTTGCCGCGGATGGCGGCGAGGATGGCGGTGAGCACCTGTTGCTCGGTGGCCACGTCGATGGCCGACAGGGCGTCGTCGATGACCAGCATCGGCCGATCGCAGAGCAGGGCCCGGGCGAGCGCCAGACGCTGGCGCTGGCCGCCGGAGAGCTTGATGCCGCGCTCGCCGATCACCGCCTGGTAGCCGCCGGTGAAGCCCTGGATCTCGGCATGGATGGCCGCGGCCCGGGCCGCCGCCTCGATCTGATCCATGGAGGCGTCCGGCCGGCCGAGGGCGATGTTGTCGGCAATGGTGCCGGCAAAGAGCACCGGTTCCTGGCCGACATAGGCGATGGCGGCGCGCAACTCCCCCGGATCCAACAGGTTGACGTCCACCCCGCGGAAGAAGAGGGTCTGGTCCGCGACCGGGTAGAGGCGCAGCAGCAGCTTGCACAGGGTCGACTTGCCCGAGCCGGTGCGGCCGGAGACGCCGAGCAGGCCCGGCTCGATGTCCAGGCTCACCCCCTCCAGCGCCGGCCCGCTGCCCGCCGGGTAGGTGAAGGTCAGGTCGCGGCAGCGGTAGACCGTGGTCGTCTGCGGCAGGGCCAGGGTCGGGGTGTGCACCGCCATGGGCCGCTCGACCAGCAGCCGGTGGATGCGCGCCAGGCTGGTCAAACCGCGCTGCACCAGGTTGGCCACCCAGCCGATGGCCATCATCGGCCAGATGAGCATGTACAGGTAGCTGACAAAGGCCACGAAGGCGCCGATGGAGATCCGCCCCTCGATCACCTCGATGCCGCCGTAGTAGAGGAGCAGCAGCATGCCGGCATTGCCCACCAGGGTGGAGATGGGAAAGAGCAGGCCCTGCACCGCGGCCACCCGCAGGTTGCTCTTCACGTACTGCTCGCCGAGCGCACGGAAGCGGTCCTCCTGGAACCGTTCCAGGGTGTAGGCCTTGATCAGGCGGATGGCCACCAGGGTGGCGCGGGCGAACTCGGTGAGCAGGGAGAACTGCTCCTGCACCAGGTTGAAGCGGTGGTGCAGCCGGCCGGACAGCACCCGGGTGCAGACGATGAGCAGCGGCATGGGCAAGAGCGCGATCAGGGTGAGCTTGACGCTGATCGCCAGCATGAAGCCCACTGCCGCGGTGGACATCACCAGGGCGTCGATGGCGGCCACCAACCCCATGCCGCAGGCCATCTGGATGACGCCCAGGTCGTTGCTGCTGTGCGCCATCAGGTCGCCGGTGGTCCAGCGCTCGAAAAAGGGCTGGTCCATGCGCAGCACGTGGTTGAACAGCCGGTCGCGCAGGGTCTTCTCGAGGATGCGGGAAAAGCCGATGATCAGGTAGCGCCAGACGAAGCGGAGCACGGCCACGACCACGGCCACCAGGCAGATGGCGCCGCTCACCCGCAGCAGCAGCGGTTGGCTGGCCGTGCCCGCGCCCAGCCCGTCCACCGCGGTCTTGACGAAGCGGGGGATGATCAGCTGGAGGAAATCCACCGTGACCAGGGCGAGGAAGCCGACCACCAGGCGCAGCCAGTGGCGGCGGAACACCGGCCGCACCAGCCCGAGCAGGACTCGGGCGCGGGTCGATCGCCCGCCCTCGGCGGCCGGGGCCGTGCCGCTGTCTGCGTCCACATTCATGGCAGGGAGGAGAGCAGCTCCTCGTAGGCGGCGGTGAGGCGGACGAAGCGGTCGGTGTCGCCGCCCTTGTCCGGGTGGAGTTCGTGGGCCTTGCGGCGGTACAGGCGGGTGAGTTCCCGCCGGCTTAAGCGGGCCAGTTGGTCGCCATCGAGCCCGAAAAGTTCGGCCGCCTGCTGCCGCGACATCCGGCCCGTGTCGGCGTAGGCGGTGCGGTGGAAGCGGCGGGCGCGGGAGGAACGGTCGAAGCGGGCGAAGCGCACCGGCTCGTCCGGGGTGATGTCGAAGTAGAGGATCAGGTAGCGCACCAGCGGTTCGGGCAGGCGCCCGCTGCGCGGGTAGCCGCGCCAGAAGTCCCGGTCCGCGGCCAGCCGGCAGACCTCCTCGACGAACAGCTCGTCCAGCCGCCCGCGGTCCAGGGCCTGGGGCATGGAACGGGCGTAGCTCTCGGCAAAGAACCGCTCCAGGTCAAAGGTGGCGAACAGGTACTGCTGGATTTCGCGCGGCGGCAGGGCCTGCTCGCGGGCGTGGATGAGCTGCTCGATCTCGTCCCGGGACTTGTCGAGCAGCACGGTGTAGAGCGCGGCGGTCTTGTCCACCGTCGCCGCCGAGGTCCGGCCCAGGCGGAGGAAATGGAGCCGGCGGCGGTCCACGGCCTGGGTCTCGGCCAGGGCGCGCCGACAGAGCGCGGCGTCCGCCGGCCGCCAGCTGCGGTGGAGGTGCCGGTCGCGGAACGGCTGCAGCCGGGCCTTGAGGTAGGGGTCGAGGAAGGGGAAGAGCAGGTCCTCCAGTTCCGTGTACGAGGCGGTGACGCCCAGTTCGCCGAGCCGGCGGACAAAGGCCTCGTCCACATGGAAGGAAGTCTCCCCAGTGTAGACGAACAAGGTGCCCGGGTCCGGGCCCAGGTCGGCCAGGTCGCGGGAACGGTACAGGTCGCCATCCGCGTAGGACTCGCGCAGCACGTAGTGATAACGCCGGGGACCGGCTTGATTTCGGGCCAGATACATGGTGACGACCGATTGGCAACGGACGGGACGGCCGGGGCGGATCCGCCCGCGGTTTCAGAGAAAGCGGCGGACCAGGTCTTCGACCGCATCCATGGAAAAGGGCTTGGTCAGGGCGGCGGCAAAGCCGTGGGCGGCCGGGGCGCGCAGCACCTCGCTGGTGTTGTCGCCGCTGGTGGCGACAAGCACCGCCGCCGGGTCGAGGTCGCGGATCAGCCGGGCCGCGTCGAGTCCGCCCATGGCGCCGTCCACGAACAGATCGAGCAGCACCAGGGCAAACGGCGTGCCGGCGCGCACCTGTTCGCGGCAGCGGGCCACCGCCTCCTCGCCGGTCTCGGCCAGGCTGACCTCGCAGCCGTAGTGCTCGAACATCTTGCGGTTGATCAGCCGCATCAGTTCCTCGTCGTCCATGACCAGCACCCGCCTCCCCCGCACCCCGGTCTCAACCGGCGGCAACGGCGCGGCCGCATCCTGCAGGGGGAAGTAGAGGTGCACGGCGCAGCCGCCCTCGGCCGGGGCGTCGATCCACACCAGGCCGCCGTGCTTCTTGACGATGGCGTGGACAATGGTCAGGCCGAGCCCCATGCCCTTCTGCACGCCCTTCTGCTTGGTGGAGAAGTAGGGATCGAACACGTGGGCCAGCAGCCCGGCGTCGATGCCCGGACCGGTGTCGCGGAAGACGACCCGGACGAAGGCCCCGTCCGCCAGCGGCTGGCTGGTGCGCGCCGCCTCGGTGCGGCCGTTCACCCGGTCGAGGGTCACCTCGATATGTCCCGGGCCGTTGATGGCGTCCGCCGCGTTGCGCGCCAGGTTGGCGAACACCTGGCGGATCAGGGCCGGGTCCAGGGCGATGGCCAGAGCCTCGTCACCGCCGCGCACCCGGTGGCTCACCCGGGTGGAGGCCAGTTCCCGTTCGAGCACCTCCTCGACCAGGGAGTGCAGGCAAACACTGGACTTGCACGGCAGGTAGTTGTCCGAGAAGGTGGTGAACTTGTGAATGAGCTGCACGGTCAGGTCCAGGGCCCGGGCCGATTCGCCCAGCAGCCGGTTGACCTCCGCGTCCCGCGAGACGAACCGCGCCATCTCCAGGTTGCCGCTGATCACGGTCAGCAGGTTGTTGAAATCGTGGGCGATACCGCAGGCCATGGTGGACATGGCGTCCAGCTTCTGGATGCGCTGCAGTTCCCGCTCCAACCGGCGCTGGTGCGCCTCGAGTTCCTTGCGGCGGGTCACGTCCTGGAGGATGCCGATGACGAAAAAGGTCGCCTCCTCGGCCACGGGCACGAGGGTGCCGGTCAC
Organism: uncultured Desulfobulbus sp.; assembly: GCA_964567725.1. Lineage (GTDB taxonomy): Bacteria > Desulfobacterota > Desulfobulbia > Desulfobulbales > Desulfobulbaceae > Desulfobulbus. The sequence goes on along the minus strand of CAZMNU010000004.1, from coordinate 39,692 downwards.
CTGGCGGTCAACAAGCAGGATCGGCTCCTCGTAGTCGAACTCGAGCACCTGCAGGGGCGCGCCCTGCTTGAGGGCCGCGATCCACGCCTCCACCCGCTCACCGCATTCGGGCGGCAGCAGCCGGGCCAGGGACTGGCCGAGCACCTGCACCTCGGGCCGGGCGAACAACTCGCTGGCAGCCCCGTTGGCCATGACCACGCGGCCCTCGCGGTCCAGTTCGACCACCCCCTCGGTCATGCGCGCCAGGACCACGTCGCGGTGGCGGTTGCTCACCAGCAGTTCGCGGATCACCTCGCGCGGGAACAGGCCGTCCACGCCCTCGACCCCGGCCAGGCGGCGCTCGCCGGCGCGGAATTTCTCCAGGGCGGCCCGGACGTGGGTCTGCATGGCCGTGGCCGTGCCCTTGGCGATGCACACGTCGGCGCCCAGGTCGCGGGTGCCGGCATCGTCTTCCATGGCCACGCCGGAGAGGACGATGAGGAAGATATCACGCAGATCGGGAGTGTTGCGGACGATGGCGCAGAGCTTGCCGCCGTCAATGCGGGGCATGATCAGGTCGGTGACGATCAGGTCCGGCCGCCGGGCGGCAATGCAGTCCAGGGCCTCCAGCCCGTCGCGGGCGATGTCCACGGTCCAGCCCTCCGCCTCGAGCACGTAGCGGAGCACCTGGCAGACCACCGGGCTGTTGTCCACCACCAGGGCGCGCAGTTCAGCCATGGCTGAGCAGCTCCCGCACCGTTTCCGCCAGTTCCTGGACGTCGAAGGGCTTGCTGAACACCCGGTCCGCGCCCAGTTCGCGCGCGGCCGGCAGGTAGGCCTCGGGGCCGATGCGGCCGCCGCCGGAAATGGCGATGATCTTCAGGCCGGGGTAGTCGCGGCGCAGGGCGGTGATGGTTTCCAGTCCCTCCTGCTCGGGCATGATCAGGTCGGTGATCACCAGGTCGGCCCGGTGCTGCCGCTGCAGGCGCGTTCCCTCGCGGCCGTCGGCCGCCTCGACCACCTCGTGGCCGGCCCACTCCATCACCTGGCGGAGCAGCACCCGCATCTGCTCGTCGTCGTCAATGACCAGTATCTTCATCTTCCCCCCTGTTCCGCTCGGGCAGCAGTTCGCGAATGGCGATCGCCAGCATGCGCATGTCCACCGGCTTGGCGAGAAAACGGCGCACCCCGGCCTGCTCGGCCTCTTCCGGGCTGACCGCCTCGCTGTAGCCCGAGCAGAGGATGATGGGCAACTCCGGCCGGCGGGCGCTGATCGCCGCGGCCAGCTGCAGGCCGGTCATGCGCGGCATGGTGTGGTCGGTGATCAGCAGGTCGATGCGGTCGCGGTTGTCGGCAAACAGGCTGAGGGCCTGTTCCGGGCCGGTGGCCGGCAGCACCCGGTAGCCGAGGTAGGATAACATCCGGGTGCGCATGAGCACAATGTCTTCTTCGTCGTCGACAAAGAGGATGGTCTCGCTGCCGCGCGGCATGGCGCTCATCTGGTCCTCCTCGTTGCCGTCCGGGTTCTGCACCCGCGGCAGGAACACGGTGAACACCGAGCCCCGGCCCGGCTCGGAGCTGACGTCGATCACCCCGTCGTGGGAGACGATGATGCCGTGCAGCACGGCCAGGCCCATGCCCGAACCCTCGCCCACCGCGCGGGTGGTGAAGAACGGGTCGAAGATGCGTTCGAGCATCTCCTCGGGGATACCCCGGCCGGTATCACGCACGGTGAGCACCACGTAGCGGCCCGGCTGCAGGTCGTGGTAGCGCAGTTTTTCCGCTGCCCCGGTCTCAACCTCGCGCAGGCTCACCTCGATCTCGCCGGCCCGGTCGCCGATGGCCTGGACCGCGTTGGTGCAGAGGTTCATGAGCACCTGCTGGATCTGGGCCGGGTCGGCGTGGATCATGCCGATCTCGCCGCCGATGGTCAGGTGGAAGTCGATGGTCGTGGGGATGGAGGCACGCAGCAGGCGGCAAGCCTCCTTGACCACCGGGGTGATGAGGATGTTGCGGCGCTGGCCGATGGACTGGCGGCTGAAGGCGAGGATCTGGGCGACCAGGTCCTTGGCCCGGGTGCCCGCCCGCTTGATCGCCTGCACATGCTCCTCCACCTCGACAAAGGTGATCGGCGGCCCCATGGGCGGCTTGCCCCCGGGCTCCCTGGGCGGCAGGCGGAACAGGAGCAGGTCGGCGTTGCCGAGGATGGCGCCGAGGATGTTGTTGAAGTCGTGGGCGATGCCGCCGGCCAGGGTGGCGATGGCCTCCAGCTTGTGGGCGTGGATGAGCCGCCGCTCGAGGTTGCGCTGATGGCTGATGTCCTTGGCCGAGAGAATGTAGCCGATGATCGTGCCGTCGCCGGTGATCGGCGAGCAGGCCACGCTGAAGGTGCGCCCCAGGTAGCGATGGGTGATCTCCTGGCTGTGCGGCGTGTTCTCCCGGCGGACGGTGCGCACCGGGCAGATCCTGCAGGCCGCGTCCGAACCGGCGAACAGCTGGTGGCAGGTCCGTCCCTCCACCGGGTCGCGGCCGCCGACGAGCAGCCGGCTGGCGGCCCGGTTGGCGCGGACCACCTTCATATCGGTGTCGAGGATGAGCACCGGGTCGGTGATGGCATCGAAGGTGTAGCGCCACTCCTCACGGCTCAGCTGCACGGTCAGGCCGGACTCGGCCGCCTCGCCCCCGGCCCCGTCGTTGCCGGCGGCCACGGGCGCGGTCGGCGCATCGGCCGGTGGCGGCTGGCCGCCGGTCCGGCGGGCGCGCAACAGGGGCCGCAGGCGGACAACATACAACACCAGGGTGAAGGCGATGTACCCTGCCACGAGCACAGCGACGCCACTCCACAACAGTACAGGGTTCATGGCCGTTTCTCGGAGAAGGTGGGAACCCGCTGGCGGAACACCCGCTCGCGGAAAAAGCGGATGGTGTCGCGGCGGCGGCCGACGATGCGGGCCTGTTCGGGGATCAGGTCGGTGACCCGGTTGCGCATGATGGACATCTTGTATTCTATGTTGGGGGCAAAGGTGTTGTCCAGGTACCAGGCGTAAAAAAGCCCGAAAAACAGGCCCGGCGGGGTGAACCCCTCGTCCGGGTTGACCACCCGGGTGTAGAGCCGCTCCTCGCTCGCCGACGGGTGCATGCGCGACAGGAGCAGGTAGGCGTCGATGTCCCCGGGGGTGAGGTAGCTGGTCAAGGTCTCCCGGTCCCTGACCCGCAGCCGGTACACCCGGCCGACACTGTCCTGGCCGGCGCGCAGCTCGACCATCTGCTTGTCCTCGGCGTAGTTGCCGAGCAGCGACTGGCCGAGGGCGACGAGGAAGACCATCTCGAACCGGCCCAGGCTGTCCGCCTGGTCCTGGCGGATCTTGATGTGCCCGTCCACCGGGTCGTAGAAGGAGTAGATGTTGTCCCACTCCTGGCAGCGCCGCCAGGCGGCCGGCTCGACCAGGGTCACGCCGCGCACGAACTCGAGGTGCGCCGGCGGGATGTCCGGGTGCAGCCAGAGGATCTCGATCATCCGCTCGATGAGCCGCCGCCGCTCTGGCTCCATCATGGCCACGGTGTGGCGGCCGTCCGCCGGCAGCCGGTCAGTGGCCAGGTAGTGCAGGCGGGCGCGGATCGCCTGGTAGCGCTGGCAGGGCGGCGGCCGCTCGCCAGGGTGAGGGGGCACCTCCCGGTCCGGCTCGGGCAGCGATTCCTTCCGCTGTGGCTGGTCGAGGAAACCGGCCCGGTGCAGGGCCCAGAGCCCCTTCACCGCCCAGGCCAGGGCATCCGGGTCGTGCTGGATGACCCCGCGCAGGCGCAGCTGTTCGCCCGAGAAGATGCGCGCCTCCACCGAGCCGAAGCCGAGCGCCTGCACCCGGCTGCGGTCGATGTAGATCGGCTCCTTGTTCTCCAGGGCGTAGCGCTGCAGCACCGAGCCCGGGATATCGCTCATGTCGAGCGCCACCACGTGCGAGAACAGGTCGTCCACCCCGCCGGGGATGTTGCGGTGGTAGGCGCGGATCAGGTCGGAGACGTAGAATTTCCGGTCCGGGGCGTCGCGGGTGGCGTCGGTCTCGCCGGTCTGCACCCAGATATTGGCCACCAGCACCTTGAGGGCGCTGTGGTTGCGGCGCACCGCCGCGGCCAGGCCGGGCACCTGGAGGATGGGGATGATCGAGGTGTACAGGCTGCCCGGCGCGAACAGGAGGATGTCCGCCTCGCGCACCAGCTGCACCACCTCGGGATGGAGGAAGGGGGTGCGGTTGAATTCGACCAGCACCCGGTCCACCGGGTAGCCGCGGGTAGCCCGACTGGACTTGTCCTCGCTGGTGACGAGCACACCGTTGCTGTAGAGCACCTGCAGCTGCGCCAGGGTGGTGGTGCAGGGCAGGACCGCCTGCGACGGCGCACCGAGACGGGCGCACAGCTCGGCCAGGCCGCGGATGGTGGCGGTGCGCACGACCTGGTGCGAGGCGAGCAGTTCGGCGCCGCCGAGCGAACCGTTCAGCTGCCGGTAGATGGCGCTGGCCAGCAGCAGGTTGCCCAGGCACTGGGGCCGCTGCAGGGCGGGTGCGAGCCGCGGGTCGCCATGCAGCTGGGTGACGAGTTCACCCAAATACGCGAGCAGCGACCCGGGCAGGTCGGCAAGCCGGGCGCTGGTGTCGTCGAGCAGCTGGTCCGCGGACTGCGGCGGGGAGATGAAGCGGTAATTGAAGATGGCGTGCAGGGCCGTGGCCGCGCGGCCGGCCTCGTCCGTGTCCAGGCCGTATTCCCGCAGCAGGTTGTCGCGGCGAATCGAGGAGATGAGCACGTGGCGGAGGTCGCCCAGGGCAATGAGCGGCAGGTCTTTCTGCAGCTCGCCGGTGGAGCCGCCGTCATCGGTGACGCAGACCACCGAGTGGACCCGCGGAAACAGCTCCTTCAGGCCGGTGAACGGCCGGTGCCCCCAGTCCGGCCGGCGGGAGTCGCCGCCGACGATGTTGGACAGACCGGTGCCGCCGCCGAACACCACCACCCGGGTGGCGCTCGTGTCCAGGGCGGCCACCTGTTTTTTCAGGTCGGCGAACAGGGCGGCGATGGCCGGGGCAAAGGAGGAGGCGGTGCTGTCGAGGACAATGGCGGTGATCTTCTCGGCCAGGCTGTTCTCGGCGAGCACGTCGAGCACGGAAAAACCCGGTGCGGTCAGGCGGCTGAGCTGTTCGTTGAGGAGCTGCCGTTCGGCCATTGAAGCCCTGCGCTGGTACGGGGAGGGAAAAAGGGGACGCGCCCCTGCGAGGGGTCGTCAGCGGGCGGCGAGCATCTCTTCCACCCGCGCCAGGTCGCCCGGGGTGTCCACCTCGATGGAATCGTGCGCGGTGAGCACCACCCGGATGGTGTAGCCGAACTCCAGGGCGCGCAGCTGCTCGAGCTTCTCGAACCGCTCCCACTGGCCCTCGGGCAGACCGACAAAGGTGACCAGGAACCCCTTGCGGTAGGCGTAGAACCCAAGGTGCTTGTAGTAGGTCGGCTGCTCCGCGCCGCCCGGGTCGCGCTGGAAGGGGATGGGCGAGCGCGAGAAGTAGAGGGCGTTGCCGTGGCAGTCGAACACCGTCTTCACATGGTTGGGATCAGAGATCTCCTCCGGTCGGACGATCTTGTAGATCAGGGTCGACATGGGCAGGGAGGGGTCGTCGATGAGCGGCCGGGCCACCTGCTCGACGATCTCCGCCGGAAAGAGCGGCTGGTCGCCCTGGATGTTGACGATCACGTCCTGGTCGGAGATGTTGATCAGCTGGGCGGCCTCGGCCAGCCGGTCGGTGCCGGTGGCGTGGTCGCTGCGGGTCATGACCACGCTGCCGCCGAACCCCTCCACGGTGCGGGCGATGCGTTCGTCGTCCGTGGCCACCACCACCCGGCTGAGCAGCGGGACCCGCTGGGCCCGCTCGACCACGTGCTGGATCATCGGCCGACCATTGATCAGGGCAAGCGGCTTGCCCGCGAAACGGTTGGACTGGTAGCGGGCGGGAATGATCGCCACTATGTTCGGCTGGCTCGTGCTCATCGATGGCCCTGCAACAAAGGGTTCGGGGGAAGACATTGGTTTGGACGGCAGTGTCGGGGCATGATACAGTGCGCCCCGACAAAAGGCAATCGTCAACAAAATCCCCAACTGCCCCACTCGCCCGCCGTGCCCGCCACCCTGCCGCTCGCCCTCTCACTGGAACCGATGGGGGACCCTGCCCGCGCCGCCAGCCTGGCCCGGGACCTCGCCCTGCCGCTGATCGACGACCCGCTCCGGGCCGAGCTGCTGCTCGTGCTCGGGCCGCTGGGCCTGGGCCTGCGCCGTCCGAACGACCCCGAGCTGACCGGCATGCTGCGGGTGGACTTCGACCGGCCCGCGGCCCGCCGGCGCCAGCAGGCGCCGCACCGTGAACTGGTGGTGCAGGCGGCCCGCCTGCGCCGGGCGGGCGAGAGTCCGCTCGTCGTCGATGCCACCGCCGGCCTGGGCCGCGACGGCTTTCTGCTCGCGGCCGCCGGTTTCCGGGTGGTGCTGTGCGAACGCAACCCGGTGGTCGCCGCCCTGCTCCGGGACGGGCTGGCGCGGGCCGCCCTGCTCCCCCGGACCGCGGCCATCGCGGCCCGCATCCGGCTGATCGCGGCGGATTTCGCCGATGCCCTGGAACAGCTTTCGGAACGACCGGCGGTGATCTACCTGGACCCGATGTTCCCGCCCCGGTCCAAGTCGGCCAAGGTCAAGCAGGAACTGCAGCTGCTGCAGCTGCTCGAAGGGACGGGTGGCGGGGAGAGCGATGCGGCGCGGCTGTTGCAGACCGCGCTCGCGGCCGGGCCGCGCAAGGTGGTGGTCAAGCGACCGCTCAAGGGACCGGCCTTGGCCGGGCCGGCCCCGAGCCATGTGCTGCGGGGCAAGGCGGTGCGCTTCGACGTGTACACGGGGATGGAGAGCGCCTCAGAGGCGGTATGACCCGGGCCGCCGCGCAAACGGGCGGCCCGGGGGCACGGTTCAGGCCCGGGCCGCCTGCTGCAGGGCCGCGGCGATGCGGGTCTTCTGTTCTTCCGCCAGCAGGATCGGCACCTGGTAGGTGAGGGTCCGCTCGAGGATGGCGGCCGAAACCGGCAGGGCCTGCGGGTCGTAGATCACCCGCCGCTTGCCGTGGGCGGTGAACGGCCAGCCGCCGTGGCAGGGGGTCTTGGCCTCGATGAGGTGCTCCCAGTTGGGGTAGTAGTGCCAGCCGTTCTCGCTCCAGCGCACCGCGGGCGCGCCCTGCTCGCGCAGCACCCGGCTGACCCGGTCGCACTGCCCGCGGTCGGGCAGGAAGAAGGTGAGGAAGGTGGCCGAATCGCCCGCCGGGTCGAGGATCTCACGGAAGGAGACCCCCGGCAGCACGCCCACCGCCTCGGCAAACCAGCGCTTGTTCTCCTGCTGCGCGGCGACGATGCGGTCCAGCTTGGCCAGCTGGGCCAGGCCGATGGCCCCCTGGATCTCCATCATGCGGTAGTTGAAGCCGATGAACGGCCGCCCCTCGCCGCCCCGGCCGCCGGGGTTGGGCCGGTGGTCGTGGCCGTGGTCGTGGTACTCGGACATGCGTTGCCAGAGCGCTTCGTCATCGGTGATGCACATGCCGCCCTCGCCCGTGGTCATGGTCTTGACCGCGTCGAAGGAAAAGGTGCCGATGGCGCCGAAGGTGCCGAGATGACGGCCGTGCAGCCGTCCGCCCGCGGCCTGGGCGGTGTCCTCGAGCACCGGGATGGAGTGCCGGTCGGCAATCGCCTTGATCGCCTCGATGCGCGCCGGCGCACCCATCATGTGCACTGGGATGATCGCCCGCGTTTTCGGGGTGATCTTGCGCTCCAGGTCGGCCGGGTCCATGTTCAGGGTCAGGTCCACCTCGGTGAACACCGGCACGGCGCCGCAGTCGAGAATGGCCTCCCAGGTGGCGACAAAGGTGAACCCCTGGGTGATGACCTCGTCACCCGCGCCCACGCCCAGTGCCGCCAGGGCCACCTTGAGCGCGGCCGTTCCCGAACTCACCGCCTGGGCATGGGCCGCACCGGTGTAGGCGGCAAAGGCGCGCTCGAACTCGGCCACCTTCCATACGCCCTTGCGTTGGGCGGCGAACTCGTAGCGGAAGAGCACGCCGCTGTCCAGCACCTCGAGCACCTGCTCTTTTTCCTCTTTCCCGAAAATTTCGAAACCAGGCACGATATCACCTCTCTTGAAGAACAGCAGGCCCGCAGCCGGTGTGCCGGCGGCGGGCCTGTTCAGGGAACTCCGGGACGACCTCAGAGGGTCGGCCGGGGCAGGACGAAACCGTTGTCGATCAGCCGCACCCGGCCGTCGATGTGCACCGCCAGGGCGAGCACGGTGCGCTCGTCCACCCGGGCCACCTCCTCCAGGGTCTCGCTGTCGACGAAGCTGGCGTAATCGATCCTGGTGCCGGCATGGGCGTGGATGTGGGCGGTCACCAGGCGGGTCAGCTCGGCGGTTTCTCTCACCCCAGCCCGGGCCTTTTCCCGGGCCAGCTGCAGGCCGGTGGACAGGCTCAGCGCCGAGGCCCGGTTGGCCGGGTCGAGGTTGGCGTTGCGCGAACTCATGGCCAGCCCGTCGGGTTCGCGGACGATGGGGTGGCCGACGATGCGCACCGGCATGTTCAGGTCCGCGACCATGCGGCGGATGATCGCCAACTGCTGGAAATCCTTCTCACCGAACACCGCCACGTCGGGCTGGACGATGTTGAACAGCTTGGTGACCACCGTGGCCACGCCGGCGAAATGGACCGGCCGGCTGCGGCCGCACAGGTGGGTGGCCAGGTCGCGCACCCGCACCTCGGTCTGGAAGCCGGGCGGGTACATGAGCGCCGGCGTGGGCGCGAACACCGCGGCCACCCGCTCCCCTCGCACCAGCTCCATGTCCCGCTCGAAGTCGCGCGGGTAGCGGTCGAGATCCTCGTTGGGCCCGAACTGGGTCGGGTTGACGAACAGGCTGACCACCACCAGGTCGCAGAGCTTGGCGGCCATGCGCATCAGGCTCAGGTGGCCCTCGTGGAAGAAGCCCATGGTCGGCACCAGGGCGACACTCTGGCTGGCCAGGGCCTGGGCCCCGGCCCACTGCTGCATCTCTGCCGGGCTCTGAATGATGTCCATCATTTTTTCAGCTGGTTGAGTTTGAAACGAATCATTTCCCGTTCGGGATCCGCCTTGGCCTGACCGTCCGCGGGCGCGGTGAGTTCGAGAAAGGTGGCGTAGGCCGCCGCGGCCTCGGCCTTGCGGCCCGCCTGTTCGTTGACCCTGCCCCGGGCGCGGCTGGCCTCGGCGGCGAAGCCCTCGATGGCGGCCAGTTCGTTGTACAGGGCGAGTGCCCGGTCCCACTGCTTGTCCTGCTCGAGCAGGCCGGCCAGCTTGATGAGCACGAGCGGTTTGACGAGCGAACCGCTGCCCAGGGTGCTGTTAACCGCCTCATATTTGGCAATGGCCGCAGCCCGCTGGCCCTCCCGCTCGTCCAGCCGCGCCAGTTCGATGCGCGCCCACACGGCGGAGGGGGTGGCGGCGTACCCGCTCGCCACCTGTTCCAGCTGGCCGCGGCTGCCGGCGCCCGCGGCCAGGGCCGCATCCAGGGCGGCGGCCGCCTTGCCGGCGCGGTGGTCCCGGTAGGTGGTGTAGCCGGAGATGCCCAGGGCCAGCGCCAGGCCGACTGCCGCCACCATGGACAGCGGTCGCCGGTTGCGGCGGACAAAGGCGACAAAGGCCGGCGGCAGGTTGAACTGGTCGAGCAGGCCCGGGGGCGGCCCCAGGGGCTGCAGCTTGCTGTTTTCCCGGTCAAAGGCGCTGGGTTCCGCCATGGCTCCTGGATCTCCTTGAAAAACGGTCACGGGTGACGGGACGGCCGCGGGCGAATACGGTTGCGCTCGGCCGACCGGTCCTGGTATGAGATTCCGGGTCTTGCCCCGGACTGGTGCGACTGGGTCGCGAAATGAAAGATTATACCCGGGCCGACAAAAAAAGCATCCGCCAAAGAAAGATGTGTCCGCAAAAACCCCTTGCCCCGCCTCGTTGCCCCCGGCGGCAGGGATCGCCCTGAACCGCCATGGATGACCGCCGCATTCTCACCGTCAGCGAACTGAGCACCGCCATCCGCGGACTGCTGGAGCGGAACTTTCCCTTTGTCAGCGTGGCCGGCGAGATCTCCAACCTGGCCCGGCCCCGTTCCGGCCACCTCTACTTCACCCTCAAGGACCAGGGGGCGCAGATCAGGGCGGTGCTGTTCAAACTGCAGCAGCGCTACCTGGCCGAGGTACCCCGGGACGGGGCCCAGGTCGTTTGCCGCGGCCGGATCTCGGTGTACGAGCCGCGCGGCGACTACCAGCTGATCGTCGATACCCTCGACTTCCAGGGCGCCGGCGCCCTGCAGCAGGCCTTCGAGGCGCTCAAGCGGCGGCTGGCGGCCGAGGGGCTGTTCGACGAGCACCTCAAGCGCACACCGCCACCCTTCCCTGAACACATCACCCTCGTCACCTCGCCCCACGGCGCGGCGGTGCATGATTTCCTCAAGATCGCCGGCCGCCGCTGCCCGCAGGTGCGCATCGGCGTCTGCCCGGTGGCCGTGCAGGGGCCGCAGGCCGCCGCCGAGATGATCCAGGCGCTCACCGACATCAACCGGAACGTGGCCACGGAGGTGATCGTCCTCTGCCGTGGCGGCGGCTCCATCGAGGATCTGCAGGCCTTCAACGACGAGGGCCTGGCCCGGGCCATCCGCGCCTCCGCCCTGCCGGTGGTCAGCGCGGTGGGCCACGAGATCGACTTCACCATCGCCGATTTCGCCGCCGATCTGCGCGCCCCCACCCCGAGCGCGGCGGCGGAACTGCTCACCCCGGACCGGGAGACCCTGCGCGCCGCGGTCAGCGGCTGCCGCCTGCGCTTGCGGCGGGTGCTTGCGGGCCGCATCGACCGCGAGCAGCAGCGCCTGGCGCTCGCCCGCCAGCGGCTGCACACCATGACCCACCCGCTGGACAAACTGCTGCTGCGTTTGGATCACCTCGCCCTGAATCTGGAGGTGGCGCTGAAAGGGGGAATTGCGGCCCGGCACCAGCGCCTGGACGCCCTGGCCGGCCGCCTGACCCGGCGGGAACCGTCGCACCATTTGACCCTGCAGGCGCAACGGGTGCAGGAACTGCGTTTCCGGCTGGTGCAGGCGACCCGGGAAGGACTACGCGAACGGACGCGCCGGTTCGGCCGGGCAACCGGGGTGCTGCAGGCGGTCAGCCCGCTGGCCACCCTGGCCCGGGGTTATGCGGTGGTCCGGCGGAGCGGGCCGGGACGCAAGGTGGTGAGCGATGCGGTGCAGGTGCGGCTGGCCGAGGCGGTGGAGGTGCTCCTCCACCGGGGGGTGTTGTTCTGTCGGGTCGAGGGGAAAAAACAGGGGGAGGAGGGCGCGGCGAACGCCACCCCGGATCAGTCGAGTGCGGCCTCGACCTCCTGATCGATGGCGGCGATCACCCGGGCCAGCTGCTCCGGGTTCTCCCGGGCGGCTTCCTTGAGCACCCCGCCCCAGTCACGGAGCATGTCGGTGTCCACCTTGCGCACGTCGTTGGGCCGGACCCACTCGAGGACGATTTTCCGACCCAGGTTGTCGAGCGCCTCGCGCTGGGCCCTCCGCTCCTCCTCCGGTGTCCTGGACAGCAGGTAGGCGGTGATCTCGTGCCAGCCGTCGGCGAGCAGGTTGCCCTCGTAGAAGGTCTTGAACCAGCGTTTTTCCTCGGCGCTCAGGTGCCCCGGCACCTCGTAGCCGCCCGCTCCGTCGGTGAGCGCGGCCTGGGCGTTGTTGGCCCGGGCGGACGGGGCGAGGGCTGAGAGGGCTGTGAGACAGAGGGTGAAAAGCAGATAGCGCATAGTCGTTCTCCTTGCCAGGACCGAATCCTCCACTTGAGACTGGTTCTTGGGTGTTGAGATACAACGGTGTAGGACCGGTGTCAAGTAGCGACCGGAAAAAAGTTCAATTTTTTGTACCGCGGCCGTCAACAGAGCGGCCACTCAGTCGGCACCGCTCACCCCGGCCTCGGTAAAGGTGGCGACCTCGGTGAGCACGTGCACCGCCGCCTCGACCACGTTCATGGCCAGGGCCGCGCCCGTGCCCTCGCCGAGCCGCAGGTTGAGGTCGAGCAGCGGCCTGCGGCCGAGTTTGTCGATGAGCGCCCCGTGGCCCGGCTCCACCGACCGGTGGGCGCAGATGATATAGTCGCGCACGAACGGCTCGAGCACACAGGCGATCATCGCCCCGGCGGTGGAGATGAAGCCGTCCACCAGCACCGGCTTGCGGTGGGCCGCGGCGCCGAGGATCAGGCCGGCGATGCCGCCGATCTCGAACCCGCCCACCTTGGCGAGCACGTCCAGGCCGTCCTTGGGGTCGGGCCGGTTGCGGGCGATGGCCCGCTCGACCACCTTGATCTTGTGACGCAGCTGATCGTCGTCGATGCCGGTGCCGCGGCCGGTGACCTCGGCCACCGGGCGGCCGGTGAGCACCGCGGCAATGGCCGTGCTCGGGGTGGTGTTGCCGATGCCCATCTCGCCGGTGCCGAACAGGTCCACCTCCGGGGCGAGCAGGTTGGCCACCTCGACCCCCGCCTCCACCGCCATGACCGCGTGCGTCCGGGTCATGGCCGGCCCGTAGACCATGTTGGCCGTGCCCCGGCCGATCTTTTTGGCGATCACCTGGCCGGCGCGGACCAGGTCGGTGAAATCGTCCACAGCGCCCATATCCACCACCCGAACCTCGGCCCCGGCCTGGCGGGCCAGGGCATTGATGCCGGCCCCACCGCGGACGATGTTGTGCACCATCTGGGTGGTCACCTCGGCCGGGTAGCGGCTCACCCCCTCGGCCGTGACCCCGTGGTCGCCGGCCATGACCACCAAACACTTGCGGGCCACCGGCGGGTGCATGGAGCGGGTCATGCCGGCCAGGTCGATGGCCAGGTCCATCAGGTCGCCCAGGGCCCAGTGGGGCATGGTCAGCTGGTTGAGCCGTTCCTCGGCCTGGCGGCGGAAGTCAAAATCCTGGGGATAGATCCTGCGATAAGTGGCGTCGAGAAAACTGACCGGCTGTCCGTTAGACATCACGTGTTCCTGTTCGGTAAAAGACGGTGAAAACCCCCGGCCCGGCGCGTCTCACTCGCTGCCGGCCAGGGTGCGGTCGTAAAGCTTGCCCACGCCGTACTCCTTGCGGCGCTGGAACTTCTCGTAGGGCGGGCCGATGAGCTGCATCTCCGGGTACTGCTTCTGGATCTGCATGGCAATCTCCATCTCCTTGGTGCAGCCGGTGGAGTAGGTGGCGTCCTTGCCGGTCCACTCGGGCGGCACCTTCTTGCCCATCAGCTCGAAGGACTTGACGATGTCGTCCACGGTCTGGAACCGCCAGATGTCGATGTTGCCGGAGCGCTGGAAGATCTCCCACATGTACATGATGTCGTCCGCGTCCATGCCCTCGACAAAATGCTCGCCCGGGTTGATGATGACCACCTCGTGGAGCGAATCGCGCAAATGCTCGACAAAGACGTTGAGCACCTCCTTGGCGGTCTTCAGCTGGCCCGGGATGGAGCCGACGATGGCCGAGTAGAACATGATGGTCTTGCCCGCCGCCTTCTCCCGCTCGACCATGTTGATGAGCTGCTCGGCCTTGCGCCGCAACTCGGCCCGCGAGAAGCGGATGGCGCGCGGGTGGCGCTCCTTGAGGAGGATGTCCAGTTCGCCGTCGTCCGCCGGGATGATGGAGACGATGTCGCGGGTGAATTGGAAGTGGTTGTTGATGTTCTCGCGGCCGCCCGGGTTGCGGTAGACCACCAGGTCCGCCTCCTTGAAGGCGCGGGCATAGGTGACCGAGGTGAGCAGCGGGTTGAACGGCTCACGCGTGCCGTCACTGATGACGAGCAGCCGGTTATCCTTGTCCAGGTGGGCGAGCAGCTGGTTCTTGCTGATCTTCGGGTCGCCAATCAGGTCCGCGTCCTCGAGCAGCTCATCCAGGGTCGGGTCCTCGAGCAGGTCGACGAAGGAGACGCGGTGGTAGTAGAAGTTCTGCTTGACCGCGAGGATCACCTTGATGCCGATCTTCATGAAGATGCGCAGGATCGCCAGGTCGAAGACGATCTCGCCCGAGCGGCCGCCCACCCAGAGGATGCACGGCCGGCGCCGGCCGGCGATGACGTCGTGCAGCCAGTTGCAGATCCAGCTCCACTCGGGCGTGTCCAGGGGCGCGTTCATCACCTGGCAGATGGTGGCCAGGTCCGGCGGCACGTCCTGGCGCCAGATGGGCCGCAGGGAAGAAAGCAGGAGAAGCCGTTTCAGCCGCAGCAGGTGGAGCTGCAGGTCGATGTCGGTGAGGGTGGTGGCAGCGGTAATCTCCAGCCCTTTGGGCGAGTTGAAACACCGATCGAAGTCCGCGGACTTGAGAAAGACGGCCACCCGCCGGTTCTCCTGCTCCCGCTCGGCGGCCAGCGGCCGGTCGATCTCGCTGATGGTGGTGAAGATGCCGAGCAGCCGCTTCTCGATGCGGCCGGGCAGCTGCACCTTGTGCACCACCTCGTGGTTGTACTTGATGCTCAGCAGGCTGAGCAGGTAGCGCTGCTTGAAGTCGTCGGTAACCACCTCGCGCACCAGTCGCTCCAGCCGGGTCCAGATGCCGATGTAGGCCGAGGTGAGGATGGTGTCGGCGCGCTTTTCGATGATGGCCGCGAACAGCTCGTCCGAGCAGGGGTAGTAGATCTCGCCCTCGTCGAGGTGGACGATGAACTTGAGCTGCTCCGGCGAGGCCACCGCGTCCGGAAAGGTCTCGTAGGCGAGATGGTTCTCGGTGAAGAAATTGGTCAGCCAGGCGTCCCGGTCCGGGTCCTGCCCCTTGACGTAGCGGGTGATCTCGGTCATGCCCTCTCCTTTGCTGATCGGCGGCGCCCTCCCGGGCGACCGGACTCCTTCCGGTCCGTGCCGGGCCTGCCGTGCGGCGCGACAACCCGTTTCTATACTGTACCGGCGGGAAAAAGTCCCACCCTTCGGCTGCAGCCTCGGCTTTTTTCCGGCCGGAACCGGGGCGCGGCAACGACCGGGATACCTTTATCATGCGGACAGAAAACCCTTTGCCCGGAACGGCCCGGTCCGCTACCATGGCCCGGTCACCGTTATCCACCAACCATTGTCACACAGAGGTTTTCCCATGTCGAACTGGTACGTCGCCGCCGATGGCGCATCCCTTGGGCCCTTCACCCTCCAGCAACTGCAGGACGGCCTCGCCAGTGGCCGTTACACCCCGGCCACCCTGGTCTGGCGGGACGGCTTCGCCGACTGGCTGCCCGCCGGCCAGGTGCCGGAACTGCAGCCGGGCGCGCAGCCGCAGGGGCCGCCGCCCGTTACCGGCAAGGAGGCGCACGAGATCGACTACACCATTTTCGGCGTTGAGATGCAGTTCGTGGAGATCGAACTCGACCCGCAGGAAAGCGTCATCGCCGAGGCCGGGGCGATGATGTACATGCACGACCAGGTGGTCATGCAGACGCTGTTCGGCGACGGCTCCCGGGCCGGTGCTGCCGGCTCCTTTCTCGACAAGATGATCGGCGCGGGCAAGCGGCTGGTCACCGGCGAGGGACTGTTCACCACCCTGTTCACCTACACCGGTGCGAACAAGGGGCGGGTGGCCTTTGCCGCGCCCTACCCGGGCAAGATCATCCCGCTTGACTTGAGCCGCTACCACGGCCGCCTTATCTGCCAGAAGGACGCCTTTCTCTGTGCGGCCAAGGGGGTGACCATGGGGATCGCCTTTCAGAAGAAGGTCGGCGTGGCCCTGTTCGGCGGCGAGGGGTTCATCATGCAGCAGCTGGACGGCGACGGGCTGGTGTTCGTCCATGCCGGCGGCACCATCGTCGAAAAGGAACTGGCCGCCGGCGAGACCCTGCGCGTCGACACCGGCTGCCTGGTGGCCCTGACGCGCACGGTCCACTACGACATCGAGTTCGTGGGTAACGTCAAGTCCGCGATCTTCGGCGGCGAGGGGTTCTTCTTTGCCAACCTGCGCGGCCCGGGCCACGTCTGGCTGCAGTCCCTGCCCCTCTCGCGGTTCGCCGGCCGCATCTGGGAGGCTGCACCGCAGACCATGGGCGGGGCCAAGGGCGAGGGCTCGGTGCTCGGCGGACTGGCCAACATCTTCGAGCGCTGAGCGAACATAAGGTGGTCCGGCCGGCGGCGACCGGACCACCGGCCGGACTCAGCCCGCCTGCTCCTCGAGGAAGGCCTGCATCTCGCGGCTCAGGCCCAGCTGGCGGGCGAGGCGGTCGAACCAGGCCCGCTCCGCCTCGGTGTCGATGCTGACCGCGGCCGCGGCCAGCAGGTACATGGTCCGGGCCACCGCCAGGTCGGTGATGCCGGCCGTGAGTTCCTCGATGGTTTTCGGCCGGTGCAGTTCATCCACCAGGAAGAACTTCTCCTCCTGGCTGAGATCGGCGCCGCGCAACCGGTCGAGCACGGCCCGCTCCTCGGTCTCGTCCATGACGCCGTCTGCATGGGCCGCGGCGACCATGGCCTGGAGCATGCGCACCGCCAGTTCCGCGCCGACCTGGCCCGGGGGCGCCGGTGCGGCGGCGGTTGGCGGCGCGGCAACAGGATCGGCCGGCGGCGCGGCCGGTGCAACGGCCGCAGCCGGCGGCGGTGGTGGCGGGGGCGAAGCCGCCGTCCGCGGGGGCGGAGGCGGCGGTGGTCCGCTACCCGGCCCGGGCGGCGGCTGAGGCGGCATCCCCCCGGCCTGGACCTGCGGCCCCTGCTGCCTGAGGATTTCGTAGGCGCCCACACCCAGACCGATCAGGGTCATCAGGCCACCGCCCGAGGCCAGACCACCGAGCAGCGAACTCGATCCTTTTTTCTTCTTCTTGCCCTTTTTGCCCCACGAACCGTTCGTGCTCACCACCTCGCCGACGATTTTGCCCAACAGTTTCTCCGGATTCAGCATGGTTGCTCCTTGCAGTTGACCCTACTTTCAGGCCCGGCGCGGAAGGCTCGGTCGCCCTCCCCTGCCCGTTTTGCCCTGCCGGCGCGGTCGCCGGCACAGGCACTTTGGCCTTGTCTGCCGTATTCCGTTGCCACTATACTCATTCCGTGCTCATCCTTCAGCCCCGGCGCCGACGATTTCCGCCGACACCGGGCGCCTTGCCCAGTGAGCATCCGCCTCCTGTCCCTGTCCACCGAACCCGGAGTTGCCATGTTTGCCGAGCAGGACTATCTCGACGATCTCTTCGCCTTTATCAGCCGGTCCCCGACGGCCTGTCACGCGGCCGCCAGCGGCGCGGCCCTGCTCGATGCCCACGGCTTCACCCGGCTGTTCGAGACCGACCACTGGGGAGAGCTGAAAGCCGGCTCCTACTACCTGGTGCGCGACGACGCCAGCCTCATCGCCTGGACCCTGACCGGTCCGGCCGATGCGGCCCGGCCGCTGCGCCTTGCCGGGGCGCACACCGACAGTCCGGCCCTGAAGGTCAAGCCCAACCCGGTGCAGCTGCGTCACGGCTGCGTCCAGCTCGGGGTCGAGGTCTACGGCGGCGCCCTGCTCAACCCCTGGTTCGACCGGGACCTAAGCCTCGCCGGCCGGGTCGTCTGGCAGCAGGCGGAAGGACCGCTCGCCGCCAGCCTGATCGACTTCCGGCGGCCGGTGGCCTGCATCCCCAGCCTGGCCATCCATCTGGACCGGGAGGTGAACGACAAGCGCGCCATCGACCGCCAGACCGGGCTGGTCCCCCTGTTCATGCAGGCGAACGGTGAGCCCCCGGATTTCCGGGCGATCCTCGGCGAGCAGCTGGCCGCGGAACACCCGGACACGGCCGGCGCGGCAATCCTCGATTGGGACCTGTTCCTCTACGACCCCCAGCCGCCGGCCCGGGTGGGCCTGCGGGGCGAGTTCATCAGCGGCCCGCGGCTCGACAACCTCGTCTCCTGCCACGCCCTGCTCCGTGCCCTGGGACAGACCGCGGAGCGGCGGGACAGCCTGATCGTGCTCAACGACCACGAGGAGGTGGGCAGCCTGTCCGCCTCCGGAGCCCAGGGCACCTTTCTCCGGGACCTGCTCAGCCGGCTCTACCCGGACCCGGTCCTGCGCCGGCAGGTACTCGCCGGATCCCTGCTGGTGTCCGTGGACAATGCCCACGCCGTACACCCGAATTTCGCCGGCCGCCACGACCCCGAACACCTGCCGCTGTTGAACGGCGGGCCGGTAATCAAGATGAACGCGGCCGGGCGCTACGCCACCAGCGGCCCCACTGCGGCCCTGTTCCGCACCTTCTGCCGCCAAGCCGGGGTGCCCTGCCAGCAGTTCGTCATGCGCAACGACCTGGCCTGCGGTTCGACCATCGGTCCGCTGACCGCGGCCGGACTCGGCGTGGCCGCGGTGGACGTGGGCATCCCCCAGCTGGCCATGCACTCGATCCGTGAAACCGCGGGCAGCAGCGACGGCTGGTCCCTGCTGCGCGCCCTGGCCGCCTTCCTGGCAACCCCGGACGAGGGGATCCGCTGCCCCGCGGCCCGGCCCTGAACGGCCCACGGGCTGCCCGGCCCTGCCTGCCGGGCCGGCCGCCCCCTGTCCATCCCTTCCACCAACGGAGTCCCCCATGGCCTTTCCTTCCTGCGTGAGCACCGGCTGGGACAGCCTGGACCAGATCATCGATCACCTGCGCCGCGGCGACAACGTGGTCTGGCAGGTGGACAACATCGACGACTACCAGCGGCTGGTCACCGCCTTTGTCAACCGGGCGCTGGCCAACGGCGAACGGGTGGTCTACGTGCGCTTCGCCCGCCACCTGCCGCTCATCGAGGAGCGCAGCGACCTGGTCACGGTCCACCGCCTGGACGTGGCCCTGGGGTTCGAGTCCTTCTCCGCCCAGGTGCACAACCTCATCACCCGGGAGGGCCGCGACATCTTCTACGTGTTCGATTCCCTCTCCGACCTGCTCCACGTCTGGGCCACGGACCTGATGATCGGCGACTTCTTCTTCATCACCTGCCCCTACCTGTTCGAACTGAACACCATGGCCTACTTCGCCCTCCTCCGCAACCGGCACTCGTACAAGGCGGTGGCCCGCATCCGCGAGACCACCCAGGTGCTCATCGACGTCTACAACTACCAGGGCCAGGTGTGCGTCCACCCGGTGAAGGTGCAGCACCGCTACTCGCCGACCATGTTTTTCCCCCACCTCAAGCGCAAGGGCGTGCTCGAGCCGGTGATCAACAGCGTCGACGCCACCGAGCTGTTCACCCATCTCTCCCGCCGGCGGAGCGGCGTGCGGCCGCGCCACCTGGACTACTGGGACCACCTCTTTCTCCGCGCCCGAACCCTGCACGAATCCGCGGACAAGGCCGAGGAGAAGCAGGACATGGTCGAGCAGTTGAGCCGCCTGCTGCTCACCCGCAACCGGCAGCTCATCGCCCTCGCCCGCGAGCACCTGACGCTCGGCGACCTGTTGCGCATCAAGGAGCGGCTCATCGGCACGGGTTTCATCGGCGGCAAGTCGCTGGGCATGCTGCTCGCCCGCAAGATCCTCGTCAACGACCCGGCCCGCCGCTGGCACGAGGTGCTCGAACACCACGACTCCTTTTACATCGGCTCGGACGTGTTCTATTCCTACATTGTCCAGAACGGCTGGTGGAAACTGTTCATGGCCCACAAGACCCCGGAGGGCTACTACGCCCGGGCCGCGGACCTGCGCGAGCGGTTGCTCACCGGCGTCTTTCCCGAGGAGATCACCGAGCAGTTCCAGCTGATGCTCGAGTATTTCGGCCAGTCGCCGATCATCGTCCGCTCCTCGAGCCTGTTGGAGGACGCCTTCGGCAGCGCCTTTGCCGGCAAGTACGACAGCTTCTTCTGCGTCAACCAGGGTTCGCCGGAACAACGCTACCAGGCCTTCGAGAGCGCGGTGCGGCGGATCTTCGCCAGCACCATGAACGAGGACGCGCTCGCCTACCGGTTCCAGCGCGGCCTGGACCGGATGGACGAGCAGATGGCGCTGTTGGTGCAGCGGGTGTCCGGCGCCTATCACACCGACTGCTTCTACCCGGAAATGGCGGGCGTGGGCCTGTCCCACAACCCGTTCGTGTGGAAAAAGGGCATGGATCCGCAGGCGGGCATGGTCCGGCTGGTGTACGGGCTCGGCACCCGGGCCGTGGACCGGGTGGGCAACGACTACCCGCGCATCATCGCCCTGGACGACCCGCTGGTCAAGCCGCTGGCCGGCATGGCCGACCTCCGCCGCTTTTCCCAGCACTCGGTGGATGTGCTCAACCTGGAGGAGAACAGCCTGACAAGCGTGCCCTTTGCCACCATGGCGGCCAGGATTCCCCCGGCCCGCCTCGACCAGCTGACCATCCGCGACACCGAGGCCATGGAGGCGCTGCGGGCCATGGGCCTGCCCCATCGCGAGGAACGGGTGCTGACCTTCGACCCCTTCCTCACCGACTCACCGTTCATCGACATCATGCGCAGCCTGCTCCGCCGGTTGAACGCGGTCTACGACCACCCGGTGGACGTGGAGTTCACGGTGAATTGCAACAAGGCCGGGGAAATCCAGGTGAACCTGCTGCAGTGCCGGCCGTTCCAGACCATCGGTCTGGGCGGCCGCTCGCCCCGGCCCCGGGCGGTGGACGATGGGGAAACGGTCCTGCGCATGGAGGGCGGGTTCATGGGCGGCAACATCGCCCTGCCCATCGCCCAGGTGATCCTCGTGGACCCGGAGCCCTACTGCCGCCTGAGCCTGTCGGAGAAATACACGGTCGCCCGGCTCATCGGCCAGCTCAACCGGAGCGTGGTCGACCAGGACAAGAACCCGACCCTGCTGCTCGGCCCGGGCCGCTGGGGCACGGGCACGCCGGCCATGGGTGTGCCCGTCCACTTCGCCGAGATCAACCACATCAGCGCCCTGGCGGAGATCAGCTACCGGGACGGCAGCCTCATCCCGGACCTGTCCTTCGGCTCGCATTTCTTCCACGACCTGATCGAGACCCGCATCTTCTACCTGGCCATCTACCCGGAGCAGCCGGGGGTGCTGTTCGACCGCCAGTGGTTCCTCGACCGGCCCAACCGCCTGGCCGCGCTCTGCCCGGAGCATGGCGCACTGGCATCGGTGGTACGGGTGGTGGACACCCGCGCCGCCGGGCTGGTCCTCCACGCCGATGTCACCACCCAGCAGGTGGCGGGGGTGCTGACCGGGTCTACGCCCGCCCCCGGGCCGGTCACAGCCGGCTGAGCCGCAGCACCGCGGCGCGGACAAAAAAAGGGCCGGTTCCCGGCGGCGGTGTGCAGCAAACATCCTGCCAACCGACCGCCGGAAGCCCGGCCCTCCGGCACCGGACGGGGCAAAACCCCGCCCGTCAACCCTCGCTCAGACCACGCCGTAGGCGAGCATGGCCTTGGCCACCTTGGTGAAGCCGGCGATGTTCGCGCCCATCACGTAGTCGCCGGGCCGGCCATAGGCCTCGGCCGCGTCCAGGCAGGACCTGTGGATGCTCTTCATGATGAGCAGCAGCCGGTTGTCCACCTCCTCGCGCGTCCAGGAGAGCTTGAGGCTGTTCTGGCTCATCTCCAGGCCGGAGGTGGACACGCCGCCGGCGTTGGCCGCCTTGCCCGGGCCGTAGAGCAGGTTGTGCTCCTGGAACACCCGCACCGCATCCGGGGTGGAGGGCATGTTGGCGCCTTCCGCCACGCAGATGCAGCCGTTGTCCGCCAGGGCCTGGGCGTGCGGGCCGTTCAGTTCGTTCTGGGTGGCGCAGGGCATGGCGATGTCCACCTTGATGTTCTGCTCGCGGAGCACGTCCCAGACGTTCTTGCCCTCGTAGCAGGGGACGTTATAGGTGCTGGCGTACTCGCTCACCCGGCCGCGGCGGACGTTCTTCAGTTCCATCAGGTACTGCAGCCGTTCCGGATTGATGCCGTACTCGTCGATGACCGTGGCGCTCGAGTCGCAGATGGAAACGACCCGGCCGCCCATCTGGTTGATCTTCTCGATGGCGTACTGGGCCACGTTGCCGGCGCCGCTCACCGCCACCACCTTGCCTTGCAGGTCGAGGCCGCGGGTGGCCAGCATCTCGGCGGCGAAATAGACCGCGCCGTAGCCGGTGGACTCCGGCCGGACCAGGCTGCCGCCGTACTCCAGCCCCTTGCCGGTGAGCACGCCGGTGTGCTCGTTGCGGATCTTCTTGTAGTAGCCGAACATGTAGCCGACCTCGCGGCCGCCCACGCCGATGTCACCGGCGGGCACGTCCGTCTCCGGGCCGATGTGGCGGAACATCTCGCGCATGAAGGCCTGGCAGAAGCGCATGATTTCGCTGTCCGACTTGCCCTTGGGGTCGAAGTCCGAGCCGCCCTTGCCGCCGCCCATGGGCAGGGTGGTGAGGGCGTTCTTGAAGATCTGCTCGAAGCCGAGGAACTTGATGATGGACAGGTTCACCGACGGATGGAAGCGGATGCCACCCTTGAACGGGCCGATGGCGTTGTTGAACTGGACCCGGAAGCCGCGGCTGACGTGCACCTGGTGCTTGTCGTCCATCCACGGCACGCGGAAGATGACCGTGCGCTCGGGCTCCACCACCCGCTCGTAGATGTTGGCCCGGACGAACTCCGGATGGCGTTCCACGGTCGGCTCCAGGGTTTCCATGACCTCGGTCACGGCCTGATGGAATTCGTGCTCGCCCGGGTCGAGCTGCTTCACCTTGTCGATGACGTCTGTAATGACTGACATAAATTCGCCTCCTGTGTGCGATGGAACGGCTTGCCTGCGAAAATTAAGTCCTCCTTCATTTTTCGGAGAACCACCACGGTCCCCTTATAATAGGATGGCGGGCGTTTCACAACCGCAACGTGCAGAAATTTTCAGTCGCGAAAAACAAGGTAACAATATGATATAAAAACATATATCGACCAACTGGAAACAGCCCGGCAAGCGGGCGTCGATCGCCCGACCCGGCCGAACCGGTCCGGACAGACTTAATTCAAAATAATTTATCCACAGGATCATTCATGCTGCATGCATTGTGCTTGCCCGCATCCGGTTGCAACCGGTATAGTATCGCCTTCTTGCAACCCGACCCGACCAATCCCAGCCACACGATGGAGCGCCCCATGCGCACGGACACCCGCAAACTCCAGGTCCTGCACATCCTCCGGGAGAATCTCAGCAACCCCAGCCCGCAGGCGGTGCGCGCCGACGACATCGCCAGCCGGCTGCAGCTGAGCCTGCCGGAAACGCAGCTGCTGCTCAAGGTGATGACCGACATGGGCGTGATCGAAAGCAGCGTGGACAGCCACCTGGCCCTGATCACCCGCAAGGGGTTGCACCACCTGCAGTCCAGCCGCCCGGCCACCGTCTGAACCCGCCGCCCGCCCATGCACCAGCAGCCGCAGAGCCACGACCAGTACATCAAGGCACTGATGGACATCAGCCAGGCCCTGACCTCGGACCTGTTCCTCGATGACGTGTTCAAACTCATCGTCATGGTGGTGGCCAAGGTCACCGGCGTGGACATCTGCTCCCTGTGGCTGGTCGACGAGAACGCCAGCCCGCCCAAGGTGCGACTCAAGGCCACCCAGGCCATCGAGCCCGAATACGTGCTCAACCGCTCGCTCGACCTGAACGAGGGCGTGGTCGGCCACGTGATCTCCACCCAGGCGCCGCTGGTCATCAGCGACGTGCTCCAGTGCGAGATCTTCAAGGAAAAGGAAATGGCCCGCAAGCTCGGGCTGGTGTCCATGATCGGCGTGCCCCTGCAGGGCAAGGGCGAGCGGGTCATCGGCGCGCTCAACTGTTTCACCTCCGCGCCCCACGAATTCTCCCGCACCGACATCAACCTGCTCACCGCGGTGGCCAACCAAGCGGCGGTGGCCATTATCAACACCGAGCTGATCATCAAGACCAGGATCATCCAGGAGGAACTCAAGTCGCGCAAAAAGATCGAGCGTGCCAAGGAGATCATCATGGAGCGCAGCAAGATCAGCGGCGACGAGGCCTACCGGTGGATCCAGAAGCGGAGCATGGACTCGCGCAAGTCCCTGCTCGATGTGGCCGAGGCCATCCTGCTCGCCAACGAAATCTACTGACCCGGAACAAGCCCCACTTCTTTGTTGACAGAATTCTCAAGTTCCACTAAATAGTCCGTCCCAGAGAAGACTGGCGCACAACGGCGTGCACCGGTTTTCACCGTAGACTTCCGCAGCATGACAATGGCGTCTGCCTCCCTTTCGGGGAGACAGGCGCTTTTTTTTGTGCTGCCGTTTCCTGCCGGACCACCCGGGCAGGCACCCTTTCACCCTTGATACGAAGAGGTCAGCCATGCGTTTCGCCAAATCCAACGATGTTCTCGGCACCACCAACCGCGGCAACCCTGCCGAGTCCAGCCTGTGCACCCTCTGCCGCGCCGACTGCATGGGCCAGTGCGAGACCTGGAAGTCCAGCCTGGTGGGTCGCAAACTGCTCTACCCGCGTGATTTCGGCGTGGTCACCGCCGGCGCCAACAA
This sequence comes from uncultured Desulfobulbus sp., assembly GCA_964567725.1. Classification (GTDB taxonomy): domain Bacteria; phylum Desulfobacterota; class Desulfobulbia; order Desulfobulbales; family Desulfobulbaceae; genus Desulfobulbus. Next base: position 15,217 of record CAZMNU010000004.1, on the reverse strand, counting down.
CACCGCCCACGTGGGCGTGTCCTACAACTCGCTGCGCATCCAGGGCTACGCCTACGGCGCCCAGGGCCTGGCCCAGGGGCTGTCCACCGACCCGGACGACTGCATCTTCCCCAACGTCGACCTGACCACCGAGTTCGGCCACACGGTCAAGACCCGGGCCCGCGTGCCGATGATGACCGGCGCCCTGGGATCGACCTTCATCGCGGCCAAGTACTGGGATTCGTTCGCCATCGGCGGCGCGCTGGTGGGCATCCCGATCGTCGTCGGCGAGAACGTGGTCGGCGTGGACAAGGAGTCGGAGATCAAGAACGGCCGGATCAGCAAGGCCCCTGAGCTGGACCGCCGCATCGACACCTACTTCCGCTACCAGGAGGAGTTCGGCGGCATCATCGTGCAGATGAACGTGGAGGACACCCGCAACGGCGTGGCCGAGTACGTGGCCGAAAAATACGGTGACCGGTGCATCGTCGAGCTGAAATGGGGTCAGGGCGCCAAGGACATCGGCGGCGAGATTCAGGTGAGCAGCCTCGATTACGCCCTGTTCCTCAAGAACCGCGGCTACATCGTCGACCCGGACCCCTCCTCGCCCGAGGTGCAGAAGGGATTCGAGAAGGGCGCGGTCAAGGCCTTTGCCCGCCACAGCCGGCTGGGCGGCACCAACCTCGGCACCGTTGACCTGGTGCGGGAGGACTTCATGAAGACAGTGGACTACCTGCGGAGCCTCGGTTTCAAGCGCATCTCGCTGAAAACCGGTTCCTACGGCATGGAGGAACTGGCCATGGCAATCAGGTTCGCCTCCGAGGCCAACCTCGACCTGCTCACCATCGACGGCTCCGGCGGCGGCACCGGCATGAGCCCCTGGAACATGATGCAGAGCTGGGGCGTACCTTCCATCAACCTGCACGCCAAGGCCTACGAGTACGGCGCCCTGCTCGCCGCCCAGGGCCGGCGGGTGGTGGACATGAGCTTTGCCGGCGGGTTCGCGCTGGAGGATTCCCTGTTCAAGGGCATCGCCCTGGGCTCGCCCTTTGTCAAGCTGATCTGCATGGGCCGGGCCTTGATGATCCCCGGCTTCCTCGGCTCGAACATCGAGGGCGTGCTGCGGCCGGAGCGCAAGGAGGCGGTGAACGGCAACTGGGACAAGCTGCCGGCCAGCGTCGCCGCCCTGGGCGCCTCTGCGGAGGAGATCTTCGCCTCCTATTTCGATGTGGAGAAGCGGGTCGGCAGGGACGAGATGAAGAACATCCCCTTCGGCGCCATCGCCATGTACACCATGGCCGACAAGCTCGCCTGCGGCCTGCAGCAGCTCATGGCCGGCGCGCGCAAGTTCCGGGTGGACCGGATCACCCGCAACGACATCTTCGCGGGCAACCGGGAAACCGCGCGGGAAACGGGCATCACCCACATGACCGACGCCCGCGACGAGAGCGCGAAAAAAATCCTCATGGCCTGATCAGGCACCAATCCCCCGGGCAGGCCGTTCCGGCCTGCCCGGGCCTGCCTCCCCGGCTGCCCTCAGCCGACCCGCACCCAGAACAGCTCCGCTGTTTCCTCACCCGCATTTTCCCACCGCTCGGGCGTGTCCCGGCGCAGATAGAGGGCGTCCCCCGGACCCAGATCCCGGCTCTGGCCGTTGAGTTGCACGCGCAGGCGACCGGCGAGCACGCAGCCGATCTCCTCGCCGCGGTGCTGGAAGAAATGGCCCTGCAGCCGCGCGCCCGGCGGCAGCCGCACCAGGCAGCCGTCCACCCCGGAACCGGGCAGGCCTGGTGGCAGCAGTTGTTCACCGCTCACCACGGAGCGGGCGTGGCGCGCAAAGCGGACGCCGGTGCCGGCACCGGCCGGGAAGACCCCTTCCCGCGGCTCCTCGGCCTGGCCCGTGAAGAACGCGCCCACCGGTACGGACAAGCTCTCGGCCATCCGGAACAGGGCGGGCAGCGAAGGAAAAATCTGGTTTTTCTCCACCTGGGAGATACTGCTCGGGGTCAGCCCGGTCCGCTCGGCCAGCTCCTTCTGGGAGATGTTCTGGCCAGTGCGCACCCCCCTGATGCGCGCGCCCAGATCAAAGCTGCCGGGCAGCAGCCGCGGCTGCTCGAAGACCACCTCGGGTCCCTCGCAGGTGAAGGGCTGCGGCTCGTTCAGGTGGCGGGATTGGCGCTCCTCGGCCTTGAGGATGCGCAGGGAGGGCCGGCCGTTCTTCACCGACAGGTCGACCGCGACCTGGGCGATCTTGTTGATGTTCGCCTTCAGCCGGGCCGAGTGGGCGTTCTTTTCGATGATCCAGTAGGCGATGGTGTCCAGTTCGTAGAGGCGCGGACAGGTGCGGGCGTAGAACTTGAGCACCGGCTCCTCGCCGCCCCACAGGTCCTGCATGCCGGTGAGGCTGTCCATGATGTAGCGGGTGTCGCCGCGCATGCCGGCGTGCAGGCCGTAGATGGCCTCGGCCACCTGGGCCGGGCTGGCCGGGTCGTTCACCCGGATCACCTGGTAGGGCCACTGGGCCCCGTCCTTCTCGTAGAACCGGGCAAACACCTCGGAGCGGTCGCCCTTGCCGTTGGTGAAGCAGTCGAGCAGGGTGAAGTCCTGGTTCTCGGCCAGCGGCCCGAGGAAGGCGACCACGTTCTTGGGCGAGCGGTCGAAGCTCACGTACACGGTGGGCTTGCGGGCGGCCAGCGAGGCGCGGATGAACTGCATGCAGAAGGCGGAACAGAGACCGCCCTCGCCCTCGTACCAGAGCACGTTGTCGCCGATGCTCAGATCACCGAGCAGGCTGTCCAGCCGACCGATGCCCGAAGAAACCCGTTTGCGCTGCGCCCGCTCCATCCTCCCCTCCCCGCTCATTCGCTGGCGTGGGCCATGAGCCGCATGTAGTCGTCGTGGCGGGCCCTGCGGTCATCGACAAAGCGGTTGGCGGTGAAGGCGCAGCTGCGCTCCCGGCAGTAGGCGCCGTCGGTGAGCGCGTCCAGGATCATCGCCGGCACGTCGTAATGGTGAACGGTGGCGTACTTCTTCGCCTGGCCGCGGTCGATGACGAGGATGCGGTTGTAATGGACGTTGTCCGCCCGGTTGTTCAGGTAGGCGAGTTTGCGGTAGCTCTTGCGGCCGTACTGGCCCGGCGGCACGTGGTCGCTGACCAGGATGATATAGCTCTCCGGGTCGATGGCGAGCAGCCCGTCGACATAGGCGGCCACCGCCGCGGACCGATGGAAGAACTGGTTGGCGGCCCGCTCGAGCTGCGGATCCTTGAACGAGGAGAGCATGCGCACCACCCGGGGCCGCTTGTGCTCGTCGATCACGTGCGGGAAATGGCCGTACACGGTGAGCAGGTAGTTGAACAGGGGCGGTCCCTGGGGATCCTGGATGAGCGGGGTGACGTAGGCCAGGTTCTGCGCGTACAGGGTGCCGTCGAACATGTAGCCCATCTCGGTGCTGGTGTCGCCGGTGGACAGGTAGCTGGAGTCGTCGCCGGTGTACTCCCGGGGGAAGAACATGCTGTCGAAGCCGATCCCCCGGTAGGCGTTGGGGGTGTTGAAAAAGGCCGGCTTGTAGGCGTTGGCGGCCATGGTCCGGTAGCCGGCGAGTCCGAGGGTGCCCGGCAGGCAGTAGGCCGGCGCGCCGGTGAAGTTGTTGAACTCCATGCCGGCCAGTTCCTGGAAGGCGGGCACACCGCAGAGCAGTTCGAACTCGGCCTGCGAGGTCTGGCCGGCGGCCACCGGCGACACCGACAACCCCAGCCGGCCAGCGGCCAGCCGGCGGAAGTCGGGATGATGCGGGTCGCGGGAATACTTCGCCCTGGCGAACAGGTTCGGGTCGACGAAGCTCTCCAGCACCACCAGGTGGACGTTGCGGCCGTTGCCGTGCTCGCGCACCCAGGCGCCGAGCGAGCGGGCCTGCTCGTCGTAGCGGCCGCGGTCGCGGAAGGTCGCGGTGGTGGCCTGGGCGGTCTGCCGCTCGGCCTCGCGGTAGAGGAGCATCATGAAGCGGCCGTTGTTCTCGGCACTGACCGCGTCCGACCAGAAGGGGATTTCCCGGCCGATGCGGCTGTACACCGCCAGGTACTGCTTCGGGAAATACTCGGCCGCGCCGATGAGCAGCACAAGCGGCAGGATGCCCGCCACCACCGCCACCGGCCGCCGCCAGTCGATGGACCAGACGAAGTAGCCCAGCGGCAGGACCACCCCCACCACGAGCAGCAGCAATATGGGCATGGACAGCACCCCGAGCAGTTCCGGCACCATGGCCAGCTCGGACATGCGGAAGACGTTGCTGTACATCAGGTAGTAGATGTCCTGGCCGAGGTAGGCGAGCAGCAGCGGCACCGCCGCCAGCCAGGCCTGCCAGCGCGACGGCCGCAGGATCAGGTTGGCGTAGCAGTACAGGGAGAACAGCAGGGTGAGTTCGAGATACTCCTTGGTGAACCCGATCCGGCCGTCCTCGTGGAACACCGTCACCCCGCCGAGACCGCCGGCGAGGTTGACGACGAGCGAGTAGGCGTACACGCCGAGGAGGAAGAAGGTGTAGCGATTGAACAGGAGAGCGGCCACCCGGCTGACCGCCAGGCGCCAGCTCGGGGCAATGGCCGTGGACACGCCGTTTGTCATGGTGATCCTGCCCGGTTCGACCGGGACATCTGGCAAGGGGAAAGGGGGCGGGGCAATCGCGGCGAACACCGGCGGGGTTTTTCTGCCGGCTCGTTTCGAGAAAACACTATTTTAATGGTTCCCTCACCCGTCAACAACATTTTTCACCGGCAATGGCCGCCCGGCCGGCAGGGGCAGGCATTGTACCCGCCCTTTTTTCCGCCGCCGTTCGCAAAGCTGTTTGACAACCAGGAGGTTGTTCAGTAAGGGAGAGCACCCGTTGGCCACCCGTTGGCATTCCGCCTTTTTCACCCCAGGTAACCCCTTTATGACCGCCTCGATCATCCAGCGCACCGCCTCCGCCTACACCTATCCCCTGCTGATCAAAAACCTGTTCCACGCCCCGGTGGTGAACAACCCGGACCAGGAAATCGTCTACCGCGACCTGCTCCGCTACACCTACCGCGACCTGCGCGAACGGGTCTGCCGGCTGGCCGCGGCGCTCACCGAACTGGGCGTCCAACCCGGCGACACGGTGGCGGTGATGGACTGGGACAGCCACCGCTACCTGGAATGCTTCTTCGCCGTGCCCATGCTCGGCGCGGTGCTGCACACCATCAACGTCCGCCTGTCGGCCGAACAGGTGCTCTACACCATCGACCACGCCGAGGACGACTACCTGCTCATCAACGACGAGTTCCTGCCGGTGATCGAACAGATCAAGGGCCGCATCGACACGGTCAAGCGGTTCGTGCTGCTCACCGACCTGGACGAGCCGCCGCAGAGCCACATCCCGCTCGCCGGCGAATACGAGGAACTGCTGGCCGCGGCCGCGCCCGAGTTCGAATTCGCCGACTTCGACGAGAACACCCGGGCCACCACCTTCTACACCACCGGCACCACCGGCATGCCCAAGGGGGTCTACTTCAGCCACCGCCAGCTGGTGCTGCACACCCTGGGCAACCTGGCCGCCTTCGGCACGCCCGCCACCCAGGGCCGCTTCCACCAGGAGGACGTGTACATGCCGCTCACCCCGATGTTCCACGTGCACGCCTGGGGCATGCCCTACGTGGCCACCTCGCTCGGGGTCAAGCAGGTCTATCCGGGCAAGTACGCCCCGGCCACCATCCTCCAGCTGGTCGCCGGCGAGGGCGTGACCTTCTCCCACTGTGTGCCCACGGTCATGCACATGCTCATGAACCACCCGAGCTTCAGCGAGCTGGACCTTTCCCGCTGGAAGGTGCTCATCGGCGGCTCGGCCCTGCGCAAGTCCATGTGCCAGACGGCCATGGCCCGCGGCATCGACATCTTCACCGGCTACGGCATGAGCGAGACCTGCCCGATCCTCACCGTGGCCCACGTGCACCGGGACGACCTGGAGTTCGGCGAGGAGGTGGACCTGCGCTGCACCACCGGCCGGCCCATCCCGCTGGTGGAACTGCGCCTGGTGGACGAGCAGATGAACGAGGTGGCGCACGACGGTGAACAGGTCGGCGAGATCGTGGTCCGCACCCCCTGGCTCACCCAGGGCTACCTCAAGGACCAGCGCAACTCCGAGAACCTCTGGCGCGGCGGCTACCTGCACACCGGCGACGTGGCCAACATCGACCGGGACAACTACGTGACCATCACCGACCGGATCAAGGACGTGATCAAGACCGGCGGCGAATGGCTCTCCTCGCTGGAACTGGAGGACGCCATCAGCCTCCACCCGGGCGTCGCCGAGGTGGCGGTGATCGGCCGCCAGGACTCCAAGTGGGGCGAGCGGCCGCTCGCCCTGGTGGTGCCCAAGGAAGACGTTGAAGCGCCCACACCCCGGCAGATCATCCGCCACCTCAGCCACTTCATCGAAAAGGGCATGCTCTCCAAGCAGGCCATGCTGCTCAAGATGAAACTCGTCGACGCCATCGACAAGACCAGCGTGGGCAAGATCGACAAGAAGAACCTGCGCATCAAGCACCTGCCCTGACGCCGCCACCGGCCCGGCCGGTCACCGTGGACACAAAAAGGGCCGTCACCCAAGGGGGGTGGCGGCCCTTTTCGCGTTCCCGCCGGTGCGGGTTCAGGTGACCCGGCAGAACAGGGCGTTGCACCGCTCCTCCTCGCCCAGGCGGTCGGCGATGGCCGCCAGGGCCTGGTCCTCGGTGCTGAAGATGTTGTGCTCGCCGACAAAGGTGAACAGCCCGGTGGTACGCATCACATCGAGGATCTGTTTTTTCAGGCCGGAGAAGACGATCTCCACGCCCGCCTGATGGAGCTGGGCCACCAGGTTGTGCAGCATCTCCTCGCCCGAGGAGTCGATGGAGTTGATCGCGTCGCCGACGATGAGGAAGTACAGGGCCTCGCGGTGGTCCGCCAGGGCGCCCAGCACCGCGTCCTCGAAGTGGGCGATGTTGGCGAAGTAGAGCGAGCCGTCGAAGCGGATGACCACCACCTTGGACGAGGTGGCCAGGTGGGTGTGCACCTTGACGTCGCGCAGGGTGCCGTCCTCGTGGCGGCCGAGGATGGCCACCCGCGGCGCCATGGTGCGGTAGAGGTAGTGGCCGATGGCGAGCAGGGCGCCGATCATGATGCCCTTGTCCAGGTGCGGCGCGGCCACCAGGGTGACCACGAAGGTGGCTGCGGCGATCAGGCCGTCGGCCCGGCTCGCCTTCCAGATGTGGACAAAGGCGCCCGGGGTGAGCAGGCCGACCACGGCCAGCAGGATGATCACCGCCAGCACCGCCTTGGGCAGGTGGTGGATGTAGGGGGTGAGGAACAGCAGGGTGAAGGCGATGAACACGCCGTTGAACACCATGGCCATGCCGGTCTGGGCGCCGGCCTGCAGGTTGATGGCCGAACCGGTGAACGAACCCGAGGCCGGGTAGGCCCGGAAGAAAGAGCCGCCGATGTTGGCCAGCCCCTGGCCGATCAGCTCCTGGTTGGGGTCGATGCGCTGCCGGACCTTGCCGGCCATGGCCTTGGCCATGGAGATGGCCTCCATGAAGCCCACCAGGGCGATGACCAGGGCGGCGCTCAACAGCTGCAGCAGGCCGTCGAAACTGAAGCCGGGCAGACGGAACGAGGGCAGCCCGGCCGGGATGGCGCCGACCACCTCGCCGCCGCCCATGAGCTGCATTTCCCCCGCGCCGATCCGTTTCACCCGCCAGCGGCGGCCGTCGGTGACCAGCCCGTCGGGCTCCTGGCCCAGCTGGTGGAGCGCGGGGGGGCTGTTGCCGTCACCCGCGGCGCGGACGAAATACATCCGCCGGATGACCCGCAGCCGGTTGCGGTTCTCGGCCTCGGCCGCGCGGATGTCCAGGTCGAGCAGGTCGAACCGGTAGCGCAGGTCGGCCGCGGTCCGGAGGTTTTCTCCCTTCTCCGCCTGGCGGATGCGGGTGGCAAGCTCGGTCAGGCCGGTGTTCAGCGTCTCGATGCGGCCGGCGGTGCGGCTGTAATTGTCGACCATCTCCCGGGCCCGGGGCGAGGCGATCTGGTCGATGCGGCCGGTGGCATTGTGCTCGAAGCCGACGAGCGCGCTCACCAGGGTGGTGATGAGCACCACCATGAGGATGCCCGGCCGGGCCAGCACCGGGATGCGCTTGACCACCAGCATGAGCGCCAGGCTGAACACCGACATGGCCAGGGTGGGCAGGTGAGTGAGCGGCAGGTAGCCGAGCATCTCCCACACATCCTTGAAAAAGAAGTCGCTCCGCCCCTTGGGGATACCGAAGAGCATGTCCAGCTGGGACAGCCCGATGATGATGGCCGCGGCGTTCATGAAGCCGAGGATCACCGGGTGGCTGACGAAGTTGACGGCGCTGCCCAGCTTGACCACGCCGAGCACGAACTGGATGCAGCCGACCATGAGAGTGAGCAGCAGCACCAGGCCGATGTAGTCCTCGGAGCCGGGTACGGCCAGCGGCGTCACTGCGGCCGCGGTCATGAGCGAGACCACGGCCACCGGGCCGGTGGCCAGGTGGCGCGACGAGCCCCACAGGGCGCCGATGATTGCCGGCACAAAGGCGGCGTACAGGCCGTACTGGAGTGGCAGCCCGGCCAACTGGGCATAGGCCATGGCCTTGGGCACCTGCACCAGGGCGCCGATGACCCCGGCCAGCAGGTCGGCGCGCAGGATCAGCGGGGTGAGCGGCCACCAGGCCAGAAACGGCAGGAAGCGGGTCAGCAGTCGATGGGCCATGCGCAGTTCCTCCTGATCTTTTCCGGGGACAGCGACCGCCGCTCAGGCGGTGACCACCAGCACGCCGCTGGGGGCCGTGCCGATCACCCGTTCAGCGACGTGGCCGCGCAGGAGCCCGGCCATGGCCCCCCGCCGCCAGGCGCCGATGATGATCATGTCCGCCCCGTCCGCGCGGGCCCGGTCGACGATGCACACCGCCGGATCGCCCACGGTCGCGAGCGGCACGCAGGCAGGCGCCGACCCGATCCCGGCCGCCTCGGCGCAGACCGCCTCGGCCAGCGTCTGGTGCTGCGATCGGTCCGCCTCAGTCCGGGCCACGGAGAGCACGCTCAGCCGCTCCAGGGTGGCGCAGGTGCGGGCGAGGCTCAACGCCTCCCGCGCCGCCTGGTGGCCATTGGCCGAATCGTCCACGGCCACAAGCACCCGGCGACCGGTGAGGAGGCTCTCCCTGGGCGCCACCAGCACCCGGGGAAAGCCCTGGTCGATCACCCGCTTGGTCATCTTGCCGACCAGGAGCGACAGCCGTCCGGCCCGGCCGTGGCGGCCCATGAGGATCACATCCGCGCCGCGCAGGTGCGCCTGCTCGACAATGGCCTGCTCGGGCCGGCCCGAGCCGATGACCACCACCTCGACCTCCACGCCGCTGTCGCGGGCCATGCGGCGGATCTCTTCCAGGTGCGGGGCCAGCTCCTGTTGCCCCTGGCGCACGGCGAAGCGGGCGCTGACAATGGATTCGGCCCGGGTCTGGACCACGTGCAGGACAATCACCCGGGCGCGGCAGGCCTGGCCGAAGAAAATGGCCTCCTGGATGGCGCCGTCGCTGAAGGCCGAGCCGTCGGTGGCCAGCAGCAGGGTGGAGGCCTCGCCGAGCAGGCTGGTGGAAAATCGATCCATGGGCTGTCCTCCTCCGGTTGAATGCAGCCGCAACCTACCATCCATGGCCGGCCGCGACAAGCTGGCGATGCGCCCCGCACCCCGATCCAAAAAGCGATGGCCGTCGTGCCGACCACCCGCGTTTTTTTCCCCGCCTCGAAAAACTAACGGCGAAACCTCGTAATTTTGCGAGTTGTTGACCGTCTCGATTTCTCTTTTAATGCCGCCATCCGCCCGAGAGCAGGTCAAGGCCAGCCGGACGGATTATCCGCCACCACACCCGATTCCGGGATGCAACTTGCAGCGCACGTTTTTACGGCCGCGACCGCGGTCAGGGAGGCACACCATGGAGAACACCTACGATGTCATCATCGTCGGCGCCGGCCCGGCCGGCATGACCGCAGCCATTTACGCCATTCGCGCCAACATGAAGGTGCTCATGCTCGACCGGCTTTCCCCCGGCGGGGCGATCATCAACACCAACGAGATCGAGAACTACACCGGCGCGGGCAAGCTGACCGGCGCCGAGCTGGCCATCAAGATGTTCGAGCACACCCAGGAACTGGGCGTGGAGTTCGACTACCGCACGGTCATCGACCTGATCGACGAGGGCGAGTGGAAGATCGTGGTCTGCGAGGAGGACGACGCCGTCTACCAGGCCAAGGCCGTGATCCTGGCCACCGGCACCGTGCCCCGGCGGCTCGGCGTTCCCGGCGAGGACCAGTGGGCCGGCTCGGGCATCAGCTGGTGCGCCATCTGCGACGGCGCCCAGTACCGCGACAAGGAGGTGGTGGTCATCGGCGGCGGCAACTCGGCGGTGGAGGAGTCCATCTACCTGGCCGGCATCTGCACCAAACTCACCATCGTCACCATGTTCGACCTGACCGCCGACCCCAAGGCCTGCGACCAGCTGCGCAAGATGCCCAACGTCACCGTCTACCCCTACCAGGACGTGCTCGAATTCACCGGCGAGGACCGCCTCACCGGCGTGCGCTTCAAGTCCACCAAGGAAGACGCCACCGAGCGTTACGTCACCTGCGACGGCGTGTTCGAGTACATCGGTTTTGCGGCCTCGTCCGCGGCCTTTGCCAAGCTCGGCATCCTCGACCGCACCGGCTGCATCGAGGCCGACGCGCGCATGCGCACCAAGGTGCCGGGCATCTTCGGCGCCGGCGACATCACCGTCAAGCACCTGCGCCAGATCGTCACCGCCTGCTCGGACGGCGCCGTGGCCGCCAACAGCGCCGCCTCCTACGTCGAATCCCTCAAACAGTGAGTTATTTTAAACATTAAGGAGCCCACCATGATCACCGAAGTCAACGAAAAAGAGTACGAGTCGCTCGACCACAGCGTGCCCATGCTGATCGAGTTCTATTCCAAGACCTGCGGGCCGTGCAAGATGCTGGCCTTTGTCCTCAAGGACATCAGTAAGCAGAAGCCGGACTTCCCCATCTACATCATCGATTTCGACGAGAACCGGGAACTCAAGGAGCGCCTCGGCGTCAAGGGCTTTCCCACCATGCTGTTCTACAAGGACGGCAAAGAGGTCAGCCGGTTGGAAGGCCTGAAGCAGAAACCCGCCATCATCAAAGCGATCGAAGCGATCGCCTGACAAGGAGAGCCCATCATGAGCCAGAAAGTCCGTTACATCAGCGAGGATCACCTCATCACCCGCCAGAACCGCGCCGAGCGGGAGTTCCTCGCCGCCTTCAAGGCCGAGCAGCCCACCTTTGCCGCGCCCAAGGTGGTGGTCAACCCCTACCTGATCAACCCGCTCTGCGCCCTGGTCATGTTCACCACCCCGACCGCGGTGGCCCCGACCCTGACCGTGCACGGCAAGCGCTACGAGCGCGAGAACCTCACCCACACCTTCAAGGCCGCCACCGAGCACTTCCTGCCGGTACTCGGCCTGTACGAGGACTTCGCCAACACCGTGACCGTCAGCCTGCCGGGCGGCGAGACCACCACCCTGACCATCCGGACCGGCACGCTGCCCGAGGGTGTGTGCCGCTGCCTGAACGTCCAGGCCTCGCTCGATTACCTGGGCGACGACATCATGTTCCTCACCCCGGCCGGCAAGAACCTGCCCGTGGCCTACGACTACAAGGGCGACATCCGCTGGATGCTCACCGAGAACACCATGTTCGACATCAAGCGGATGAAGAACGGCAACATCGTCACCGGCTCGAGCCGTTTCTGCCACATGCCCTACAATGCCACCGGCATGGTCGAGATCAACCTGCTCGGCAAGGTCTACAAGGAATACCGCATGCCGGGCAACTACCACCACGACCACTTCGAGATGGAGGACGGCAATCTGCTCTCCCTCACCCAGGACTTCTCCCGCGACACGGTGGAGGACATGTGCGTGCTCATCGACCGCAACACCGGCGAAATCCTCAAGACCTGGGACTACCGCGACGTGCTGCCCATGGACGTGGCCGGCTCCGGTTCGCAGGACGCCCATGACTGGTTCCACAACAACGCCGTCTGGTACGACAAGAAGACCCACAGCCTGACCCTGTCCGGCCGGCACCAGGACGCGGTCATCAATATCGACTACGAGACCGGCAAGCTCAACTGGATCGTCGGCGACCCGGAAGGCTGGCCCCAGGACATGGTCGACAAGTACTTCTTCAAGCCGGTGGGCGACCTGTCCAGGTTCGACTGGCAGTACGAACAGCACGCCTGTGTCATCTGCCCGAACGGCGACGTCATGTGCTTCGACAACGGCCAGTACCGCGCCAAGTCCAAGGAGAACTACATCGAGAACAAGAACAACTTCTCCCGCGGCGTGCGCTACCGCATCGACACCGACAAGATGGAGATCGAGCAGGTCTGGCAGTACGGCAAGGAGCGCGGCCAGGAGTTCTTCAGCCCCTACATCTGCAACGTCGAATTCTACGCCGAGGGTCATTACATGATCCACTCCGGCGGCATCGGCCGCGAGGACGGCTACGCCGCCAAGGCGCTCGGGCCCTTCCTCGATGCGGACGCCCCGAACGTGGAGTTGCGCTCGATCACGGTCGAGGAGAAGGACGGCGTGGTGCTCTACCAGCTGGAGACCGAGGGCAACTTCTACCGGGCCGAGAAACTGCCGCTCTACCACGGCGGCGACAACCTGGTGCTCGGCGACGGCCAGCTGCTCGGCAGCCTCGAGGTCACCGAGGAGTTCGACACCGTGCCCGAGACCGAGGAGGTGTTCGCCCTGCCGCCCTCCTTCCACAACCTGCTCATCGAGGAGGACGAGGACCGGTTCGTGTTCCACGGCCGCTTCGAAAAGGGCACGCTCGCCATGCTCTGCCTGGAGAACGAGAAGGAGAGCCACAACTACTTCCTCAACACCTCGGCCACCTGGCACCTGGCCATGTGCTCCGGCGCCTTCCTCGAAAAAGACGAGCGGGACCTCAAGATCCACGTGAGTAAGCTCGGCCTGAGCGGCGTGTTCAAGCTCAAGCTGATCATCAACGACAAGAAGTACCAGACCGGCGTGACCATCTGCTGTTCGTGATGCGGTAAACGCCGCCGGCAGTGCAGTTCTGGATAAAAAACCCCGGCCACCGCAAGGTGCCGGGGTTTTTTCGTGCGCACTCCGCCGGGTGCCGCCAGCCTCCCGCCCCGCAGCGAACAGCCTGGTATCTCTGACCGTTGCGAGTTGCCAGCCGGGCCGGTTCTCCTTTCCATGACCGCCGCGGAACCGGGAAACAGCCGGCATTGCCACCGCCCCCCCCACACACCACAGTGCGAGGATTGCATGCAGCACCAACACAACGAACCCACCCCCGGCGGCCCGGGCGACAGATCCACCACGAGCGGGCGGCTTGCCAACAACTACTTCGACGGCATGCCGGTGCGCGGCGCCCATGCGCTCGTGTTCGGTATCATCATGGCCGCGTATTTCTTCGAACAGTTCGACAACTGGAACTTCGGTTTCGCCGCCCCGGCCCTGGCCCGGTCCTGGGGGCTCGAACCCACGGATATCGCCGCCATCCTTTTCTGGTACTTCATCGGCATGACCTCGGGCGGGTTCCTCGGCGGGCTCATCTCCGACCGCATCGGCCGGCGGCCGACCCTGCTCATCTCCATGATCGTCTTCTCGGTGAGCTCGATGGTCACCGGTTTCACCGACAATGTTCTCGTTTTCACGGTCTTCCGTGCCCTCACCGGCTTCGGCGTGTTCTCCACCATGGTCACCTCCCAGGCCTACATCGCCGAAATGGCCCCCGGAGAAAGCCGCGGCATGTGGCAGGGCCGCATCGCCGCCATCGGCTTTCTCGCCGTGCCGCTGATCGCTCTCCTCAGCCGCATGATCATCCCCGCGGCCGACGAGGTCTGGCGGTTCATCTTCTACGCCGGCGGTCTGGGCTTTGTCCCCTTTGTCCTCGGCCTCAAGTTCCTCAAGGAGTCCCCCCGCTGGCTGGTGGCCCGGGGCCGCATCAGGGAGGCCGAGGAGGTGGTCGCCTCCCTGACCGGCAGGGACATCGACCTGTCCGAGGCGGCCAGGACCGTGCCGCCCAAGATGGCGGTCACCGACATGCTGTTCGGCATGTTCACCCGCCGCTACCTCGGCCGCACCCTGCTCATCCTGCTGCTGTTCGTCTGTATCACCCCGGCCAGCTTCCTCCTGACCGCCTGGAGCACGCAACTGCTCAAGATGCTCGGTTTCTCGATGGAGGAGGCGCTCACCGCCATGACCGTCATCAGTATCGGCGTGCCCGCGGGCTGCTTCCTCGCCTCGCTCGTGGCCGACCTGGGCGGTCGCAAGCTGCCGCTCGCCGCCCTCGCCGTGCTGGCCGCGATCCTCGCCCTCATCTTCGCCTCGATGCAGAGCCTGGTGCTGCTCACCCTGCTCGGTTTCACGCTCACCGCCCTGGTCATGGCCCTGAGCTTCACCCTGTTCTCGTACACCGCGGAGAGCTACCCGACCGGCATGCGTAACACCGCCACCGGTTTCCACAATGGCCTGGCCCGGCTGGCCGTGTCCGGATCGCAGTGCTTCATCCCCATGATTCACGCTGCCCACGGTTTTGCCGGCATCTTTACCACCGTGGCCATCCTCCTGTTCCTGCCGGTCATCCCGCTGCTCCTCTGGGGCCGGCGCACCGGCGGCAGAAGCCTGGAGGAAATCGAGTAACCCCCCATAGCCGGGGCGGAAATGACCGGGGGGGCATGCAGACAGACCGTCCGTTTGCCCCCTTTTTCCCCCGCTTCCCGCCGCGGGCGGCAGGGGCTCCCGGCCAGCGCCGTTGACCAAACCTCCTGCCTCGTACAGGAAAGCGCAAAACCTCGTAAGTTTGCGAGTTGCCCGCAGGAACGCTCTTCCTGTACACAACTGCCACAAAAAAGATGGCCACCGGTGCGACCGGTGCCGCCGCCGACCATCCCCCCACACCACCGAGCGAGGAGCAGCCATGCAGCACGAGCTGAACGACACCACCCCCTGCGGCCTGGGCGACAAGACCGCCATGACCGGGCGGTTCGCCAACAACTACTTCGACGGCATTCCCGTCCGCGGCATCCATGCCCTGTTGTTCTTCATCATCATGGCCGCGTACTTCTTCGAGCAGTTCGACAACTGGAACTT
>CAZMNU010000003.1:25503-60579 GCA_964567725.1 uncultured Desulfobulbus sp. | reverse complement strand
GGCACGGCCCATCCATCTAAGTATATACTCGGCACGACCGCGGAACAGGTTGGCTCCGAAGTGAAAGCGGTGTCAAACAAGTCTATCGATCTGGGGCAGGGCATGGCCACTTCTCCGTCGCTTCATTCGGGGTCGGGGTCGGGGAGTGGCGAGGTGAAGGTGCTGACCCAGTTGTCGACCGGGGAAACGCCGATAATCGACATTCAAACCATCAACAAGGTTCGTTCCGGCCGAACCTCCTGGCAGGAGCGGTAAGGGTCTGAAAGCTTTTTTCAGATACTCACGTCAACCGGAAACCGAACAGCAGGCTATTCCGCCTCTGCTTCCGGTTTCCGGTTTTTCATTCCGCTCCGATGGTGAGCAGTATGTTTTGCAATGATGGCATTCATCATTTTCGCTGATCATTCCCATAATTTTTTCTCTTGACTTCCGTCGTAGTCCCATATAAATAGCTCAAGCATTGACTGAATGCCGGTTCAGTTTTCCGCGTATCGGGTTCGGCCCGGCATCGCGGATTTGCATGTGTGTAGGTCAACTGTTCGCACAGAAAACAACCAGAGAGGAAAACACTATGAGCTCGAAATTGGTAGCCCCCCACGGTGGAAAAGGTCTTGTCTGCGCTCTGCTGGAAGGCGCCGAACGTGAAGCAGAACTCAAGAAAGCCGCCGGCCTGAAGCAGGTCGAGGTTTCCGACCGCGCCAAGGGCGACCTGATCATGATGGGTATCGGTGGTTTCTCGCCGCTGGCCGGCTTCATGACCAAGGCAGACTGGAAGGGCGTCTGCGAGAACTTCCAGATGGCCGACGGCACCTTCTGGCCGGTGCCGATCACCCTGGACGTTCCTGCAGCCGTTGCCGGCGGCATCAAGGAAGGCGAGGAGATCGCCCTGGTCAACAAGGGCGAGATCTACGCCACCATGAAGGTCACCGAGAAGTTCGAGATGACCGAGGCCGACAAGAAGTGGGAGTGTGAGAAGGTCTTCAAGGGCGAGGGCGAAGACTCCGTCGGCGACAAGTTCTGGAAGGTTGCCCCCGAAGATCACCCCGGCGTGATCATGGTCTTCGCCCAGGGCGAGTTCAACCTGGCCGGCCCGGTCAAGGTGCTTTCCGAGGGTGAGTATCCGAAAGAGTACCCGGGGATCTACCTGCGCCCCGCAGAGGTTCGCGCCATCTTCGACGAGCGCGGCTGGGCCAACGTTGCCGCCCTGCAGCTGCGTAACCCGATGCACCGTTCGCACGAGTATCTGGCCAAGATCGCCATCGAGGTCTGCGACGGCGTGATCATCCACAGCCTCATCGGCAACCTGAAGCCTGGTGACATCCCGGCCGCCACCCGTATCGAGGCCATCAAGATCCTCATCAACCACTACTTCGTCAAAGAGAACATCCTCAACGCCGGGTACCCGCTCGACATGCGTTATGCCGGTCCGCGCGAAGGCCTGCTCCACGCCACCTTCCGCCAGAACTACGGCGTCAACAACATGCTCATCGGCCGTGACCATGCCGGTGTTGGCGACTTCTACGGCCTGTTCGAGGCACAGCAGATCTTCGATCGCATCCCGCAGACCGGCGATCCGGCCAAGGACCTGCTCTGCAAGCCGATGAAGATCGACTGGACCTTCTACTGCCACAAGTGTGACGGTATGGCCTCCCTGCGCACCTGCCCGCACACCAAGGACGACCGCGTCATCCTGTCCGGCACCAAGCTACGCAAGGCTCTGTCCGACGGCGCCCCGGTTGTCGACCACTTCGGTCGCGACGAGGTTCTCGTTCTGCTCCGCGAGTACTATGCCGGCCTGACCGAGAAGGTCGAGGTCAAGATGCAGGGCGCAGCCTCCGGCGCAAAGATGTAAGAAGTACCGCTGTACCCGCTGTCTCCAGGGGGGACGTCGCCTTGTGCGGCGTCTCCCCTTTTTTGTTGCGGCCGCCGGCCGGGTACGGTACGAACCGCCCCAAAGGGACAGCGGCCGCACGGACCGCCGGAAAATTTTCGCACACAGGGGAAGCGGGTATGGGAACGGAAACGGTGCAGGTCGGCCTGGGGGAGCGGAGTTACCCGATCGTCATCGGCAGCGGCGTGCTCGACACCGTGGGGGCCCGGCTGGCCGAGGCGCGCATCGGCCGGCGCTGGGCGATCATCAGCGATGACGTGGTCGGCCCGCTGTATGGCGGGCGGGTGGCAGAGTCGCTGCGAGGGGCGGGTATCGACTGCGAGCAGATCACCTTTGGACACGGCGAGGCGAGCAAGCACCTGGCCACCATCGAGCGTCTGGCCAGCGACCTGGCCGAGCGCGGCTTTGACCGCGGCGACGCCATCCTCGCCCTGGGCGGCGGCGTGGCCGGCGACATGGCCGGGTTCCTCGCCTCGATCTACCTGCGCGGGATTCCGTTCGTGCAGGTGCCGACCTCGCTGCTCGCCCAGGTGGACAGCTCGGTGGGCGGCAAGACCGGCGTGGACCTGCCCCAGGGCAAGAACCTGGTCGGCACCTTTTACCAGCCGCGGGCCGTATTCATCGACACGGACGTGCTCCGCACCCTGCCCGAGGAGGAGTTCCGTGGCGGCATGGCCGAGGTGATCAAGTACGGCGCCTCCATCGATGCCGACTTCTTTGCTTTCCTCGAGCGCGGGCGGCCGGCCATAGAACGCCTCGATCCGACCGCCATCGTGCCCATGATCCGCCGCTGCTGTGAACTCAAGGCCAGCGTGGTGGAGCGCGACGAGCGCGAGGGCGGACTGCGCCGCATCCTCAATTTCGGCCACACCATCGGCCACGCCGTGGAGGCGGCCTCGGGTTATCGACTCATCCACGGGCTGGCCGTGGCCATCGGCATGCAGGCGGTGGCCGAGCTGGCACTGCGCTCCGGCGTGGCCGGACCGCAGGTGGTCGCAGCCACCACCAAAATGCTCGAGGCCTACAAGCTGCCCACCGTGATCCCGGCGGATCTCGACCGGGCGCAGATCCGCCGCTACCTGCAGGCGGACAAGAAATCCATCGGCGGCCGGGTGTTCTTCGTGCTGCCCGAGGCCATCGGCCGGGTGCGGATCACCGACCAGATCGACCCGGCCGACTTGGAGGCGGTGCTCGCCGCGTCCTGAGCCGGTCGCGGGGCGCCTGTTCGTCAACCTCAACCACCTGTTTTGCCATGCCGATCTACGAATTTTTCTGCCAGGACTGCAACACCGTGTTCAACTTCTTCTCCAGCCGGCCGAACACCGACAAGCGGCCGGACTGCCCGAAATGCGGGCGCAAGGAATTGCAGAAGATGGTCTCGACTTTTGCCACCATCGGCAAGGCGAAAGAAGGGGAGGGCGACGACCCGCTCGCCGGGCTGGACGAGGCGAAGATGGAGCAGGCCATGGCCGGGCTGATGCGCGAGGCCGAGCACGTCAACGAGGACGACCCCCGCCAGATGGCCCGCCTGATGCGTAAGTTCATGGACAAGACCGGCCTTTCCCTGGGCGGCCAGATGGAGGAGGCCATCGCCCGCATGGAATCCGGCGACGACCCGGAAGAGATCGAGCGCGACATGGGCGAGCTGATGGACGGCGACGAGCCCTTCACCCTCGAGGCCATGAAGAAAAAGGCCCAGGCCGCCAGCCGCAAGCCGGCCCACGACGACACCCTCTACGAACTGTAGCCCGGACGGGTCCGGGACCGGCAGGAGGCGCGCCGCTCAGCCGGTCCCCCCGATGCCGTGCCGGCGCATCTTCTCCCACAGGTTTTTGCGGCTGATGCCCAGGAGGGCCGCGGTTTGCGAGCGGTTGCCGCCGCACCGGGCCAGTCCCCTGAGAATGCACTGCCGTTCCGCACCGGCCACTGCCTCGCCGAGCGGCCGGACCGCTGCCTCATCCGCTTCCAGGCAGGGCTGCACCTCGACCGGCAGGTCGGCCGGACCGATCACGGGTCCCGCTGCCAGCACCGACACCTGCTCGATGATGTTCTTCAATTCCCGCACGTTCCCCGGAAAATCATAACGCTGGAGGCAGGCCAGGGTTTCGTTGGCCAGGCTCTGGCTGCACCCCCGGCGGCGGCTGAAGAGGCGCAGGAAATGGGCGGCCAGGAGCGGGATGTCCTCCGGCCGCTCGCGCAGGGTCGGCATGTGCAGGGGGATCACGCTCAGCCGGTAGCGCAGATCCTGGCGGAACCGGCCGGCCGCCGCCTCCTGCTTCAGGTCACGCGCCGTGGCGCAGAGCAGGCGCACATCCGTGCGGATCGTTTGTGTCCCGCCCAGTCGCTGGCATTCCCCGCATTCAATCACCCGCAGCAGTTTGGCCTGCAGGCCGAGCGGCAGTTCGCCGATCTCGTCGAGCAGCAGGGTGCCGTGGTCCGCCAGTTCGAACCGGCCCGGCTTGCGCGCCAGCGCGCCGGTGAAGGCCCCCCGTTCGTAGCCGAACAACTCCGATTCCAGCAGTCCTTCCGGGATGGCGGCGCAGTTGATGCGCACGCAGGGCCTGTGCGCGCGTCCGCTGGCCCGGTGCAGGGCAGTGGCCGCCAATTCCTTGCCCGTGCCGGATTCGCCGGTGATGAGCACGGTGGAGTCGGTCGGGCCGATCCGGTCGATGAGCGCGAACAGGCGGCGGATCGGTTCGCTGCGGCCGATGATCCCGCCGTACCTGGATCGGCAGCGGTCCGTCGGCACGGGGCGCCCTGTCTTTGCCGTTTGCTGGACAAAAAACCGGTGCACGCGCAGGAGCAGGTCGTCCGGCGCAAAGGGGATGCGGAGGTAGTCGGCCGCGCCGTGGTCCAGCCAGGCGAGGCCGTCCGCGAGCGAACCGGATGCGCTCATCAGGAAGAGGCCGGTGTGGGGCGAACGTTCCCCCACCCGGCGGAGCAGGTCCGGGTCGCACAGCCGGCTGTTGCCGAGCACCAGGTGATAGTCGCTGCGGGTGAGCAGGGCGTGCGCCTCCTCGGTGCTTGCCGCGGTCTTCACCTGCCAGCCGCATCCGCGCAGGTGGTCTTCCAGTTGACGGCGCAGGTTCACGTCGTCCTCGGCCAGCAGTATGCGCTGCATCACACCTCCCGGGTTGGCGGTGATGGGGGCGAGCCGCCCGACGGGCGGACGGTCTGTTCCGGCAAGGTAACATCCGCGGGCAAAAACTGCTACCGGATGGAAACACAGCGCCTGCGCACACTGGACAACATGCCGGAATTAGGATGCTTCTCTGCCGGAATGGATATTGCTTGTTTCCTGGCACGAGTGCATCACCTTTGTTCCGCAGACAGGGTCTGCCAACCATGGGGAGGAGAAACGTGAGACGACAAACAAGGGCGCTGTGTCGATTCGTGTTCGTGCTGGCGCTGACAACGGCCTGGGCCATGGCCGCAACGGCCGCAGAGGAAAAAATCACCCACCCGGAACTGAGCGAACAGGAGCAGCTGGTCGCCTGCAGCGAATGTCACCAGGAGGCCACCCCGGAATTGTACACCGAGTGGTACGAATCCCTGCACGGATTGGCCATGGTCAAGTGCTACCAGTGCCACGGCACCTTCGAGACCTTCCGGGTCACCCCCACCCGCCAGGACTGTGCGGCCTGTCATGAGAACATGCTGGCCAAGTGTCCGCAGGACAAACCCTGCTGGCAGTGCCACGTACCGCATGGCTTCAAGGTGCGCAAGTAGCGGCCGGGCACATCCGGCGTCCCCGTTGCCTTCGGGCAACCGGCAAGCAACCAACCTGAGGAGATGGTCGATATGGCGCAGACACGACGAGACTTTCTGAAGCGGACCGCGGCGCTTTCCGCCGCATCTTTCGTGGGCATCCAACTGCCGTTCACCGCGGCCGACCTGGCCCGGGCCGCCGACGGCGAGCAGTGGCACCGGGGCACCTGCCGGCTCTGCGGCGTGGGCTGCCGGCTGGAACTGGGCGTGCGCAACGGCGCGCCCTTCGCCCTGCGCGGCGTGGCCGAGGCGCGCACCAATTACGGCTACCTGTGCATGAAGGGCATGCACTTCTGGAAATGCATGGGCCATCCGGACCGGCTGACCAAACCGCTCTACCGGGCGAAGAAGTCCGAGCCGTTCAAGGAGATCAGTTGGGACCAGGCCCTGGACATCGCCGCCGACCGGTTCGCCGCGGCGACCAGGGAGCACGGCGGCAAGGCGGTGGCCTACTACGGCTCCGGCCAGTGCCTCACCGAGGAGACCTACCTGTTCCAGAAAATCCTGCGCGGCGGCCTGAAGAGCAACAACGTCGAGGGCAACCCGCGCCTGTGCATGGCCAGCGCGGTGGGCGGCTACCTGACCTCGTTCGGCGCGGACGAGCCCATCGGCGGCTACTCCGACCTGGAACAGGCGCACTGCTTCTTCATCATCGGCTCCAACACCGCCGAGGCCCACCCGGTGCTGTTCCGCCGGATCATGCGCCGCAAGCTGGACAACCCGGAGGTCAAGGTGATCAACGCCGATCCCCGGGTGTCGCAGACCTCGCGCATCGCGGACAAGCACCTGCAGTTCAAGCCGGGCACGGATCTCTCCCTGCTCAACGCCATGGCCCGGGTGATCATCGACGAGAAGCTCCACGACGAAAAATTTCTCGCCAACTACGCCGTGTTCCGCCAGGGCAAGGAGGGCAAGGCGGTTACCTTCGCCGAGTACGCCCAGTCCCTGGCCCCGTACACCCCGGAGGCCGCGGCCCGGACCTGCGGCGGCAACATCACCGCGGACGACATCCGCCAGGTGGCCCGCTGGTTCGCCACCTCCAAGGGCACGGTCAGCCTGTGGTGCATGGGCATCAACCAGCGCAAACAGGGCGTCTGGGCGAACAACCTGATCCACAACCTGCACATTCTCACCGGCCAGCTGATGAAGGACGGCGCGGATTCCCTGTCGCTCACCGGCCAGCCCAACGCCTGCGGCGGCGTGCGCGAGGCGGGCGGGCTCTGCCACATCCTGCCCGGACACCGGCCGGTGGACAAGGAACCCACGCGCCGCCAGGTGGAGGAGGCCTGGGGCGTGCCCGCCGGCCGCATCCCGGACAAGCCCGGCCTGCACACCATGGCCCTGTTCACCGCCATCAACGAGGGCACGGTCAAGGCGGTGTGGGTCAACTGCACCAGCCCGGCGCAGAGCCTGCCCAACTGCGACCTGTACAACCAGGGTCTGGCCGGGGAGGGCTGCTTCGTGGTGTGCACGGACATCTTCAAGACCCGCACCACCGAGTACGCCAACCTCATCCTGCCCACGGCCTTTCATTTCGAGAAGACCGGCGTGTACGGCTGCACCGAGCGGCGCTCGCAGCTGACCCGCAAGGCGGTGGACGCCCCGGGCGAGGCCAAACCCGAGGTGTGGATCGCCTGTGAGTGGGCCAAACGGCTGGCCGTGAAGCTGGACGACCCGGTGATCGCCCAGTGCGTCAAGCCCTTCGACGGGCTGGAGGCGGACTATGCCCTGCCCAGGGCGATCTGGGACGAGTACATCCAGAAGCTCACCAAGGGGCGGGACAACGACCTGCGCGGTGCCACCTATCCGGTGCTCGAGCGCATGGCCGACGGCGTCCAGTGGCCAGCGCCCACCGAGGCGTTCGCCCTCACCGGCGGCACGGTGAAGAAGTTCGTCAAGGGGCGCGACCCCATGGCGGACAGCGAGTCCCAAAACGACCTGCCCTACCAGTTCTACGGGCCGGCGCACGAGGACCGCAAGCTCTGGGTCTGGCTGCGGCCGCAGGCCGATCCCTCGGAGATCCCGGACGCGGACTACCCGTTCTACCTGTCCACCGGCCGGATCATCGATCACTGGCACACCATGTCCATGACCGGGCGGGTGCCGGAACTGCTGCGCGCCAACCCCTACGCCTATGTGGAAGTCAACCCCAAGGATGCGGCCAAACTCGGCATCAGGCCCGGCGACATGGTCGAGATCAAATCCCGGCGCGGGGTGAACGTGCTGCCCGCCAAGGTGTACGAGGGGCCGATGGAGGGCATGGTCTTCGCCTACTGGCACGACCAGGAAGAGACGCGCATGATCAACCGGGTGACCAAGGACGATTACGACCCGGCCTCCAAGGAACCGGAGTTCAAGATCTGCGCGGTACAGGTCAAACGGGTGTCCGGACCCAAACCGCTCAAGCCGTTCCTCATCGCCTGAGCCGCGGGCCGGCGGGCGGCACTGCCGTCCGCCGGCCTTGTGCGTGTACCGGCCGTGCGGCCGACAACCCTTTTGCGAGGAATCCGATTCATGCCCATCGGCGGAGTGGTGGTTTCAACCCGGCCCGAGGACCTGGCGGCCGCCAGGGAGATGCTGGCAGCCTGCGCGGGTGTGGAGGTGCACGGCGCGGACGATAAGGGCCATATCGTGGTCGTGCTCGATACCCCTACCGGCGAAGAGATGGAGCGGCTGATGCGCGACATCAACCGCCATCCCCTGGTGCTCCATGCCGGGCTCACCTACCTGGACATGGAGGATCTGCAGCACGGCGAGGAGGGGGCGTGAAGCGCCGCAGCGTGCTCCGCCTGCTCGGCGTGCTGGCCGCCGCGCCGCTGCTCGCCGGGGCGGACGAGGCGGGCGCGGGCCTGTTCGCCTCGCCGGTGACCACCAACCGGCTGCGGCCGCCCGGCGCGGTGGACGAGGAGCAATTCGCCGGCACCTGCATCCGCTGCGGCCGCTGCGTGGAGAGCTGCCCCTACCGCTGCATCCGCCTGCTGGACATCCGCCACGGTGTGCATGCCGGCACGCCGCTCATCGCGGTGGAGCGGATCCCCTGTTACCTGTGCATGAAATGCGTTGAGGTCTGTCCCACCGGTGCGCTTGCCCGCGTGCGCCAGGCGGACACGCGCATGGGCGTCGCCCGCATCAACAGGTTCACCTGCGCCGCCTGGGCGGGCGTGGCCCTCTGCCGCACCTGCTACGACATCTGCCCGTTCAAGGGGCGGGCCATCGTCCTCGACCAGCTGCTGCCGGTGGTCGTGGCGGAAGCCTGCACCGGCTGCGGAATCTGCACCCACGCCTGCCCGGTGACGGTCGAGAACGGTGTCAAGGCGATCAACATCGAGCCGCTGCCGGCAAGGGGGGCATCGTCGTGACCGGCAGCGCCAGGCCGGCCCCGGCCGTGGACAGGGGCACAAGAAGCTGGACCCTGTGGCGGCGCCTGCTCCTCACCGCCGCCTTCCTGCTGCTCATCGTCAACCCGCTGGTCAACTACTATCTGGGCATCACCTTTGTGCAGGGCTGGTACCAGTCGCTGGGCATCGGCGAGCTGCGCATCACCTCACCGCTGGAGGGGCTGGAGAGTCTGCTCGTCACCCGCCAGGTCGTGGTGCCGACCCTGGTCGGCATGCTCGTACCGCTGGTGCTGGCCCTGCTGCTCGGCCGGGTGTTCTGCTCCTGGGTCTGCCCGATCTCCTTTCTCGCCGAACTGCTGGCCGTAATCCGACGGGCGGTGACCAGGCGGAAGGCGGTGCGCGACCGGCTGGTGCTCGCCCGGCGGGTACTCTGGTTCGCCCTGATCGGCGAACTGCTCCTCTCGCTCGTTCTCGGTGCGCCGCTGTTCGTCTTTCTTTCGCCGCCGGGTCTGGTCGGGCGGGAGATCATGATGCTCGTCTTCTTCGGCACCCTGGCCATCGAGGGGGTGCTGGTGGTGCTCGTGCTCGCCCTGGAACTGGTCACCCGCCGCTTCTACTGCCGTTATTTCTGCCCCCTGGGCGCGCTGCTCGCCCTGGTCGGCTCGGTGCGCCGGCTCAAGGTGCGGCGGCAGGCGGCGGCGTGCATCGGCTGCGGCCGCTGCGACCGGGCCTGCCCGCTCGGGCTGGCGCCCAGCCTGGACGAGTCGCTCACCGCCTACTGCTGGAACTGCGGCGCCTGCATCGACAGCTGCGAACACGGGGCCCTGCACTTCCACTGGCGGGGTGCCCTGGATACCGGCAGGCCCGGCGCAGAACCCGGGAACCCGTCGTAAGGGCGGGCCGGTCCGCCCGCTGCCGGCCGCACTTTTCCCCTGCTTTTTTCCCGGCGATTCCGTACACTGCGCTTTCAGGAAGGATTGATGGCAACCGCCGCACACGCACAGGAGGGCAGGCTATGAAGGGAAAACTGGTGATCGTCATGGTGGGGCTGCCGGCCAGGGGCAAATCGACCATGGCCCGCAAGCTCGGCCGGACCCTGGAGATGGACGGCGTGCGCGTGCGCATCTTCAACAACGGCGAGCTGCGCCGCAAGCTGGACACCGACTTTTCCACCTCCTCCTCGGAGTTCTTCTCGCCGGCCAATGTCCAGGGCAAGGAGATGCGCGAGCGGATCTCGCAGCTGAACATCGAAGAGGCCCAGGCCTTTCTCCAGGTGGGCGGCGAGGTGGCGATCATCGACGCCAGCAACGTCACCCGCGAGCGGCGGCGCAACATCGACGCGGCCTTCCCGGGCCTGCCCATGCTCTACGTGGAATGCGTCAACGCCGACGAGGAGGCGCTGGAGGCCAACCTGGAGCGCAAGGCCGGGCTCAAGGAGTTCCGCCACCTGTCACGGGAAAAGGCCCTGGAGAGCTTTGTCCGCCGCATCCACTACTACGAGTCCATCTACGAGCCGCTGGACGAGGAACCCAACCGCATCCTGGTGGATTCGTTTGACAGCTGCATCCTGCAGGAGCGCATCAGCGAGGTCCTGCCCTACTACGACCGCATCCGCGACATCATTACCACCCGGGTGGTGCGCAACCTCTACCTGGTGCGCCACGGCGAGACCTTCTACAACCGCGAGGACCGCATCGGCGGCGACTCGGACCTGACCGACCGCGGCCAGGACCAGGCCAACGCCCTGGCCGAGCACTTCGCCACCATCCGCATCCCGATCATCTTCACCAGCAACCACAAGCGCACCCTGCAGACCGCCACGCCCATCGCCGAGCGCCAGCAGCCCTGTTCGATCATCGCCCTGCCGGAGTTCAACGAGATCAACGCCGGCGTCTGCGAGCACATGACCTACGAGCAGGTGCGCCGGCAGATGCCCGAGGTCGCCCGCGAGCGCGGGCCGAACAAGTACCGCTACGTCTACCCCGAGGGCGAGGGCTACGCGACCATGGAGGAGCGGGTCCACCGCGGCCTGAAGAAGGTGTTTTTCCTCAACAACTACGACGAGAACATCATGATCGTCGGTCACCGCGCGGTCAACCGCATGATCCTCTCCAGCTTCCTGTCGCGCCAGGAGGCGGAAATCCCCTTCATCTACATGCCCCAGGACCGCTACTACCACATCCAGATCGACCCGCATAAACGCATCTTCGAACTCATCCCCTACCGCAGCGTGGCCACCGCCGGCATCGGCTGGTAGGCGGCGAACCGCAACCGGACGCTACTGCAGGGTGGTGGTGTCCTCGTCGTCGACCCCGTGCTGGACGCCGTGGCGGGCCTCCTTTTCGGCCAGCTGGCGGCGGGCCTCCTCCTCGCTGATGCCGAGCGACCGGGCCAGGTCGCCGATGTCGTAGCAGGGGCTGCCGTCCGGCCCGTAGCCCTGGGGCTTGAGTTCCGGAAAGCTCGCCCGGGTGGCGTGGCCGCTCGCCGCCGTCAGCAGTTCGCGGACCTCCGGCGGGCCGTAGACGAGCAGCCATTCCACCGCCTCGGCCCAGAGCTTGCTGTCCACGGTCGGGTGCTCGAGCACGGCCAGGGCCGATTCCAGGGTCCATTGCTGGGCGAATGTGTCCATTGCCGCTGTTCTCCTTGTGGGTACCCGGGGCGGGAGGGCAATCCGGCCGCCCGGCTGTTGACTTTCTCTGGTCGTTGCCAGTTTCCCTTTGGTGGTGAGGGACCCGGCCACTATAATGCACAAGGCTTGTATCGCAACGAAAGGCACAACGGGAGGGAACAGATGGGCGTGAACAACGTGGTTCTTCTGGAAGCGCTGGAATGGTTCGACGAGACCGGGCGGGAACTCCTGCACCGGCTGCCCGAGGAGGGCTCGGGCGAGATCAAGTACGGCGCCCAGCTGACCGTGCGCGAGAGCCAGGCCGCGGTGCTCTTCTACAAGGGCAAGGCCGGCGACGCCTTCGGCCCGGGGCGGCACACGCTCAAGACCGGCAACATCCCCATCGTCACCAAGATCCTGTCCGCGCCCTGGGGGCTGATCAGCCCGCTGCGGGCCGAGGTGTTTTTTGTCAACCTCAAGGTCTTTACCGACCTCCGCTGGGGCACCCTCGACCCGGTGGCCTTCCGCGACGCCGAACTCGGCCTGGTGCGGCTGCGCGCCCACGGCGTGTTCAACATCCGCATCGTCCAGCCGGTGCTGCTCATCAACACCCTGGCCGGGACCATGGGCCGCTACACCACCGGGGAGGTGGAGGACTACCTGCGCCAGGTGATCGTCAGCCGTTTCAACGACTACCTGGGCGAGCACCTGCGCTCGCTTTTTGATCTGCCGGGGCGCTTCGACGATATCGCCGCCGGCCTGAAACGAGCCCTGGAAGCGGACTTCGCCCGCTTCGGCCTGGCCCTGGACCGGCTCTACCTGACCTCCATCACCCCGCCCGAGGAGGTGCAGCAGGCCATCGACGACCGTTCGCGCCTGAGCGTGATCAAGGACATGGACAACTTCGTGCGCATGAAGGCGGCCATGGCCATGGAAAAGGCGGCCACCGGCACAGGTGAGGCCGGCGCCGGCCTGGGGTTGGGGCTGGGCATGATGATGCCGGCCCTGTTCGGCAACCTGCAGGGCGCGGGCGGCCGGGCAGCGGCGGGCGTTGTCGCGGTCCAGGCCCGCTGCGCCGAGTGCGGCAACGACATCCCGGCCGGGGCCCGCTTCTGTCCCTTCTGCGGGCATGAGCAGCTGGTCAGCCAGCAGTGCGACCACTGCTCCGCCAACCTGCCGCCCGAGGCGGCCTTCTGCCCGCGCTGCGGCCACCCGGCGGACGAACACCCGCGCGAGGTCGTCTGTCCCGGTTGTCATGCGACCAACCTGCCCGGCGCGGTCTACTGCAACCAGTGCGGCGACCGGCTCGGCTGAGCGGCGGGCCGGCTGAACCGGGCCACGGGGGCGGGCGCTGATGGAGCTGCGCATCGAACAGGCCTGTCCCCAGTGCGGCGCACCGGTGGAACTGGCCGAGACCGACCGGCTGCTCACCTGCACCTTCTGCGGGGTGCGCAACCACCTGGAGGGCAGGCGGCCGTTCCGCTACGTGCTGCCGTCGGCCCGGTCCGCGGACCGGGGGCTGCTCTACGCCCCCTACCTGCGTTTCAAGGGGACCATCTTCCTCGTTTCCGGCGAGACCATCAGCCACCGGGTGGTGGACACCACCCAGGCCGCCCACCCGGCCGCCTTCCTGCCGCCGTCCTTGGGCGTGCGGCCCCAGGCCATGCGCCTGCGCCGGCTTGACCCGGACACCGATCACCGCTACCTGGAACAGTCGCTGGCCGCGAGCGCGGTGCTCGCCAAGGCCGCCCTGGTGAGCAACCAGACCGGCCAGGCCGGCCGCGACCTGCTCCACCGCGCCTACATCGGCGAGAGCCTGAGCTGTCTCTACCTGCCGCTCACCCGCCGTCGGGATACCCTGGTCGACGCCATCACCGGTCAGCGCCTGGCCGGTCCACAGGAACTGGTCGGGTTGAGCGCCCAGCCCTTCCAGGAACCCTGGCGGGTCCGTTTCCGGGCGAGCCTCTGCGGCCGCTGCGGCGGGCCGCTGGACGGCGCTCATGACAGCCGGGTGCTCACCTGCGCCAACTGCCACAGCGCCTGGAGTCTTGCGGACCAGGGTTTGGCCGCGGTCGACTGGCAGATCGTGCCCGGCGGGCCGGGGGCCGCCCTGTACCTGCCGTTCTGGCAACTCTTCGGCCGCATCCCGGCCCTGGAGATCACCACCTACGCGGATTTCGTCGTCCGCACCAACCAGCCCTTCCTGCCCCGGGCCGAGTGGCGCGAGCGGCCCATGAGCCTGTGGGCGCCGGCCTTCAAGCTGCGCCCCAAGGTCTTCCTCCAGGCCGGCCGCCAGGCGACCATCGGCCAACACCAGCTGCACCCGCAGCCCGGCCGGGTGCAGGCCGGCCTGTTCCCGGCAACCCTGCCCGCCTCCGAGGCCCTGCAGGCGGCCAAGATCCTTCTGGCCGCATCCACCACCAGCCCGCGCCTCGTCTTCCCGCTGCTGCCGCGGGTGCGCCTCACTGACCCGGTCAGCCGGCTCGTTTACCTGCCTTTTGTCGACAAGGGCCACGACTGGCTGCAGCCCGAGACCGGCGTGGCCATCGGCAAGAACATCCTCCGCTTCGGTCGGGCCATGTAGGGCCCGGTTTTGACAGGGGGTAGAGGATGTGGTAGAGCGGGCAGGGCGGGGCGGTGGTGCGCTCCGGCCCTTTTTTTGCGAGGTGGATGATGATCCTGACAGAACATGAACACCACATGGACGCGGCCCTGGACGAGGCGCGGGCGGCGCTTGCCGCGGGCGAGTTCCCGGTGGGCTGCGTCTTCGTTGCCGATGGGGCCATCGTTGCCCGGGGCCACCGGGAGAACAGCGGCGAGGGCAGCCGCAACGAGATCGACCATGCCGAGGTGCTCACCCTGCGCGAGCTGCTCGCCCTTCGGCCCGCCATCGATCCGGCGGCGGTGACGGTCTATTCGACCATGGAACCCTGCCTGATGTGCTACAGCACGCTCCTGCTCTCCGGCGTGCGCAACTTTGTCTGGGCCTACGAGGACGTGATGGGCGGCGGCACCAACCTGCCGCTCTACCTGCTCAACCCGCTCTACCGGGGCATGGAGGTGCACCTGCTCGACCGGGTGCGGCGGCACGAGAGCCTGCGCCTGTTCCAGCAGTTTTTCCGCACCGGCTCCTACTGGCAGGACAGCCTGCTCGCCCGCTACACCCTGGCCCAGACCCTGGAGGAATCATCATGACCGCCACACCCCGGGCGCGCACCGTGGGCTTTCAGCCCGGCGAGCGCAACGTCTTTTTCCACCTGCTCACCGCCTGCAACCTGCGCTGCCGCCACTGCTACATCAACCCGGCCGAGCACGGCACCGTTACCCGACCGCTGGCCACGGTGCAGCGCTGGCTCAAGCTGTTCGCCCGGCCGGAGCGCGAAACCAACCTCATCCTGCTCGGCGGCGAACCCACCCTGCACCCGGACCTGGCGGCCATCATCCGCGCGGCCAAGTCCCTGCGCTACGCAGTCACCGTGGACTCCAACGGCTACCTGTTCCACGACCTCTTGGACCGGGTCAGCCCGCAGGAACTCGATTACCTGAGCTTCAGCCTGGACGGCCCGGACCCGGCGGTCAACGACCCGATCCGCGGCGAGGGCGTGTTCGACGTGTGCACGGCCAACCTCCGCCGGGCCGTGGCCGCGGGCTTCAACACGAGCCTGATCTACACCGTGTCCGGGCTGAACATCGACCACCTGCACCGCATGCCGGCCCTGCTCGAGGAGCTTGGCGTGCGCCGCTTCTTCATCCAGGTGATCGGCCTGCGCGGCAACTCGGCCTCCTGCGAACCGGGCTCAGCCACGTCCTGGCAGGTGGAGCCGGCCCGCTGGCTGGCCACCGTGCCCGAGGTGGCGGCCGAGGCGGCCCGGCGTGGCATTCACGTCACTTATCCCAAGGTCTATCTCGACCCGGGTGAACTGTTCCAGTGCGCCGGCCTGGTGGCCGAGAACTTCTTCATCTTCCCCAACGGCCGGGTCTACCAGTGCCCGCTTTGCGAGGACCACCCCATCCACGCCTTCGAAATCGAGGGCGACCGGCTGGTGCGGCGCGAGGGACTCACCGAGGCGCGCTTCTTCCCGCTCGCCATCCCCGAGGGCTGTGTCATGAACCGGCTGCTCCAGCCGGACAACATCAGCTACCACCCGGACGGCACGCCGGTGCACCGCATCAGCTGCTGCCTGCTCAAGCAGGAGATGATCCCGCAGGCGGACTGAGCGGACAGAGCGGACTGGCGAATCAACGGCCTGCCGGCGACCGGCGCAGGGCCAGGGCCACGTTGGCGGCGAAGATGATGAGCGCCCCGGCCCAGCCGGCCAGGGAGAGCGGCGGGTCGGCGACCAGGAGCGGGCCGAGCAGGGCGGCCAGGAGGATGCGGCTCGACGAGATCACCGCGCCCTCCACCGCGGTCACGTAGAGAAAGCCGTAGGTGAGGCAATACTGGCCGAGGATGCCGCTGACCGAGCAGGTGAGCAGAAAAAACCACTCGACCGGGTTCGGCCAGAACAGCGATGCGTGGAAGAAGGGCAGCATGAGCAGGGCGCCCGCGCCGAAGATGAAGAACAGGATGGACTCGCTGTCGTGGTGGCGGCGGCAGAGGTTCAGGTAGATGATCGAGGCCCCGGCGGTCAGGCCCGAGGCGAGCCCCCACAGGTTGTGCCAGCCGCCGTGGATGCGGGTCGGGTCGAGGATCAGCCAGATGCCGACCATGGCCACGCCCACCACCGCCAACTCGAACCGGTCGCGCTCGCCCCGCAGGGCGAACCAGGAGAACAGGGCCACGAACAGCGGGTAGGTCATGTTGAGGATGTTGGCGCTGGCCACCGAACCCACCTCCACCGCCTGGTAGAAGCAGAGGACCGCCACCGCGTTGGTCACGGTGCGGCCGATGAGGAAGTGGGCGTGGGCGCACACGGGCCGCTGGCGGCGCAGGCCCATGCCCACGCTGACCACGACAAAGCCGAGCAGGAAGCGGGCGAACACGTAGAAGGGCGCGCTGATGTTCGTGTGCGGCTGGCCCCAGCTGATGATGGCCGTGGCCAGGTAGAAGAACAGGGCCGAGCCGAACACCGCCAGCCAGCCGAGCAGATGCTGGCGGCGGCTGTACACGGTGGCCATCGGGGTCGGGGCGGGCGGTTCGGGACGGGACATGGCTGATGGCTTGGGGCGGGTGCGGCGGGTCGAGGCGTCGGGCGGCGCGGGTGAGCGGGCGCGGTCCGGGAGAACAGGCCCTCTCTACCACCTTTTCCTTGCTTCGGCCCGAATTATTGCGGGTCGCCCCTGGCGGCCGGGAGGGACGGCATGGGCTGGTGCCGGCAGTGGCTGATCCTCATCATGGTGCTCTTGGCCACGACCGTTGGTCAGGTCGAGGCCCGCTCGCTCCACTGGCGGGAACTGGACGTGACCGCCCGCCTGGATGCGGACGGCCGCCTGCACGTGCGCGAGCGCCAGGTGATGGTGTTCAGCGGCGAGTGGAACGGCGGCGAGCGGCGCTTCCGGGTGCCTCCGGGCCAGCGGCTGGAGTTCACCCGCATCGCCCGGGTCGACCCGGTCACCGGAGTTGAGATCCCCCTGCAGCAGGGTCGTCTCACGGCAATGGATCGCTGGGACTGGCAGGGGCGGGGCACGGTGCGCTGGCGCAGCCGGCTGCCGTCGGACCCGGTGTTCAGCGACACGGCCATCGTCTATGTGCTCGACTACACCCTGAGCGGGATCTTGCTGCAGCGGGCGGACGGCTACCTGTTCGACCATGATTTCGCCTTTCCCGACCGCACCGGCGAGATCGAGCGGTTTCACCTCGACCTGGCGCTCGATCCGGTCTGGCAGGCGCAGTCCACGCTGCCGCCGGCGGTGGAGCGGGCGCACCTGGCGCCGGGCGAGAGTGTGGTGCTCACCAGCCTGCTACGCCACACCCGAGGCGAACCGGCCTTTTTCAGCACCGGGGCAGAGGGCCGCGCCCGGGGTGCGACCGTGCCCGCGCCGGTCGTTACGGCGTGGCTGCGGCCGCTGCTGCTGGCCGGGCTGTGGCTGCTGTTTGTCCTCAAGGCCATCGCCTTCTGCCGCCATGAAGCCCGCCTGGGGCGGTTTGCGATTCTTGCCGAACCCGTGGACCGAGCCTGGGTGAAGCGCCACATGCTGGCCCTTGCCCCCGAAGTGGTGGGCGCCACCTGGGACAAAACCACCGGTGCGGCCGAGGTGGCCGCGGTCATCGCCCGCCTGGTCCAGGAGGGCAAGATGGCGAGCCGGGTCGAGCACCCCACCTTCGCCCTGTTTGGTCATCGCCTGCCGATCCCGGGCGGGCCGATCCTCCACCTCACCCTGCAGCAGGAACGGAGCCGGTTCAAAGGGTACGAACGGCGGTTGGTGGACGGCCTCTTTGTCCGGGGAGACACCACCGATACCCGGCTGGTCCGTAACTACTACCGGGAGAAAAACAGGAGTTTCGATCCGGTGGACCGGATCCGCCAGCCACTCGAGGCCCGGGTGCAACGGTTGACCGGCACGACCGCGGGCCCCTGGTGGTGGAGCTGGATACCGTCAACCCTCCTGTTCGTGCTCGGCCTGCTGCTCATGGTCCTCGGCAGTCTTTCGCCTGAAACCTTTGCCGACGCGCGCTTCAAGGCCATGGCCGGGGTGATGAGCGGCGGCTTTCTGCTGATGGTGGTGCCGGCCGCGCTCGTGTTCTGGCGACTCGGCGCCTTCCGCAAAAGGCTGTGGGTGCTGGCGGCCTTGCTCTGCGGCTGGAGCGTGTTCCTGCTCATCGCCGCCAACCTGCTGCAGCAGCAGGATCTGCGGCCGCTGCTGCTGCCCATCGGCGTGCTGCTGGTCTGCTGGTCGATCACCGCCATTGTCGCCCATGTGTACTGTCAACGGGCTGAGGCGGTGCGCGCCTGGGCCCTGCTCCTGCTCCTGTTCGGCGGCTGTTTGCTGGCCGCCCTTTCCCTGCTTTCGTTGCGCCTTCCGGCCAGTGCGCTGCACCTGGCCGGGCTTGCCTGCGTGGCTGCGGCCTGGATCAACGCGACCTTCAACCAGGCCCGCAGCAAGGATACCGCCGCGGGCATCGACCTGCGGCGCCGGCTGGCCGCGGCGCGCGCCTGGTGCCGGGCCCAGCTTGCCAGGGAACAGCCCGAACTGGACGATACCTGGTTTCCCTACCTGCTCGCCTTCGGACTGGGCCCGCAGGTGGATTCCTGGTTTCGCGCCTTCGGTGCCGTGAACGCGTCGGCCGGAGGTGGTCTTGCCGGTCAGGCGGACTCGATGGGCGGGTTCAGCGGCGGTGGTGGCGCCTTCGGCGGGGCCGGTGCGGCCGGGGCCTGGGGGGCGGCGGCGAGCGGGTTCGCCGCGGCCGCTTCCTCCTCCAGTTCCAGTTCCAGCGGCGGTGGCGGCGGGTCGTCCGGCGGTGGCGGTGGCGGGGGCTGGTGAGCGCTCAGCCGGGGGTGTCGGAGGTGGTGGCGCTCGCGCCGGCAAACACCCGGGCGGCGATGATGCCGGCCTCGTACAGGGCGAACAGCGGCAGGGCGAGCAGCACCGTGGCGGTCAACTCACCCGAGGCGAGCAGGAAACTGAGCACCATCATGGCGATGTAAAAGGCGGTGCGCTTCCTGCGGAAGTAGTCCCGGGCGAGCAGGCCGGCGCGGGTGGCCATGACCATGAGAAAGGGGATCTCGAAGGCGATGCCGAAGGCCAGCACCATGCGGGCGGTGAAGGTCAGGTAGAGGCCGAGCTTGAGCATGGGCTCGAGCCCGGGCCGGGCGTAGCTCATGAAGTAGACGAGGATCTGCGGCAGGACGACGAAGTAGGCGAAGGCCCCGCCGCCGGCGAACAGCAGGCTGGCCCAGAGCACGATCCGTCGCACCAGCCGCTTTTCCCTGTCCAGCAGGCCAGGGGCCACGAACAGCCAGAGCTGGTAGAGGACAAAGGGCGAGGCCACGATCAGGCCGACCAGCAGGCTGAGCTTGATGTAGCTGAGAAAGGCCTCGGGCAGGTTGGTGTAGACGAGTTTTTCCAGCGGCGGGTAGGCGCGCTGCAGGGGATGGATGCACCAGGCGGCGAGGGTCTCCTTGAACAGGTAGGCGACGCTGCTGGTCAGGACCACAGCCAGGAACGAGCGGACGATCCGCCGGCGCAATTCTTCCTGGTGGGGCCGGAACTGTTCCAGCGCCTCGATCATGGTGCGGATCTGGCGGTGGCGTCGGGTTCGGTGTCGCCGGCCGGCGGGGCGGCAGCCGGTGCATCTGCGGTGGGCGGGTTTTCCGGCCCGCCTGCGGCGGGCTGTTCGGGCTGGTCCGCCTCGGCCGTTTCGGCCAGGTCTGCGCGCGCTTCCGGATCGTTCGGTTCAACGGCGACCGGCTCGAGGTCGAGGATCTCGTCGCCCGGGTTCTTCTTCGCGTCGCTCCCCTGCGGCAGCTGCCACACGGCAGGGTCATCGGCCCCCACCTTTTCGCGGAGTTGGTCCGCGGTCTCCTTCAGCTCCTTGCGCACCGAATCCAGTTCCTCACCTTCCTGGGTGAGGCTTTCCTTGACCTGGTTGAGCGTCCGTTTCATCTCCATCACGCCCTTGGCCAGTGAGCGGGCCAGTCCGGGCAGCTTGTCCGGGCCGACCACGATCAGGGCGACGGCAAAGATGACGATCATTTCCGGGAGGCCGATTCCAAACATGGGCGAACACCTGGGCAAGGTTCGGGAGGCGAGGGGCAGGGAAGGTGGCAAGTGTACGGGATTTGCCGGGAGGTGTCAAGCCGGCCCGGTCAGGGGCGGGGGCGGGGTTTGCGCAGGCCGTCGAGCAGGTGCCGGAGCGCCATCAGCGGGTGGCTCCAGACCATGCGCGGCCCGGCGTACCGCATCACCTCGCGGATGCGCGCACGCATCCCGGGCGCGTAGCAGTGGACCGGACATTTGCCGCAGGTGGTCTTGCCTTCCTGGAAGGGGCAGCGGGCGAGCCGGCGGCGGGCGTAGGCGAGCAGTTCGGCGCACTCCGGGCACAGTCCGTCCGTGGTGTGGTGGCGGTCGCGGCAGTAGCGGCGGATCATGGCTGCCACGGTGTGGGCCTCGCGCTGCAGGCGACGGGAGGACAATTGGTGTTCCATGGGCGTGGTCTCCGCAGGCGGTCGGATGAAGGGTTCGGAGAATATATAACTTTTTTGATGACAGATGATCAAAAAAATTGCATTCAGACTGAAGACGAGAGGCCTTCTCAGTTCCCCGCCGTCCAGGGGTACGGGAAGAAGAATACAGGAAATTAAAAGACAATTCGCATGACTGACCGGCGCCACCGGACGGAAGTGGCAAGGGTGTTTCCGGCTGCGGCCGGGACGCACGACACCGGCCGGCCTCGGCCAGCGGCACAAGGAGGTGAGGGAACGTATGCGGCACGTGAGACGAGGACTGCCGGAGATGCACCCCGGCAGGGACAAATAACCGGACACACTGCCCGAGGAGGTCGATAATGTTATGAAATATTTAGCGCTCTTTTTAGCCTTGGCGGCGGTCGGGATGTTTGCCAACCTGGTCCGCGAATCCAAGGCGCTTTCCTACCTGTCCAGTGACCCGGTGGTGTGCATCACCTGTCATCCCATGCAGACCCTGTACGACACCTGGGAGCACAGTGCGCATCGGACCAAGGCCACCTGCGTGGACTGCCACCTGCCGCACGACTCCTTCTTCAACAAGATGCTGGCCAAGTCGCGCGACGGCTACCGCCATTCGCTGGCCATGACCTTCAAGACCTACGGGGACAACCTGCGCGTCACCGACGACGCCGCCCGGAGGATTCAGGACAACTGCATCGAATGCCACAAGGAACTGGTTTCCGAGATGCTGGCCAACAGCCAGCCGTACGACAAAAAATCCGACGCCTCCGTGCAGATGGGGCGGCGCTGCTGGGAATGTCATCGCCACACGCCGCACGGCAGGATGCGAAACCTGACGGCCACGCAGAACAATTTCATCGTCAAGGTGAACTAGGAGACTCATACCGGGAGAACGTTTATGAAAAAATCAACGATTGTCATCATCCTCAGCGTGCTCGTCATGGTGCCGATGTTCCTCCTGACCATGTCCATCCGGGAGAACAAGGCGGAACAGCAGACCATCAACGCGGTGCCGGCCATCCCGGATGGCGAGACCCGTGCCTCGGAGTGGGGCAAGCACTACCCGCGCGAGTACGACACCTACATGCAGACCCGGAAGAGCGACGAGATCGGCGACGTGCTCAAGGAGGATCCGAACATCGTCATCCTCTGGGCCGGCTACGCCTTCTCCAAGGATTACAACAAACCCCGCGGCCATTACTACGCCATCGAGGACAACATCAACACCCTGCGCACCGGTGCGCCGGTGGACGCCAACACCGGGCCCCAGCCGCCCGCCTGCTGGACCTGCAAGTCGCCGGACGTGCCGCGGGTGTTCAAACGGGACGGCGAGATGGAGTTTTTCACCGGCAAGTGGGCCAAGTACGGTGACGAGATTGTCAACCCCATCGGTTGCGGCGACTGCCACGACAACAAGACCATGCAGCTGATCGTCACCCGTGAGCACCTCAAGCGCGCCCTGGACGCCGAGGGCAGCCTGAAAATGGCGGACGCCACCCACCAGGACATGCGCTCCCTGGTCTGCGCCCAGTGCCACGTCGAGTACTACTTCAAGAAGACCGAGTGGGACGACAAGGGTGAGAAGAAGATGGCCGCAGTGGTCACCCTGCCCTGGGAGAAAGGGTTCACGCCGGAGAACATGGAGGAGTATTACAACAGCTACGGCTTCACCGACTTCACCCACAAGCTGAGCAAGACGCCCATGCTCAAGGCCCAGCATCCCGGCTACGAGACCTTCAGGACCGGTGTGCACGCCCGCAACGGCCTGGCCTGCGCTGACTGCCACATGCCCTACATGCGCGAGGGCGGTGTCAAGTACTCGAGCCACAAGGTCGGCAGCCCGCTGGACAACATCGCCAACACTTGTCTCAACTGCCACAAGGGCACGGAGCAGGAGTTCCGCAAAGAGGTCGAGGAGAAGCTGGCGCGCAAGGACGAACTGGCCCGCCAGGCCACCGCGGTGATCGCCAAGGCCCACCTCGAAGCAGCCAGGGCCTGGGAACTGGGCGCCACCGAGGAGGAGATGAAGCCCGCACAGCAGGATATCCGTTCCGCCCAGTGGCGCTGGGACTTTGCGGTCGCCGCCCATGGCGCCTTTTTCCACGCCCCGGAGGAGATCCTGCGCACGCTTGCCAACGCCATCAAGAAGGGACAGGATGCCCGCCTGAAGCTGCGTATCGTGCTGGCCAAATACAACGCGGCCGACTACGAGGCGCCGGAATTCGCCACCAAGGAAGCGGCCCAAGAGCACATCGGCATCGACATGGCCAAGGAGGTTCAGGAGAAGAAGACCTTCCTCAATACCCTCAAACAGGAATGGTTCAAAAAGGCCGAGGAGAAAGGCATCTTCGACCCGGCCATGCGTAAGGACATGGTGCTCAAGACCTCCTATTGACCTGCCTTTTTCACCACTGAAGAAGGGCGGCAACGCGGGCCCCGCCGGCAGAACAGCCGGCGGGGCCTTTTGCGTGGGGCGGGCCCCCCTCCGTGCCCCGGGTATGCGCCCGGTGCCGGCCGGTTTTTTCTCCTGTTTGACTTTCTCATTCTTTTCTGCTAGTCTCCTCCGGTTCAATGACCAGATGCTGTCGTTCGGCGTAGACGGATGGCAACCCGATGATGACTTAGCGATCAGGGAGAGGACATGGCCAGTGTGGTGGTGGTCGGCACCCAGTGGGGTGATGAGGGCAAGGGCAAGATCGTCGATCTGCTGACCCGGTACGCAGACTACGTGGTCCGCTTCCAGGGCGGCAACAATGCCGGCCATACACTGGTGGTCGATGGCAAGCAGTACATCTTCCACATCATCCCCTCGGGCGTGCTCTACCCGGACAAGACCTGCGTGATCGGCAACGGCGTGATCATCGACCCGGACGTGCTCCTCAAGGAAATGGCCGAACTCGCCGGACGCGGCATCACGGTCACGCCCAGGCAGCTGCTCATCAGTGCCAACGCCCACCTGATCATGCCCTATCACCAGCGCCTCGACCAGGCCCGCGAGGCCTCGCTGGCCAGGGAAAAAAAGATCGGCACCACCGGCCGGGGCATCGGTCCCTGCTACATGGACAAGGTGGGCCGCGCCGGCATGAAGGTCGGCGACCTGCTTGACCCGACCCTGTTCCACGACAAGCTCCAGGCCGCGGTGGAAGAAAAGAACTTCGTGCTCACCCGCCAGTTCGGGGCCGAGCCGGTGGACTACGCCGCCATCGCCGCCCAGTTCGACGAGTTTGCGGCCCAGCTCGGCCCCTACGTGGGCAATGTCTCGGTGGTGCTCGACCAGGCCCGCAGGCAGGGCAAAAACATTCTGTTCGAAGGCGCCCAGGGTACCCAGCTGGACATCGACCACGGCACCTATCCCTTTGTCACCTCGTCCAACACCATTGCCGGCAACGCCTGCATCGGTTCCGGGTTCGGGCCGGTGCACATCGACGAGGTGATCGGCATTCTCAAGGCCTACACCACCCGGGTGGGCGAAGGGCCCTTCCCCACGGAACTGCCCGAGGGCGATTCCATCGGCGACAGGCTGCAGCAGAAAGGCCACGAGTTCGGGGCGACCACCGGCCGCCGCCGGCGTTGCGGCTGGTTCGACGCGGTGGTGGCCGGTGACGCGGTGCGCCTGAACGGGCTGACCGGGTTCGCGGTCACCAAGCTGGACGTGCTCTCCGGCCTGAACAGGCTGAAGATCGCCACCCGTTACGAGGTGGAGGGCGAGACCTGGACGCACATGCCGGAAAACATCCGCAAGGCGCGCCTGGCCCGACCGGTGTACGAGGAGGTGGACGGCTGGAACGCGGACATCGGCGGGGTGCGCTCCTTCGACGACCTGCCCGCCGCGGCCCGCGCCTACCTGCGCCGGCTGGAGGACCTTACCGGCGTGGCCCCGGCCATTGTCTCGGTCGGCCCGGACCGCGAGGAGACCCTCTTGCTGCGCAACCCCTTTGCCGTCTGAGCGGACGGTTTTCCTCCGCTCCTCTTGCCAATCGGCAAAGAATGATTACTAAAAGATAGTTCTGGTGCCCTGCCGGTTCCCCGGCGGGTCCGTTGCGGGGGCGCCGGAACCACAGCGCGTGCATCCCGGAGATCAACCGCTCCGGGATTTTTATTCCATGGAGGTGGACAGCATGGCCCGAATCACAGTGGAAGATTGTCTGGAAAAAGTGGGCGATGACAATCGCTTCACCCTCATTCACCTGGCGGTGGAACGCATTCGTCAGCACCGCAGGGGCGAGCCCTTCCTGGTGGCCGGCAAGAACAAGGAAATCGTCATGACCCTGCGCGAGATCGCCGCAGGCAGCGTCACCTTCGACAACATCCACGAGCTGCCCAAGCAGCGCAAGGCCGAACTCGCCGCCGAGGCGGCGGCCGAGGACGATGCGGACGAATAAGGCCGACGGAACAGCGGACTATGAGCAAGAGCTACTATGACATCCTCGGCATCGGCAAGGACGCCTCGGCCGAGGCCATCAAGAAGGCCTACCGCAAGCAGGCCATGAAGTTTCATCCGGACCGCAACCCCGGGGACGCCGAGGCCGAGGAGAGGTTCAAGGAGGCCGCCGAGGCCTACGAGGTGCTCAGCGACCTGCAGAAACGGCGCATCTACGACGCCTACGGCAAGGAAGGGCTGCGCAACAGCGGTTACAGCGGTCCGGGCAACAGCGAGGACATCTTCTCGCACATCAACGACCTGTTCGGCGACCTGTTCGGCTTCGGCGGCGGCCGCAGCCGGCGGCGCGACCCCAACGCGCCGGTGGCGGGCAACGACCTGCGCTACGACATGCGCATTTCCTTCATGGAGGCGGTCCACGGCGTCAGCCGCCAGGTGGACCTGACCAAGAAGGAGACCTGCTGGACCTGCGAGGGCACGGGTGCCCGGCCGGGCAGCAAACCCCAGGTCTGCCCCCAGTGCCAGGGCCGCGGCCAGGTGATCCGCAACCAGGGTTTCTTCCAGGTGAGCACCACCTGCAACCGCTGCGGCGGCGCCGGCCAGGTGATCAGCGACCCCTGCAACGACTGCCACGGCCAGGGGCTGATCAACCGCAGCAAGAAGGTCAACGTGCGCATCCCGGCGGGCGTGGACAACGGTTCGCGCATGCGGCTCACCGGCGAGGGCGAGGGCGGTCGCCGCGGCGGCCCGTCCGGCGACCTGTACGTGGTCATCCACGTGGACGAGCACGAGCATTTCCAGCGCGAGGGGCAGATCATCTTCCTGCGCCTGCCGGTGTCCATGACCCGGGCCGCCCTCGGCTGCGAGGTGGAGGTGCCCACCATCCACGGCACGACCACGCTCAAAATCCCGGCCGGCACCCAGTCCGGCGAGCACTTCACCCTGCGCGGTGAGGGCGTGCCCAGCCTGCACGGCGGCAGCCGCGGCGACATGGTCGTGGAGGTGCAGGTGCAGACGCCCACTCGGCTGAGCAAGGAACAGAAGGAGCTGCTGCGCCAGTTCGACGCATTGTGCCAGGGCGAGGAGGAGGGGTTCTTCTCCCGCCTGTTCAGCGGCGGTCTCGGCAAACAGAAGAAGAAAAAGGCCGACAAAGAAGAAAAGGTGGCCCATGGCTGAGCAGGCGCGGTTCACCCACTTCGACGAGGCCGGCAACGCCCGCATGGTCGATGTCGGCGTCAAGGGGGAAACCGTGCGCCGGGCCGTGGCCGCCGGCGCGGTGACCATGGCCCCGGAGGCCTACCGGATGGTGCGCAGCGGCACCATGCGCAAGGGCGATGTGCTCGGCGTGGCCCGCATCGCCGGCATCATGGCGGCCAAACGGGTGGACCAGCTGATTCCCCTGTGCCACCCCCTGCTGCTCACCAGTGCGGACATCGCCTTTGCCTTCGACGACGCCACCCACACCATCACCATCGAGGCCGAAGTGGCCATCACCGGCCGCACCGGCGTGGAAATGGAGGCGCTGACCGCCGTGTCGGTGGCGGCGCTGACCATCTACGACATGTGCAAGGCGGTGGACAAGACCATGGTGATTTCCGCCATCCGCCTGCTCGCCAAGAGCGGCGGCAAGAGCGGCGAGTTTGTCAGGCCCGGGCCGGCCTGAGCGACCACCCCCACCAATTCACCCCTGCTGGAGAGCGGCTATGGATGAGCAGGAACTGATTCAGTTCAAGAAACAACTGGAAGCCATGAAGGTCGACATCAACTCCGACGTGGAGAAGACCCTGACCGAAATGACCAGCCAGACCGGCAACATCCCGGACCCCAACGACCGCGCCACCATGGAGTCGGACCGGAGCTTCGAACTGCGCATCCGTGGACGGGAGCGCAAACTCATGGAAAAGGTCGACGAGGCGCTGGCGCGCATCGAGGACGGCACCTACGGCATCTGCGCCGGGTGCGGCGAGGATATCGCCATCAAGCGTCTGCAGGCGCGGCCGGTGGCCAAGTTCTGCATTGACTGCAAGACCAAACAGGAACAGAAAGAAAAGGAACAGGGGCGCTAACACACATGCCTGAATTACGGAAAGACCCGATCCTGGGCCGCTGGGTGATCATTGCCCAGGAACGGGGTAAACGACCGACCGATTTCCTCATCGAGGAGTTCAAGGTGAAGGGCGGCTTCTGCCCCCTCTGCCCAGGCAATGAAAAGACCACCCCGGACGAGGTGCTCGTCTACGGTCGGGAGTGGGGGTACCCCAATACCGCCGGCTGGCAGCTGCGGGTGGTGCCCAACAAATACCCGGCCCTGATCATCGAGGGCAACCTGGACAAGCAGGGCGAGGGGCTCTACGACCGCATGAACGGCATCGGCGCCCACGAGGTGATCATCGAGAGCCCCAACCACCAGGACCGTTTCTCGCACCTGCCGCCGCACCACATGCTACTCACCTTCCGCGCCTTCCGCGACCGGATCCGCGACCTGGCCAAGGACAGCCGTTTCAGCTACGTGGTGGTGTTCAAGAACTTCGGCAAGGCCGCCGGCGCCTCGCTCGAGCACAGCCACTCGCAGCTGGTGGCCCTGCCCATCCTGCCGCGCCAGGTGACCTCGGAGCTGGAAGGCAGCCTGCACTACTACCGCTACAAGGACCGCTGCATCTTCTGCGACATCCTGCGCCAGGAAATCCAGCAGAAGATCCGCCTGGTCTGCGAGAACAGCCAGTTCGTCACCGTCACCCCGTTCGCGCCGCGCACCCCGTTCGAGATGTGGGTGCTGCCGCGCCATCACAACTCCTCCTACGCCGACCAGGACGACGCCTCGCTCACCGCCCTGGCCGAGATCTTCTCCGAGACCCTGCGCCGGCTGGACGCCTGCATCCCCAACGTGCCCTACAATTTCGTTCTGCACACCCAGCCGCTGCGTTCCGGGCCGCTGGA
The DNA here is from genome assembly GCA_964567725.1 of uncultured Desulfobulbus sp. Lineage (GTDB taxonomy): Bacteria > Desulfobacterota > Desulfobulbia > Desulfobulbales > Desulfobulbaceae > Desulfobulbus. Next base: position 32,567 of record CAZMNU010000003.1, on the reverse strand, counting down.
GCACTACCACTGGCATTTCGAGATCGTGCCCAAGCTGACCAGCATGGCCGGCTTCGAGTGGGGGACCGGGTTCTACATCAATCCCATGCCGCCGGAGGAAACCTGCAGGTATCTCCGGGAGGTGCAACTCTAGGAGGCTGCCATGGACAAAAAACGGATACTGCTCGTCGACGACGAGGACGGCATTCAACTCCTCTACCGCGGCGAGTTCGAGGACGAGGGCTACCTGGTCGACTCGGCCCGCAACGGCGAGGAGGCCCTGGCCCGGTTCCGCGCCAACCCGCCCGACCTGGTGCTGCTGGACATCAACATGCCGGGGTTGAACGGTATCGAGGTGCTTCGCCAGATGAAGGAGCTGCGCGCCGACCTGCCGGTCATCCTCTGTTCCGCCTACCCGGAGTACAAGCAGGATTTCGGCAGCTGGGCCTCGGACGACTACGTGGTCAAGTCGGCCAACCTGGATGAACTCAAGGCCGCGGTGCGCAAGCACCTCGGCTGAGCCCACCGGCCGGCGGGGCGGGGCCGGCCGCCCTTGTCCGGTTCCCCGGCCGGCGGTGGACCCATGAAGGATATCCAGAGCCTGCCCGACCTGCGGCGCATCAGCATCCGCAAGGTCGGGGTCAAGAACATCACCTACCCGATCATCGTACTCGACAAGGAGCGCAAGACCCAGCAGACCGTCGCCCGGGTCAACATGTACGTCAACCTGCCGCACCGGTTCAAGGGGACGCACATGAGCCGCTTTGTCGAGATCCTCAACCGTTTCCACGGCAAGTTCAACCTGCGGACCTTCCACCTCATCCTCGAGGAGATGAAGGTCCGGCTCGAGGCCGAGGCGGCCCACCTGGAGATCGCCTTTCCCTATTTTCTGCACGGCAGCGAGCAGGGCGCGACCCCGGGACTGGAACGCTACGAATGCCGGCTGCACGGCTCGCTCGCCGACCGCCTCGACCTGGTGGTCGAGGTGGACGTGCCGGTGGCCCTGCGGACCGGGCAGGCCGCCCCGGGCGGGGACCTGGCGCCGGCCGGTATCTGGGGCATGGTCACGGTGGCGGTGCGCATGAACCGCTTCCTGTGGATCGAGGACCTGATCGCCCTCATCGGCGAGGGCGTGGCCGCGCCCCCGGAAGCGGCCGGCCCGGTGGAATCCATGTGCCGGCGGGTCGGCTCCGTGCTGGCCGCCAGCGGCGCCTTCGACCGGTACAAAGTTGTTGTGAAAAACATAGCCAGCGGGTATGCAGCGTTTGCCTCCAGCGAGTGGCCCGAACCGGCCGAAACCGCTGCCATTCATTGATTTTGGCGGCCTTCGCGGACCGCGCCCTGCTTCCCGACAAACCCAACTGGAACCGACTGCGATGCATGAGCTTCTCTTTGAAATCGGCACAGAAGAAATCCCGGCCGGATACATCCAGCCAGCCCTCGACGCTCTGGCCGCCAATGTGGCGCGCAAACTCCAGGATCTGGGCCTGGCCTTCACCGGGGTCCACACCTGCGGCACGCCCCGCCGGCTGACCCTGGTCATCGACGATCTCGAGTCCCGCCAGCCCGACCGCCGCCAGGAGCACGTCGGTCCCTCGAAAAAGGCCGGTTTCGACGCGGACGGCAACCTTACCAGGGCGGCCATCGGTTTTGCCCGCTCCCGCGGGCTTGGACCGGAGCAGCTGCAGGTGGTGCAGACCGCCAAGGGCGAATACCTGGTGGCCATCGAGGACGTGCAGGGCAAGGAGACCGCGGCCCTGCTGCCGGAGGTGCTCGAGGCGCTGGTGCGTGAACTGGTGTTTCCCAAGTCCATGCGCTGGGCCGACAGCAGCCTGGCCTTTGCCCGGCCGATCCAGTGGCTGCTCGGCGTGTACGCCGGTGGGACCATCCCGCTGACCATCGAGAACATCGTCTGCGGCAACACCACCCGCGGCCATCGTTTCCTGGCGCCGGAGACCTTCCCCGTGGACAGCTTCGCCGCCTACCGGGACGGCCTGGCCGCCCGTTTCGTCATCGTCGACCCGGCCGAGCGGCGCGACCGCGTGGTCGAGGCGGTGCGGCGGGCGGTGGGCGAACACGCCGGCGTGGCCGAGGCCCGGCCGGTGCTGCACGAGGGGCTGCTGGACACGGTCACCAACCTGGTGGAGCAGCCGTTCGGCATCTGCGGCCGCTTCGACGAAAAATTCCTGCAGCTGCCCGAGGAGGCCCTGGTCACCTCGATGCGCGAGCACCAGAAGTACTTCCCGGTGGCCGGCGCGGACGGCCGCCTGTTGCCGCGGTTCGTGGCGGTCAACAACACCCGCATCGACGACCTGCGCCTGGCCGCCAGCGGCCACGAGCGGGTGCTGCGCGCCCGGCTCGAGGACGGCCTGTTCTTCTTCAACGAGGACCGCAAACGGCCCCTGGCCGACCGCTGCCCTGAACTGCGCGGTATCGTCTTCCAGAACCGGCTGGGTACCATGGAGGCCAAGAGCACCCGCCTCGTCGCCCTGTCCGGCGCCCTGGCCGCACGCATCGCCCCGGAACTGGAGGCGGATGTCCGGCGGGCGGCGCAGCTGGCCAAGGCCGACCTGCTCACCGCCATGGTCGGTGAGTTCCCGTCGCTGCAGGGCATCATGGGCCGGGTCTACGCCGGCCACGACGGCGAGAACGAGGGGGTGGCCCGGGCCATCGAGGAGCACTACCTGCCGGTGCGCGCCGGCGGGGACCTGCCGCAATCGCTCATCGGCGCGCTGGTGGGCATTGCCGACCGGCTGGACACCCTGGTCGGCTGCTTTGCCATCGGCGAGAAACCCACCGGCAACAAGGACGCCTTCGGCCTGCGGCGCCAGGCCATCGGCCTGATCAGCATCATCCGCGGCCTCAAGATCCGCCTTTCCCTGCGGGAAGCGGCCACCGCGGCCCTGGCCGGCTACGCGGGCGTGGTCGAGCAGAACCCGGAGACCGTGGCCGAGGTGCTCACCTTCATCCGCCTGCGGTTCGAGAACGAACAGGTGGCCGGCGGCCTGCCGCAGGAACTGGTGGAGGCCGCCACCTCGGTGGGCTGCGACGATCTCCTCGACACCCTGGCGCGCATCGACGCCCTGGACCGCATCCGCACGCAGGAGAGTTTCCCGGTGCTGGCCGGCTCGTTCAAGCGCATCCGCAACATCGTCAAGGACAACCGGGAGACCGTGGTGCGGGCCGAACTGTTCAGCGAGGCGGCCGAACGGGACCTGTTTGCCACCCTCGGCGCGGTGCGCGACCGGGCGCTGCCGCTGGTGCAGGACCGCGCCTACCTGGAGGCCCTGTCCGAGATGCTCACCATGAAGGAGCCGGTGGACCGGTTCTTCGATCAGGTCATGGTCATGGCCGACGACCCGGCGGTGCGCCAGAACCGGCTCAACCTGCTCACCGCGCTGGGCGAGGTGGTGCTGCAGGTGGGGGATATCTCGAGGATGCACGTGGAGCGCGACTAGCGACCCGCCGCCGGCGACCACGCGTCGCCCCAGCACAAAAAAAGGCTGTCCCGTTTTGGGACAGCCTTTTTTTGTGCGCCCGCCGCGGCGGGGTGGCACGATTTCGTTACTTCTTATGGCAGACCGAGCACTTGGCCAGCTCAGGCTTGGTCTTCTTGTGACAGTCCTGGCAGAGGGCGTGGCCCGCACCCTTGAAGGTGTTCAGCTTGTCCGGCATGCCGGCGGCGGCCTTGTTGTGGCAGGATTCGCATTTTTCGATCTTCTGGCCTTCCACGTAGTCGATGCGCTTGCCGTCCGCATCCTTGCCGTGGTGGCAGGTTGTGCACTCCATCCGCGCCTGGTGGGCACCGTGCGGGAAGGTGGCCGGCTTCGGGGTCTTGGCCGGGTCGATGGTGGACTCGAGGGTGATCTCTGCGGGCCCCTTGTCCGCGGCCAGGGCACCGGAGGCCCAGCCGACCGTACAGCACAGGGCCAGGATGGCACCGGCCGCCAGTATTCGTTTCATGTCATTCCTCCTCAGGCAGATGGGTTGGTCGAGAAAAAGCACCGTTGCTGTTGTATAGCGCCCTGCTCGGGCCTTGTCAACGTTCGCCGGGCGACCGCATCGCTCTCAGCGCCGGTGCCGGCCTCAGCTTGCCCCGTAGCTGTGCAGCCCGGAGAGCAGGAAGTTGACCCCGAAATAGGTGAAGAACACGGCGAAAAAGCCGGCGATGGCCAGCCAAGCGATGCGCCGGCCGCTCCAGCCGCGGGTGAAGCGGGCGTGCAGGGTGGAGGCGTAGAGGAACCAGGTGATGATCGACCAGGTTTCCTTGGGGTCCCAGCTCCAGTAGGTGCCCCAGGCCTCGTTGGCCCAGACCGCGCCGGTGATGATGCCGGCCGACAGCCAGAGGAAGCCGAACACGATGGTCCGGTGGGTGAGATCGTCGATCACCCGCAACTCCGGCAGGGAGCCGCCGATGGAATTCGCGGGCGCCTGGCGATCGACCGCGCGCCGCTTGAGCAGGTACATCAGGCCCAGGCCGCCGGCCACGGCAAAGGCGGCGTAGCCGATGAAGCAGGTGACCACGTGGGCGATCAGCCAGTTGGACTGCAGGGCCGGGATGAGCGGGTTGATGCGGTCGTCGATGCGGTCCGAGAAGGAGGCGTAGGCCATGGCCACGGCCACGCAGGGCAGGACAAAGGCGCCGAGCACCCGCGCCTTGTACCGGTATTCCAGGTACAGGTAGACAAGCGTGGTGCACCAGGCGAAGAACACCAGGGACTCGTACATGTTGGTCAGCGGCGCGTGTCCGTGGCCGATCTGGTACGACTCGTACCAGCGCAGGCCGATGGCGCCGGTCTGCACGACCACGCCGGCAAGGGCGAGCAGCATGCCGATCTGCCCGGCGCGCGGCTGCTTGAAGATGAGCAGCCCCAGGTAGAAGGCCGCGGAAAGCAGGTAGGCGAGCATGGTGATGCCGAAGAGTTGTGAACTGTCCATAAGACGTGCAACCGGCCGCCAGTGCGGCGATAAAGGTTAGCGGTGGGTGTCCAGGTCAGCGACGAGGTCACTGAATTTTTTCTCGAAGGCTACCCGGTTCTTGTTGGCCGTACCAGCGAAAAGCAGGCGCGAGCCCGCGGCCGTGGGCTCGACCCGCACCCACAGTCTTCGGTGGGAGAGGAAGAAAGCGATGTACAGGCCGATGAGCATGAGCAGGCAGCCGCCGTACACCAGCCAGACGCCGGGGTCCTTGGTCGCCTGCAGGCCGGTGGCGTAGAGTTGGCGGGCCTGGATGCGGTAGGTGCCGGTGGGCCGCTCGAGGGTGGTTTCCTCGCCGGCCGCAACCCAGAACACCGCGGGCTCGCCCTGGCCGTCGGCAAACCAGATCTTCAGCCGCCGGGTCACCTCGCCCTGGTTCTCCCGGTTGATGATGCCGTAGCTGACGCCCGCCTCGGGCCAGGCGATCTCCCGGGCCGGCGGGATGACCGCGGTGCGGGTCAGGTTGTCGGGCTGCTTGGCCAGGCTGACCATGTACTCCCGGCCGGCCTGGTAGCTCGACTGGTAGAAGGTCACACCGCGGTGGGTGAGCGGCCGGTTGACCTCGATCTCTGCGGTGCGCACCACCTTGCCGTCCTCGAGCACGGTGACGTTCGACCGGTAGGTTTTGGGCATGCCGTTGTCGTAGTACTCGATGGCAAAGGCGTCGCAGCGCAGATTGAAGCCCAGGTCGATGCGCCTGCCGCTCTTGAAGGCGAGGATGTGGCCGGTACTCTCCCCCTCGGGCAGCATCACCGAGCCCTTGAAGGCGAAGTCCGGGTTGCGCAGCAGGCGCGAGGCCACGGTGGACGAGCCGACCAGGGCGCCGACCAGGATGACGAGAATGGACAGATGGACCACGTACACGCCGAACCGGGTCCAGGGGCCGCGCTCGGCGAACAGCAGGCGACCGTCTGCCGTCGCCGCCTCACGGGGCTTCCAGCCGTGCGCCCTGAGCAGGGCCGCGGCCCGTTGGCTGGCCTCGGCGAGGGGTGCGGCCAGGTCGATTGCCTGGCGGCACGGCTGCCGGTCGAGCTGGTCGGGAGCGGTCTGCAGCCCGTCGCGGCGGACCGTGCGGATCACCCCGGGGATGCGTTCCAGGCTGCACACCACCAGGTTCACGGCGAACAGGGTGAGCAGGGCAAGGAACCACCAGGAGTTGTACATGTCGGTGATGTCCAGCAGCTGGAAGAGCCGGGCGGTCTGGGCGCCGTATTTCTCGATGTAGAAGGACGGCGGGCTGTTCTGCGGGACAATGGTGCCGATGATCGAGGTGGCGGCGAGCAGGAACAGGAGCAGCAGGGCCAGCTGCACCGAGGCGAAAAACGAGCGGACAGGTTGGTTGGCGGGCGGGGTCATGGCAATGGGCAATGGCGGTCAACGGAGTGACGGTTCCGGGTTGTCGGGGGCGGGTGCGGCCGGCGTGACGACGGCTGGACCCGGGCCCGGGCGTTGAGCGGGTTGTCTGCCCGCCTGCATAGCACGGCGTGGTAGAACTGGCAACTGCAATGCATCGGTGGCGGCCCGGGTGCCGGAGCCTCGCCTCAGCGGACGAGCAGGGAGGCGTTGGCGATCACCGCGCTGCTTTCCGCTTTGGCCCGGAGCAGTTGCTCCGCTTGTGCTATGGTGATCGGCTGGACGCCGATGCGTTGGCAAATACACGGATCCAGTCCGGTGAGCAGGCGGATGCGGATGCGCTCGTTCTTGGCCATCAGCGCCAGCGCGGTGCCGCCGTTGCCGCTGTAGTCCCGCACCAGCTGATCAAAGGCCTGCTGTTGGCCGCCCAGGTCGAAGAAGGGCAGCAACCCGGTCGAGCCGACCCCGTCCGCGCACTCGGCGAGCAGCACCAGGGTGCCGCCGTCGCGGACGAATCCGGCCGCGTTGTCCATGGCCTTGTGCGCCTGGATGAGGTTGATGTCCTTGGGATAGCCGCCGGCCGAGGCAACCACCAGGTCATAGCGCCGGTTGCCGGGCGCCCGGAAGCAGCAATCGTGTTCCCGGCAGGCCCGAACAAAGGCGTCCGACCCGCGGCCGATGCGGCAGGCGACCAGCGCACCGCTGCTGTCGAGCAGGCCGTGCACGGAGAGCGGCCGGGGCAGCAGGCGGGCGAT
>CAZMNU010000003.1:0-25403 GCA_964567725.1 uncultured Desulfobulbus sp. | reverse complement strand
CCCCGGCCGGTGCGGCCCAGGTCGACAAAGGCGTTCTGATCGTCACAGTCGTGGTGGACAAACGGGTACTGCCGGTACACCGGCCCGTAGGCAACGAGTGATTCGGCCTCGCTCTGCCGGCTGTGCACCCCGTAGGCGATGAGAAAGACGATCCGCTCCGGTCCGGCGCCGCGCTCGGCGAGCAGCTCGACCAGCCAGGGGAGCACGGTCGGGTAGCCGCACAGCCGGGTTTTGTCCGCCACCACGATGACGATCCGCCCGGAGGGCAGGGGCTCGGGCAGCTCCGCCGCCAAGCCGGCGCGGAAGCTGTCCCGATCGAGCGTCAGGGCCGGCTCCTGCGGTTCGACCAGTTCGGCCGCGGCCGGCACGGCCAGTTCGATCGTGGACCGGCCGTAGCGCAGGCCCAGGGTGCGCGACCCGCTCATGCGGTGTCGCCGTGCAGGGCCTGGTCGACCAGGTCCAGGGTGTGCACGGCCCGCACCCGCAGGCCGGCGCGGTCGATGCTGTCCTGCAGCTGGAGCACGCAGCCCGGACAGCCGGTGGCCACCAGCTCCGCGCCGCTGGCCGCGATCGATGCCGCCTTGCGGTCGCCGATGCGGCGGCTCAGCTCGGCCCGGGTGGCGGCAAAGGTGCCGCCCAGGCCGCAGCAGCTGGCCGCCTCGTCCATCTCCACCAGCTCCACCTGGGGCAGGGCGGCGAGCAGGGCGCGCGGCTCGCGGGTGATGGCGCGGGTGCGCAGGTGGCAGGGATCGTGGTAGGTGACCCGGATGCGCTCCGCCTGTTTGGGCAGGTCGGCGATGCGTTCGATCAACCCCTCCCGGTCGAGGAACTGGTGGATGTCCAGGATCCGGTCGGCCAGGCCCCGGCCGTCCTCGCCCAGGTCGGCGTAGTGGCCGGTGAGGGCACCGCCGCAGGAGGCGCAGGCGGTGACGATGGTCTCCGTGCCGCCCTCGGCAAAGGCCGCCAGGTTCGCCTCTGCCAGTTCGGTGAGCAGGGCGCCGTTGCCCGAGGACAGGGCCGGCATGCCGCAGCAGCCCTGGGTGCGCGGCAGGAACAGGCCGTAGCCGAAACGGGTGAGCAGTCGCGCCAGGGCCTCGCCCACCTGCGGATACAGGTAGGTGATGGCGCAGCCGGCAAACAGGCCGATGGTCGGCCGGCCCGCTGCGGCCGGGCTGTGTTCGGGCACCCGGTCGAACAGGTTTTGTGCCGGGATGGGCGGCAGGGTGCGTCCCTTGAGCGCGGCCGGGGCAAAGCGCAGGCGCAGGCCGCTTGTGCTCGGGATGTGCTTGAACACGAGCGGCGCGAGCAGGCCCGCGCCCCTGACCAGGCCCCGCAGCAGCGGTCTGGAGCCGGTGAGCGCCGCCACCCCCCGACCCACGGTTGAGAGCCCCTGTTCGTCGGTGACCCGCCTGCGCAGGGCGGCGACGATGCCGTCGGTCTCCACCCGGTTGGGGCACTTGGCCACGCAGGAGCCGCACAGCAGGCAGAGGCTCAACTCCTCGGTGAGCCGGGGCTCCAGGGCGATGTCGCCGGCCAGCACGGCCGCGGCCAGGGCGATCTTGCCGCGGGCCACCGAGCCTTCGCCGAGCGTCTCCCGGTAGACCGGGCAGTGGGCCTGGCAGGCGCCGCAGCGCACGCACTGGTCGATCTGGTCGGCGTAGTCGGCAAGGTCTTTCAACTGCACCATGGGCTCAGTTCTGCGGGTTGCCGGCGGGCTCGGGGAAGATCTTGCCCGGGTTCATGATGTTGTGCGGGTCGAGCGCCTGTTTGATCGCGCGCATGGTGGCCAGGGTGGCCGCGTCCAGTTCCAGGCCGATGAAAGGCATCTTGGCCGTGCCGATGCCGTGCTCGCCGCTCACCGAGCCGCCGAGCGCCACGGTGGTGCGGAAGATTTCGTCGAGCACCCGCTCCACGGTGGCGCGCATGCCCTCCTCTTTCAGGTCGACCATCACGTTCACGTGGATGTTGCCGTCGCCGGCGTGGCCGAAGTTGACGATGGGCACCTCGTACCGGGCCGAGATCGCCTCCAGGGCGCGGATCATCTCCGGCACGCGCGAGCGGGGGACGACGATGTCCTCGTTGAACTTGTCCGGGTTGATCTTGCGCAAACTCGGGCTGACGGAACGGCGGACCTTCCAGATGGCCTCCGCCTCCTCGGCGGTGGCCGCCACCCGGGTCTCGATCACGCCAAGCGGCCCGACGATCTCGAGGATGCGCGCGGCCTGGGCCTCGAGCACCGCCGGCTCGCCGTCCACCTCGATGATGAGCACCGCGCGGCAGCCGTCGGGCAGGTCCAGGTCCATGGCCCGGCGGACGCAATCGATGGCCGAGGCGTCCATGAACTCGAGCGTGGCCGGGATGATGCGACCGCGGATGATGGCCGACACCGCCTGGGCGGCGCCGTCGATGGTGGCGAAGGCAACGAGCAGGGTCTTGCGCGCCTCGGGTCTGGGCAAGAGGCGCAGGGTGATGCGGGTGACGATGCCCAGCGTTCCCTCGGAACCGACGAACAGCCGGGTCAGGTCATAGCCGACCACGTTTTTCATGGTCTTGCCGCCGGTGTGGATAATCTCGCCCGTGGGCGTCACCACCTCCAGGCCGAGCACGTAGTCGCGGGTCACGCCGTACTTGACGCAGCGCGGTCCGCCGGCGCACTCGGCGATGTTGCCGCCGAGCGTGCTGAACTCTTTGGAGGCCGGGTCGGGCGGGTAGAACAGGCCGAGCCGCTCCACCTCGCGCTGCAGGGTGGCGGTGACCACGCCCGGCTCCACCGTGGCGGTGAGGTTGTCCGGGTCGATCTCGAGGATGCGGTTCATGCGCGTGAGCACGAGCACAATGCCGCCCCTGATGGGCAAACTGCCGCCGGTGAAGCCGCTGCCCGCGCCGCGCGGCAGAATCGGGATGCGGTGTTCGTGGGCCAGTCGCACCACCCGGCTGACCTGGTCCGTGCTGGTGGCGTGGACCACCACCTCGGGCAGAAAGTGGCCTTGCGTGGCGTCAAAGGCGTGCAGAATGCGGTCGGCACTGTCCACGGAGACGTTGTCCGCGCCGACGATCAGTCCCAGTTCCCGCACGATCGGCTCATCGAGCATGGGCTGTCCTCCGGGTCGGGGGGTCAGGCCGGCTGCGCACCCTGATGGTGCACGGTCAGCTGCGGGAAGGGGATCTCCCAGCCGTTTTCGTTGCAGCAGTCCACGCACCACTTGTTCAGGGCGCGCTCCAGCCGGTAGTAGTCGGGCACCATGTTCCCCTTGAAGGTGGACAGTACGGCCACATCGAGCGAGGAGGCGCCGGCGGTTTTGAAGTCCACGCTCAGGCTGTGGCAGCCCTCCATGTACCCGTGCTCCTCCATTTTTCGCTGCAGGAAGGTTTCCAGTTTCGCCAGCACCTCGCTGGTGATGATCGGCTGCAGGTCGTAGGACAGGCCGAAGACGACACTGATGTTGAAGCCGCTGGACAGGTTGATGGGCGTTGCGGCGAGGAAGTCACCGGTCCGGTAGACGATGCGGCGACCGCCCATTTCCACCACCTCGACCTGTTCATGGGTGCAGCTGACCACCTTGGCCAGGGGCTTGCCCTCGATGAGCACCCAGTCGTCCCTGCGGCAGGGGAACCAGGGTTCGTCCCGGGTGAAGGGGCGGGAAACCTGGCCGATCAGCCTGTCCACCGGCACCCGCAGGGTCAGGCCCAGGGCCGGGTTGTGCAGCTTGGCGAACACGTTGAGCGCCTCCACCTGCCAGGGAAGGTCCTGGTAGATGACCCGTTCGCCCTCGTGTACCGGCCCGAGGTTGAGCATGAGCAGGCTCTGCTGCCAGAGTTTGGGCACCACCTGGCGCACCGCCCAGGCCACGCCCAACAGGAGGATGAGCGCCAGGCTGAGCAGGAACCAGTCCTCGGCCAGGTAGAGCACGAACACGAAGCTGCCCACCGCGGCCGCGGCGGTGAACGCGGAGAAGAGGATCTGGAAGACGCGCACATACAACGGCCGCTGGTCACGCCGGGCCCCGGGCAGGATGCGCAGCAGGAGCAGGTTGAACAACCGGCAGAGCACGAGCGTCCCGGCGAAGGCGAGCACGGCGGTGAACAGGTAGAGGCCGCGTTCGCGGAAAAAGGTCTTGATGTATTCGGTCGGGCTGCGGGCCGCGCCGCCGTTCTCGTCCTCGAGCTTGGCCAGTTCCAGCCGGGCCAGATCGAGTTTGCCCTGGATGCGCTTGTGCATGTTCTGCCAGGCCGGCAGCAGTTCGTGCAGGTAGGTCTTGATGCTGGCGTCGTTGCTGGTCGCGATCAGGGTGTTCAGCTGGGTCACGGCCCGGTTGGCCGTGGCCGCCTGTTTGCCGAGTTCGAGGATCTCCTCCTTGAGCTGGGTCTTCTGCCGGGCACGGGCAGTGAGCTGCTTGAGTTCCTTGACGGTCGGTTCGAGCAGGGTGGTGAGTTCGTCCTTCCAGCTGAACCCCTTGTCCTCCTGGGGGATGAACACCGTGGGCTCGACCCCGGTGGCGATCCGCTCGAAATCGGCAACACTGTCCGAGAGCTGCTGGTCGAGCTGCTTCAGTTCCTCCTCCAGGGACACCTTCTCCGCCTCGGAAGAACTGGCCTTGAGCCGTTTCCTGGTGACCTTGATCTCCTGGCGGATGTTTTTTTGCAGTTCGACCAGCGAGGCGAGCATGGCCTCGGTGTCGGACGAGGAGGTGGGCAAAGGCCCTGCCGCCTCCTGCTGGGTGAACCGCTTGATGAGCACCGACTCGATTCGCACCGGCTCTTCCTGGGCAGGCTTGGGCGGCTCCGCCGGCTGCACACCGGCGCGCAGGGGCGGCAAGGCGGTTTCTTCCCCGGTCGCGGCCGGGGTAAAGAGAGTGCGCCAGAAGGAGGAGGGCTGTGCGGTCGTGGTCGCTGCCGCCGGCGCAGCGACCAGCGGCGGCGCCTGGGCTGCCTGGCGGGTGACCGCGGTCTCGCTGTTCCGGCGATCCTTGCCGGCGCGACCGTTCTTTTTTTCCGGCCGGGGGGCGGTCTCCGGGGCGACGACCTGCGGTCGGGGCGCGTCTGCCGTTGCCAGGACCGGTTGTTCCTGTTCCGGGGCCCGGGGCGGGGCGGCGGCTGCCGGCGGGAGGGGGGGCCGGGCGAGGACACTGTCCACCCAGGCCTGAGCTTCCGCTGCCGGCACGGCCGCAGCGGTCGCGGCCAGCAGGGCGGGCGGCGCTGTGGCCGCAGCCACGGCGAGGTTGGCAAAGAGCACACAGCACAACGAGAGGGTAAGAAAAAAACGCATAAAGAAATCGATCCGCAGAATGGTGGAAGGGTGGAAATGCCGGGATGGCGGCGCTTACGGCGCCAGCCGTTCGATGGTCCAGCTGGCGTCCGCCTGGCAGGTGTAGAGAAAACGGTCGTGCAACCGGCTCGTCTGGCCCTGCCAGAACTCGATACTGGCCGGCCGCACCCGGTAGCCGCCCCAGAAATCAGGCAGGGGCACCTCCCCCTTTCTGAAGCGGGCCTTGATCTTCTCCAGTTCGTTCATGAGCAGTTGGCGGGAGCCGATCACCGAACTCTGCTGGGAGATCCAGGCGCCCAGCTGGCTTTCGTGCGGCCGGCTGGCGAAGTAGCGGGCCGACTCGGCCAGGCTCACCTTTTCGGCCACGCCGGTGATGGCCACCTGGCGGGCCAGCTTGACCCAGGGAAAGAGCAGGGCCACCCGGCTGTTCTCACCGATCTGGCGGGCCTTGCGGCTGCCGTAGTTGGTGTAGAAGACAAAGCCGTCGTGGTCGAACAGCTTGAGCAGCACGGTGCGCAGGGTCGGTTGGCCGTCCGCGCCCACCGTGGCCAGGGTCATGGCGTTGGGTTCGGACAGGCCGGCGGTGCAGGTCTGCTCGAACCAGCGCTCGAACTGGCGGTACGGGTCCGGGTCGAGCATCTCCCGGGTGAGCACCGGGTTGGCGTATTCCTTGCGCAATCCCTTGATATCCATGCGGCTCCTCTGGTCTTCTGGGGGCAAACACTGCTGGTCACCATAAGCTTGCCGGTGGCCCAGGTCAATGGCCCAAGGCCAAGACTTTTGCCCGGCCGGGGGCGCCCCCTTTTTTCTTGCAGCCCTTCCTGCCGGTGAGTACAAACCGGCCGAGGTCCTGCGCGCAGGATCCGCTGTCCGCCCGCGACCGCCCGCGTCACGGGCCAACTCATTCCGCTCACCCGGAGAGTGTCCCCCATGCCCGAGAACGATCCGCAGAGCGCGCGGCCCGTCTCCCTGTCTGCCCGCATCCGCCGTTTGCTCCGGGACCGCCTGGTGCTCGTCGCGCTGGCCTCCCTGGCTGTGCTCATCGGGGTGCTTGCCCTGTTCATCGGTGCGCGCAAGGAACAGCTCGTCACGGCCAAACAGGCGGCCCGGGTCGAGACGCGCCCCCTGGTGAACGCGGTCCTGCTTGAACTCAAGCCCCGGCCCATGGCCGAGGCGCTGAACCTGCCCGGCGCGGTGGAGCCCTGGCTGCGGCTCGACCTGGTGGCCCGCATCACCGGCACGGTGGAGGCGGTGCTCGTGGCTGAGGGCGACCGGGTGCAGGCCGGCCAGACGCTCGCCCGCCTCGAGGCGGCCGACTACCGCATCGCCGTGGACGCTGCCAGGGCGGCCCATACCCTGGCCAGGGCCGACTACGACCGAGGCCGGGCCATGCTCAAGACCCGGGTGATCCCCACCGCCACCCTGGAATCCACCGCCGCCCGCCTGCAGACCGCGGCCGCCGACCTGGAGCGGGCCGAGCTCAACCTTGCCCGCTGCGAGATCACCGCCCCCATGGACGCGGTGATCAAGCGCCTTGACGCCAAGGTCGGGTTGTACCTCGCTGTCGGCGACCCGGTGGGCGAACTGCTGCACATCGACCGGGTCAAGGCGGTGGTCGGCATCCCGGAGTCGGACGTGGATGCGGTCCGCCGCCTCGACCAGGTGGCGCTGACCATCCAGGCCCTGGGCAACCGGCCGCTGGTCGGCCGCAAACACTTCCTCGCCCCCTCGCCGGACAGCAGTGCCTACCTCTACCGGCTGGAACTGGCCCTGGACAACCCGGGCCACGACATCCTGCCCGGCATGTTCTTCCGCGCCCGCATCGTCAAAAAAAGCATCCCCGATGCACTGGCCGTGCCGCTCTACAGCGTCATCAGCCGCGGTGACGAGCAGTACGTGTTCATCGCCGAGGGCGACACCGTGCGCCGCCGGCCGGTGCGCCTGGGCGTGAACGAGGGCTGGCTGGTGCAGGTGGTAGAGGGGCTCGCCCCGGGTGACCGGGTGCTGGTCGAGGGACATCGCGAGGTCGAGGAGGGGCAGGGCATCCGCGTCATCCGCACGCTCACCGACCCCGGCCAGGGCACACCGTGATCCTCTCCGACACCGCCGTCCGCAAGAGCACCGCGGTGCTCGTGCTTGCCCTCTTGGTGTTCATCTTCGGCGTCACCAGCTACCTGGGACTGCCGCGGGAGAGCGACCCGGACATCACCATCCCCAACGTCTTTGTTTCCACCAGTTACCGCGGCGTCAGCTCGGCGGACATGGAAACTTCGGTGACCATGGAGATCGAAAAGAAGCTGAAAGGCTTGGACGGTCTCAAAAAGATCCGCTCGGTGAGCGCCGAGGGGCTCAGCTCGATCAACATCGAGTTCGTCACCGGCACGGACATCGACCAGGCCCTGCAGGACGTCAAGGACAAGGTGGACGAGGCCCTGGGCGAGCTGCCCGACGACCTGGACGAGGACCCGCTGGTGTTCGAGGTCAACTTCTCCGAGTTCCCCATCATTGTCTTCTCCCTGTCCGGCACCTGCGGCCTGCCCTGCCTGAAGAAGATCGCCGACGACCTGGAGGACGACATCGAGGCGGTCACCGGCGTGCTCGAGGTGGACGTCACCGGCGGGGTCGAGCGCGAGATCCGCGTGGAGGTCGATCCGGCCAAGCTCGGCCATTACGGCCTGAGCTTCGCGGCGCTCGAGCAGGTGGTCAAGAGCGAGAACCGCAACACCTCGGGCGGGGCGCTCAGGCTCGGCCAGGGCCGCTTCCTGCTGCGCGTGCCGGGCGAGTTCGCCACCCCGGAGGAGATCTTCTGGCTGGTGGTCGGCGCCCACGACGGCCAGCCGGTTTACCTCAAGGACGTGGCCAGGGTCACGGACAGCTTCAAGGAGGAGACCAGCCGCGCCCGCCTGGACGGCCGCGAGGCGGTGAACATCGCCGTGAAGAAGCGCTCGGGCGAGAACATCATCGCCATCAGCGAGGAGATCGACCGGGTGATCGAGCGGCGCCGGGCCACCTGGCCGGCGGGCACCGAGGTCACCAAGGTGGTGGACAAGGCCAAGGACATCGGCGTCATGGTGGCCGACCTGGAGAACAACATCCTCACCGGCCTGGTGCTCGTGCTGGTGGTGGTGTTCGTGGCCATGGGCCTGCGCAACGCGGTGCTCGTCAGCCTGGCCATCCCCTTTTCCATGCTGCTCACCTTCACCACCCTGTCCCTGCTCGGGGTGACCCTGAACATGGTGGTGCTGTTCAGCCTCACCCTGGCCCTGGGCATGCTCGTGGATAACGCCATTGTCATCGTCGAGAACATCCACCGCTTCATCGAACAGGGCGCCGGCCGGGTCAGTGCGGCCATGCGCGCCACCGGCGAGGTGGCCTGGCCGGTGATCGGCTCCACCCTGACCACCCTGGCCGCGTTCGCGCCCATGCTCTTCTGGCCCGGGGTGATGGGCGAGTTCATGAGCTACCTGCCGCTCACCCTGATCATCACCCTGGCCAGCAGCCTGTTTGTGGCCCTGGTGTTCACTCCGGCGCTGGCCTCGCTGTTCATGCGCCAGCCGGCCGGCGCCGGCAGGGGCGACGCCGATGCGGCATCGGCCGAGCAGCCGGTGGCCATCGACTCCTTCCTGCTGCGCCGCTACGCGGCCACCCTGGGGTTCTGCCTGAAGCGACCGCTGGCCGTGGTGCTCGCCGCCTGCGCGGCCCTGGTGGTGCTCGTCCAGGTCTGGCTCTTGGTCATCGGCCTGGAAAAACCGGTGGAGTTCTTTCCCGAGGTGGACCCCAAGGGCATGTACGTCAACGTCGAGACCCCGGAGGGGGCGGACCTGGACTACATCGACCAGGTGATGCAGCGCATCGAGATCGCGGTCGCCGGCTTCGACCCGGGCGAGGCGGCCCGCGACCGGTTCAGCCGCGCCGACTACCTGCAGGCCCTGGCCCCGCAGGAGCACGCCATGCCCTCCGGAATCGTGCACACCGCCCCCGGCGACCTGGCGAACATCGAGACCCTGTACATGAAGGGCGTGGTCGCGGCCGGGCAGGGCTCGGCCTTTGACAGCAACACCCCCAGCCACCTGGGCGTCCGCTTCCTCGACCTGCAGGACCGGAACGAACGGTCGCAGACCACCCTGGACACCATCCGCCGGCGGGTGGCGGAAATCCCCGGCGGCAAGGTGACCATCGCCACCGAGGAGCAGGGGCCGCCCACCGGCGCGCCGATCAACATCGAGATCATCGGGGACGACTTCGCCGTGCTCGGCGAGATGGCCCGGCAGATCCGCGGGCTGCTCGCCGACCTGCCGCATGTGCGCGACATCCGCGACGATTTCAACGAGGGGCTGCCGTCCGTGCAGGTGCGCGTCGACCGGCAGAAGGCGGCCCTGTTCGGGCTGACCACCGACGCCATCGGCTTTGCCCTCAAGACCGCCTACAACGGCCTGGACGTGAGCACCTACCGGGAGGGCAACGACGACTACGACATCACCGTGCAGCTGGCCGAGGCGGACCGCCGCACCGTGGACGTGCTCAACGAACTGCTCATCCCGGCCCCGGACGGCCGGCTGGTGCCGCTCTCCACCCTGGCCACGGTCCACTTTGCCGGCGCGCTCGGCGACATCAGCCGTATCGACAGCGAGCGGGTGGTCACGGTCAAGGCGAGCGTGGACGAAACCGTGACCACCGGCCCGGTGATGCGCGCCCGGGCCGAGGAACTGCTCGCGGACCTGCCCCTGCCGCCCGGGTACCGGGTGCGTTTCACCGGCGAGTTCGAGTTCCAGCAGGAGTCCGAGGCCTTTCTCAGCCAGGCCTTTGCCGTGGCCGTGCTGCTCATCTTCCTGGTGCTCGTGGCCCAGTTCAACTCCATCAGCCAGCCCTTCCTGATCCTGGTCTCGGTGGTGCTCTCCCTGGGCGGGGCCTTCCTCGGCCTGGCCCTGCACCGCCAGCCCTTTGGCATCATCATGACCGGGGTGGGGGTGATATCGCTGGCCGGGGTGGTGGTGAACAACGCCATCGTGCTCATCGATTACACCAACCGGCTGCGCGAGCGCGGTTTTTCCCTCGAGGAGGCGGTGGTCAAGGCCGGCGCCACCCGGTTGCGGCCGGTGCTGCTCACCGCGGTGACCACCATCCTCGGGCTGGTGCCGATGATCACCGGGGTGTCCTTTGATTTCCACAACCTGAGCATGGCCTGGGTGAGCGAGTCGAGCCAGTGGTGGCGAAGCATGGCGGTGGTGGTGGTCTGGGGCCTGATGGTGGCCACCTTTCTCACCCTGGTGGTGGTACCGTCCATGTATTTTCTGCTCGAGCGGGGGAAGGAGAGGATGGCGGGATTGGGCGCACGGCTGCGCGCGCGACCCGGGCGCGGCTGATCGGGGCGGGGACCGGCCGGCAGGGAGGTCCGCCGGCCGGGTGCGGGTCGCTCAGGCCATGGCCGCGAGCAGGGCGGGCAGGGCCGCGGCGCTCGGTTCGCGCAGGAAGAAGCCCCGGCGGCTGCTCTCGGCCAGTTGGGCGAAGGGGTTGGTCTCGATGTTCACATCGAGGATCACGCCGTCGTTCTGAAAGACCTCGCGGGCCACCTGGTTGGGCAGGTTGGTGGCCCCGGCGGTGCCGACGACGATGAGCAGGGCGGTCTGGCGGGCGGTGTCGAGCGAACTGTAGAAATGGTAGTGGTGTTCGTTGTAGCTCTCGTCGAAGAGCAGGATGTGCGGCCGCGAGCGGGCTCCGCAGAGCGGGCAGCGGAGCAGGGCGCGGTCGCTGTCGGTGAGGCGTTCCTCCCTGGTCTTGGCGCTCACCCCGTCCGGGATCGGGTAGACCGCCTCGGTGCACTCCAGCGAGCAGCGCATGAAAAAGACGTTGCCGTGGATCTGGTAGGTGCGGGCCGGGGTGTTGCCGGCGCGCAGGTGCAGGCCGTCCACGTTCTGGGTGATGAGGGTGAAGCGGTCGCCGAACCGCCGCTCCATCTCCGCCAGGGCCAGGTGACCGGGGTTGGGTTCGGCCCGGGCGCACACGCCCATGCGGTACAGGTACCACTTCCACACCTCGTCCGGCAGCAGGGTGAACATGTGGAAGGTGGCCATCTCCTGCGGCTGGTACACCTGCGAGCCCACCGTCCAGTACCCCTCCGGGCCGCGGAAGGTGGGGATGCCGCTCTCCGCGGAGATGCCCGCGCCGGTGAGCACGGTGATCCGGCCATCGCCGCGGGTAATGGTCGCCAGCATCGTTCTGATGTCGTCGCGCATGGTTCTCTCCTGAAAGGGGTGAGCCTGGTGTGCGGGTGGCGCCAACCGGCCTGGATGGCCCCGGAACACAG
This sequence comes from uncultured Desulfobulbus sp., assembly GCA_964567725.1. Classification (GTDB taxonomy): domain Bacteria; phylum Desulfobacterota; class Desulfobulbia; order Desulfobulbales; family Desulfobulbaceae; genus Desulfobulbus. Next base: position 13,833 of record CAZMNU010000003.1, on the reverse strand, counting down.
TGTATAAACGACAGATTCCGAGGTTTTTCAAGGGAATTGTGCCGACCGTCGTTGGCCGGTGCGGAGGCTGTCGGCCGCTGGCATGCCGCCACCTTTTTTCTTGACCCGGGGCCCGCTTCCGCTTAAAGGAAGCCTTTCTCACAAAAAGGATATCTGCTCAGATTCATAAATTTTTTTAGGGTCGGAGGGGAGCGCGCCGCGGCCCGTCCCCAGCCCATCCAGCGCCGTCGGGCGCAGCGCCATGGAACTGATCTATTTCCCCGAACCCGGCGACCGCTATCCGGATGACATCCGCATGGATGGCGTCACCTACCACGTGTACAGCGATTACGCCGCCCTGCCCGAGACCGTGTCGCCGGCCTCGGTGTTCGTCCTCTCCCTGGCTGACCGGGACTCCGTCTTCCGCCTGCTGTACGCCCTCCGCCAGGACCCGCGCACCGGCCTGCAGCCGGTGTTCACCACCGAATCCTTCGGCTTTCCCGTGGACCAGCTGAGTGACGGCCGCATCGACTCCCCCATGGAGGCCTACACCCGGGCCCGGGCCATCGTCGACCGGCTCGGCCAACTCGACGACAGCGTGTTCGTGCCCGGCGCCAGCGACCAGCTGCGCATCCTTGGCTACCTGTACAGCCGACCGGACCTGCACCTGGCCCCCCAGCGGCTGTGGTCGAGCGAGGGGTTCTATTCCTACCCGGTGCTCGAGGCCATGCTCGGCACGCCGCAGGTGGTCGCCGCCCGCCTGCTCGCCCTGTGCGAGCGCAAACTGCTGGGCCGCAGCCAGCTGAACGACCGTGTCCGCCACTGCCCGGCCTGCGACGGCGCCCATCTCAATTTCATCGACCTCTGCCCCAACTGCCGCCACCTGGATATTGTCCAGCAGCCCTTTCTCCACTGCTTCACCTGCGGCGCAGTCGCGCCCGAGGAGCGGTTCGTCGACCAGGACGGCCTGCGCTGCCCCAATTGCCGCGCCCGCCTGCGCCACATCGGCACGGACTACGACCGGCCGCTGGAGAACTTCGCCTGCAACAGCTGCGGCCACACCTTCATCGAGCCCGAGGTGCAGGCCCGCTGCATGCACTGCAGCACCCTCACCCCGCCCGACCGACTGACGCCGCGGACCGTCTGCACCTACGAACTCACCGATCTGGGCGTGCAGGCGGCCCGGAGCGGCACCATGGAGGACGTGTTCGCCCTGCTGGACACGGTCAACAGCGTCAGCCCCTCCTATTTTCTCAACCTGGTCAACTGGCTGCTGGCCCTGGCCCGTCGCCACCAGGAGGAGCGGTTCACCATCATCGGCCTGCGCCTGCAGAACATGGTGGAGCTGCGCGACCGCCTCGGTCCGCAGCCGGTGCTCGACATGATGGACGCGCTCGCCGCGCGGCTGCGCGCCCTGGTGCGTTCCACCGACTTGTCCACCCGCACCGGCCAGCAGATGTTCTGGCTGCTGTTGCCGAAAACCGGCCGACCCCAGCACCGGATCGTGCTCGACCGTATCCTCGCCCTGCGCGACCTGCTGCCCGAGGGTGAGGGCATCGATTTCGAGACCGTGGTGTTCAACGCGCCCGAGGACATGCAGCCGGACGAGACCGGCAAGCTGCTGCTCGCCCGGCTGGAAGGGGAGCTGACCTGAGATGGACGTGCTCGTGCAGGCCCGGGACACCATGCTGCTCCTGGTGTCCATGCCGTTCGGACCGGGCTGGAGCGCCCTGCTGCTCAAATTCGTGCCGTTTGTGCTCTTTCTCGAGTTGCCGGTGTACCTGCTCATCCTGCTTGGGAGTCTGCGCCACGCCCTGCGCCGCGACTTCGCCCCGCCCCGGGAGCACAGTTACTTTCCCCGGGTGAGCTGCCTCATCACCTGCTACAACGAGGGCGAGGCGGTGCGACGGACCATCACCTCGGTGGCGGAACAGCGCTATCCCGGCTTCATCGAGATCATCCCGCTGGTGGACGGGGCCATTCAGAACAGCGCCACCTACGCCGCGGCCCGGTCCATGGAGCCGGTGGTCCAACGGATGGCCAACCGCTCGCTGCGGGTGGTGCCCAAGTGGCAGCGGGGCGGGGCGGTCTCTTCCCTCAACCTCGGCCTGCAACTGGCCACGGGCGAGGTGGTGCTGGCCCTGGATGGCGACACCTCGTTCGACAACGACATGGTCCGTCACATGGCGTGCCACTTCCAGGACCCGGCGGTGATCGGCGTGGCCGGCAACCTGCGCGTGCGCAACGCCCGGGTCAACCTGCTCACCCGCCTGCAGGCCCTGGAATACCTGCTGGCCATCAACGTCAGCCGCATCGGCCTGGGCGAGTTCGGCGTGGTCCACGTGATTTCCGGGGCGCTGGGCGGGTTCCGCCGCTCCTTCCTGGAGAAGATGGGCGGCTACGACAGCGGCACGGCCCAGGACGGCGACATCACCCTGCGCATGAAGCACTACTTCGGCCGCCATCCCCACCTGCGTCTCGTGTTCGAGCCGCGCGCCATCGGTCACACCGATGCGCCCGAAACCTGGCGCACCTTCTTCCGCCAGCGGCAGCGCTGGGACGGCGACCTCTATTACCTCTACATCCGCAAGCATTCCCGCAGCTTCCTGCCGCGGCTGCAGGGGTGGAAGAACGTGTTCCTGCAGGTGTGGACCGGTCTCTATTTCCAGATGGTCATGCCGTACATCATCATCATCTACAGCACCGCGGTGTTCGCGCTCTATCCGCCGGGCATGGTGCTGGGCACCTGGGCCATGGTCTACCTGCTCTACGTGGCCATCAACGGCCTGCTGTTCGCGGTGCACCTGGCCCTGTTTTCCGAGCGGCCGCGCGCCGACTGGCGGCTTGCCTGGCTCCTGCCCCTGCAGCCGCTGTTCATGTTCGCCCAGCGGATCAACAATGCGCTCGCGACCCTCAAGCAGATGACCTGCAAGTCCCACCTGGACAGCAGCATGGCGCCGTGGTGGGTGCTGCGCAAGTCCAGGTTCTGATGGCCATGGCCGCTCCCGTCCGCAGCCTGTCCGGCATGGCCGGTCCCGCGGTGCGGGCGACCCTGGGCCTGGCCCTGGTCGTCCTCCTGCTGCTCGTTTGTGCGCCGCCGGGCTCTTCGGCCGCCGGTGCCGATCCGGGCGAGGGCGGGCCGACCTTGAGCCTGGGCGAGGTGGAAGGGCATCTTGTCCGCGCGGACGAGATCCTGCTCGCCGCCGCGGACCTGGAACTCGACCGGGCCCGACTGGCCGAACAGCAGAGCGGCCGGGGCGCCCGGCTCTTTGCCGGGGCCGGGCTCGGGTCAGGTACCGACACTTCGCTCAGCGGTGCGGACCGCACCTACACCACCTACGACCTGCGCGCCGGCATCCGCCTGCCGCTGCTCGGCCGGGCGGCCGCCGAGGAGCGCGGCGTGGCCGAGGCCGAGAGCGCGGTGCGCGAGCACACCCAGCGGCTCGACCTGGCCCGGGTGGAGGGGTTGGGCCTGCTGCGCCGCCAGTACGCGGCCCTGTACGCGGCCGGGGAACAGCTGCAGCTGACCCGCGCCTTTCTCGCCGACGAGCAGCAGCAGACCGCCCTGCTCGAGCGGCGGCAGCAGGCGGGCCTGCTGCGCGCTTCCGCCTGCCTGGAGGCGCTCACCACCTTCGACCTGGCGCGGCGCAACGAGGCGAACCTCGAGGCCGCCGCCCAGGCCGCCCGGACCGCCCTGGAGCGCCTGACCGGTTTGCAGGGGCCCTGGCAGCCGATGGCTCCGCAGCTGGCCGAGCCCTGCCTGGACCGGGACACCCTCGCGGAGCGGGCCGTGCAGGGCCATCCGGCCATTCTCGCCCTGGAAGAACGGCTGCGCGGACTCGAGCAGCAGGCCGCGCTGGCGGACCGGTTCGGCGCGGGCGCCCATGTCGATGTGTACTCGGCCGCGGGCAACGACGACTCACGGGATGCGGCCGAATATGCCGTTGGCGTGACCCTGGCCGTGGAGCTGCCGCTGGGCCGGGTGTTTGCCGGCGGGAACAGCGCCCGCCGCACGGCCCTGGCCGAGGTCAGCCGCTGCCGCCTCGATCTGGCCCGCGCCCGCAGCGAGGCCCGGGAGCAGGCGGTGCAGGCGCTTGCCCTGTTCCAGGCGGCGACCGCCGATGTGCGCTTTGCCCAGCGGCGACTGCAGGCCGCGACCGAGGCGGTGCGGGAGAACACCCTGCGCCTCGCCCTGGCGGGCGACCAGCTGGACATCCTGCAGCAGAGTCGCTTTGCCCGCTACCAGGCCGCCATGGGGCTGGTGGAGGCGCAGTTGCGCCGCTGGCACCAGCAGATCGCCCTGCTTGGGGTGACCATGACCGCAGGGTCGGCACCGCGGCCCGGCACGGATGAGCCCGGGGCCGAGGCGCAGGTCGCAGCGGCCGGCGATCCGCCTGGTCGGGGCGTGCACAGCCTGTACGTCTGGCAGGCCGCGGCCCTGCGCCGGGCCGCCGACAGCGATCCCCGCTTCTGGGCCAACCTGCGTGCGACCGGCATCAGCCGCCTGCTCCTGTCCCTCAACCCGCGGGAAATAGAGGAACTGGCTGCGCCCGCGGCCCGACAGGCGCTGGCGGACTGGCTGGTCGCGCGCCGCGACCAGGGGCTGCGGGTGGAACTGCTGCTCGGCGAGCCGCTGTGGCTGCTGCCGGCCGAGCGGCCCAGGCTGGTGGCGATCATCCGGGCCCTGACCGGCCTGCCCTTTGGCGGCCTGCACCTGGACATCGAACCGCACCAGCTGAGCGCGGACCGGTTGACGGAGATCGATGCGGAGGCCGAGTGGCTGGCCACGGTGCGGGCGGCGCGAGAGGCCAGTCCCTGGCCGGTGGGGGTGAGCGTCCATCCCCTGTATTTTGCTGATGCCGGGGGCTGGCCCGGGCTGGGCGCAGGGCTCGTCGAGGCGGAGGTGGCCGAGGTGACCCTGATGCTCTACTCAACCACGGCCGACCGGGTGCGCGCGGTGGTCGCGCCCATCCTCGCCGCCTGGCCCGGGCTGCGCTTTTCCCTGGCGCAGAGCGTGGAGCCGGAACTGCCGGCCACGGAAAGCCATTTCACCGCCGGCCGGGCGGAGTTCGCGCGGCGCATGACGGCGCTGGCCACCACCTTCGACCAGGCCAATTTCACCGGGATTGTCGTCCAGGACTGGACCCGCTGGCAGGAGATGCAACCATGAAGGTGCGTTTTACCCCGCCGCCGCAGGCCGAAGTCAGCCGCGGCATGAAGGTACCCTACGGACCGGGTCGGAGAAACGCGGCCCAGTGGCGCTGGCACCTCATCCTTGTCCTGGTGGCCAGCCCCTTTGTCTACCTGCTCTTCAGCCTGGCTTGGCCGTACCTGACCCAGACCGCCCCGGGCGTGGTGGTGCTCGACCGGGAAAACGTGGTGGCCGCCGGCGCAGGCACGGTGCACACCCTGCACCTGCGGCCGGGCGACCCGGTCGAGGTCGGGCAGCCGCTGGTCACCCTGGTCTCGGCCGCGCTCGACGAGCGGATCGCGGCCGCGCGCGCCGCCCTGGCCGAAGCCGCGCCGCCGCCGGCCGCTGCCGGCCGGACCGGGGCGGGGACCGCGTCCCTGGCCCCACTGGAGGAACTGCTTCAATTGGCTGAACAGGCCGCCAGCCGCCAGGCCGAGCGCCTGGCCGTGGTCCAGGGGCTGCTGGCCGAAGGCGCGGCCACGGTGGCCGAGGTCGAGTCCGCGGCCGCCGAGGCGGACAGCGCCCGCCGCACCCTTCTGCAAACCCGCCGGGAGGTGCTGGCCGCCCGCAGGGAGGGGGCACAGGCTGCCCCGGCGGCGGTCTCTCCGGACCGCCAGCGGCTGCAGGAACGGCTGGAGGCGCTCGAGCGCGAGCAACAGGGGCTGGTGGCCCGTGCGCCCCTGGCCGGCCGGCTCCTCGACCTCCCGGTGGAGGCAGGTCAGCAGGTCGCCCCGGGCACGGTGCTGGCGCAGGTCGCGGTTCCCGGCCGGGCGCAGGTGGAGGCCTACCTGCGTCCTGCTGCCCTGGCCAAGGCCGCCCAGGGCCGGGAGGTCACGGTCCGCCTGGCCGATGGCCGCTCGGTGCAGGCCCGGGTCCGCGAACAGCCTTCCCGGGTGCGCCAGCTGCCCGCCGGTTTGGCCGCTGCGGCGAACAGCAGCCGCGATCCCATGCTGCTCGTCACCCTCGACCTGGCCGAGCCCCTGCCGGTTGAACAGGCCATCCAGGGGATGCCGGTGGAGGTGCGCTTCCCCCGGTTCTGAGCCCTGGCCCGCCCATGCCCCAGCCGGTGTCGCCCTGATGCCGGCATCTCTTCCGCCCGCCCCGGATGGTGGTTGTGCCACCGGGCCGTTTCTGTCGCAAGGTCCTTCCCTTTTTCTCCTCTGCTGCCGGTTGCCGGCATTGTCGGTTGTCTCCGTTCAGGTAGACGTATAATGCGCCCTAACTGACGGCGCATGCGCCTCCCTTGCAGCCGGAGATGCATCCTGTTCTGTGCCGCCGTCCGGGCAGGGCAGGGAACCCCCGCGTGTTGGTTCAACCTCCCTGTTTCTTGGCTAAAAATAAAAGAATTACAGAAATTTTGCCGATTGATTATCAGAAATTCTTATTTCCCGCATAAGCTCTGTTTGCTTTTTGGGCTAATTGTGATCAGTTAATTTATAAGTTATTTGACAATAGATTGCTAAAAAATATTGACGGCCGGCCGGGTGATTTGCTACAAACGCCCCACAGGGAAGGACGTCCCCCATCCCGCCGCCGCTGCGGCACCCCTTGCCGCAGGCGGACGGCATCACGACAACAGCATTGGCAGTCCGGAGGCTGCCGGCGTGCCGCTTATGGTCGCGGCCCGGCGCCACGCTCCGGAGCATCGGCGTCAAGGAGGAGTTCATGGAAACCATACTGTTTTTCGTTGTCTGGCTGGGTGGCGCACTGCTCCACACCGTGTTCGACCTGAAGATCAAGCCGGTCCTTCGGGCCGTGCGCGAAGAGAGCGATTTGCCGTGAACGTTCGGCCGTCGGCCGCGAGGCCGGACGGTCGCTGATCAAAACAGGCTGCGCCGGGCAGAACCCCTGCGGACCGGCCGCACCGGAATCGAGGAGAGGACATCATGATTATGGAGAATATTCTGACCAAGGTTCTGCCCCAGGAAGGGGGGCTCGCCGGCAGCCGTTCCGGGGTGTACAACGGCGTGATCGGCCTGCTCGGCCTCTTTACCCTCGTTGGCGTCGCCTTCGGCACCCACGCCATGTTTATCGGCCACGAGCATGCCTACGGCGTCACCCGCGAGGTTCCCTGGGGGCTCATGCTGGCCGCCTACGTCTTCTTCGTGGTCACCTCCACCGGGCTCTGCCTGGTCTCGTCCATCGGCCACGTGTTCGGTTTCGAGGCCTTCAAGCCCATTGCCAAGCGGTCCGTGTTCCTGGCCATCGCCACCATCGTCGCCGGGTTCCTGGTGATCTTCTTCGAGATCGAGAACCCCTGGCGCATGGCCATCTACAACGTCATCTCGCCCAACCTCAGCTCCAACATCTGGTGGATGGGCACCCTCTACGGCGCCTACTTGTTCTTCATGCTCATCGAGTTTGCCCTGCTCCAGGCCGGCCGGCACCGGGTGGCCGGCATGTGCGGCCTGTTCGGGGTGATCGCCGGTGTGGCCGCCCACTCCAACCTGGGTGCGGTGTTCGGGCTGCTCGGCGGCCGCGAGTTCTGGCACGGTCCCTACATGCCGATCTACTTCATCACCTCGGCGATGATGTCCGGTTGCGCCCTGGTCATCTTTTTCCACTGGGTCGCCTACCGCATCAACGGCTGGAAGATGAGCGAGAAACTCGAGGAGTCGTTGCGCGCCGTGGCCAAGCTGGGGGCGCTGCTCTACCTGGTCATCCTGTTCTTCACCACCTGGAAGATGATCTCCGGCTTTGCCGGCCAACCGCCGGGAAAATACGAGGCGATCATGAGCCTCCTGAACGGTCCCTTCAGCAGGAACTTCTGGTACGGCGAGGTCGCCCTGGGGATAGTCATTCCCTTCCTCATCATCCTCGCGGTCCGCGCCCGCAACCTGACGGCCATGGCCTTCGGTTCGCTCCTGAGCATCATCGGTATCTTCGTCATGCGCTACGACCTGGTGATTGTCGGCCAGAGCATCCCCGGCTTCCATGAACTGGGCCTGGTCGACCTGCCCCACATCCTCCCCTATGCGCCGACCCTGCACGAGTGGATGGTGACCCTGTCCGGCTTCACCTTCTGCGGGATGCTGTTCATGATGGGCGAGCGGATGTTCCGCGGCCACCTGTCCGAGGACCACTGACCGCCTGCGGGACGGCGGCCGGCCCTGGGTCGGCCGCTGTCCCGGCAACAGCAGAAGGAGAGACGCCATGGCGAGAAAGAGAACCGAAATCAAGGCGATCCGTTCGAACGTGCCGATCTATCCGATCGGCGTGGCGGCCCGGCTGCTCAACGTCCATCCCCGCACCCTGCGCATCTACGAGCAGGAGGGACTGGTCAAGCCGACGATCATCGGCACGCGGCGGATGTACTCCGCCGACGATATCCAGTGGATCACCTGTTTGCGCACCTTTATCCACGAAGAGGGGATCAGCATCCCGGGCCTGAAGAAGCTGCTCGACTACGTGCCCTGCTGGGAGGTGGCCGACTGCCCGGCGGACATCCACGAAAGGTGCTCGGCCCGGGTCGACTGGACCCGGCCGCGCAAACCCTACCCGGTGGGCGATGCAGTGGCGGCCCGGAAGGCCAGGGAAGAGGACCGGCGCACGCAGGAGACCGCGGCCGGGGAAAAAAAAAAGCGCAGCTCATCCACCTGAGCCTGTATCGGCCGGTCGTCCGGCCGCTGCGGGCCGACGAGCCGCTGGCAGAGCCGTGCTGCGGCTGATCGGCGGGACGCGCTGTCTCCGCTCCACGGGCCTGAGGCCCGCAGTCGCCGCATGAGACAAGATGGTGCAGACAAAAAGGCGTCCCGGTTCTCCGGGACGCCTTTTTGTGTGTTGGTGTACAGGGGAAGGTGGCAGTCCGCGGCTCAGTCGTCCTCGCTCTCGTCGGCAAAGGGGTTGACCAGGCCGTAGCGTTCGATCTTGCGGCGCAGGGTGTCCTTGGAGATGCCCAGTTCGCGGCAGGTGACCATCTTGCGCCAGTAGTTGCGCTCCAGGCTGCGGCTGATGGCCTGTTTTTCGATCTCCTCCAGGGAGCGCGGCTCGGCCGTGTCCAGCGGTTGCACCGTCTCCTCCGCGCCGACCCCGGCGGCGAACGGCTCGGGCAGGTGCTCGGGCTGGATGTAGCCGCCCTCGCAGAGGATGAAGGCATACTCGACGATGTTCTCCAGTTCGCGGATGTTGCCGGGAAAATCGTGGCGCATGAGGATGGCCAGGGCCTCGCTGGCCATGCCGACGATGTCCTTGCCCTGCTGGGCGCTGTATTTCTTGATGAAATGCTCGATGAGCAGGGGGATGTCCTCCTTGCGCTCGCGCAGGGGCGGCAGACTGATCTTGACCACGTTGAGCCGGTAGAACAGGTCGTCGCGGAAGGCGCCCGCCCGCACCAGTTCCTCCAGGTTGCGGTTGGTGGCGGTGATGATGCGCACGTCCGCCTTGACCGGGGTGTTCGAGCCCAGCGGCTCGTAGACCTTGTCCTGGAGGACGCGCAGCAGCTTGACCTGTACCGGGCCGGGCAGGTCGCCGATCTCGTCGAGGAACAGGGTGCCGCCCTCGGCCGCGGCGAACCGGCCGATCCGGTCCTTGCGGGCGTCGGTGAAGGCGCCCGCCTTGTACCCGAACAGCTCCGATTCGAGCAGGGTCTCGGGCAGGGCGGCGCAGTTGACCGCCACGAACGGCCCTTCCGCCCGCTCGCTGGCGTTGTACAGGGACCGGGCGATGAGTTCCTTGCCGGTGCCGCTCTCACCGAGAATGAGCACCGTGCTCGGGCTGCGGGCGATGTCCGGGAGGATGGTGAACAGCCGCTGCATGGCCGGCGCCTTGGAGATGATGTTGTCGAAGGTGAAGCGCTGGCTCAACTGCTGGCGCAGTTCGGTGATGACCGACAGGTCGCGGAAGGTCTCGACCCCGCCGATGATGTTGCCCTCGTGGTCGGTGAGTGGCGCGGCGCTGATGCTGATCGGCACCTTGTCGCCCCGGCTGTTGACGATGGTGATCGAGCGGTTGGCCGCCGGCGTGCCCTTGTACAGGCTCTCGGCGATGGCGCAGTTGCGGCCGCAGATGGACGAGTGGAACACGTCCGAGCAGGACTTGCCCATGGCTTCGTCGCGCGACCAGCCGGTGATCTCCTCGGCCGCCCGGTTGAAGCTGGTGATCTTCCAGTGGCGGTCCACGGTGAACACCCCGTCGGCGATGGAGTCGAGGATGAGGCTCTCGCGGATGGACGAGGTGTTGTCGCGGAAGGTCTCGATGCCGCCGATGATGTTGCCGAAATCGTCGAACAGCGGCGACGAGCTGACCGTCACCGGGATGGAGTTGCCGGCCTTGCCCTTGATGAAAATGGCCCGGTCCACGAACATACTGTTCTGGTCGATGGCCATCTGCAGCAGGCAGTTGTCGCCGCAGACGCTGGAGTGGAAGATCTCCCGGCAGGGTTTGCCCACCACCTCGGCCTGGGTCCAGCCGGTGATGAGCTCGGCCGCCCGGTTGAAGCTGGTGATGGTGCGGTCGTGGTCGATGGTGAACACGCCGTCCGCCACCGAGGCGAGGATCAGGTCGTTGAGCAGGGAGGCGGAGCAGTCGTGGAAGGTCTGCACCGCGCCGATCACCTTGCCGTTCAAATCGAACAGCGGCGAGGTGGACAGGCTCAGCGGGAAGGCGTGGCCGTCCTTGTGGTGCATGTAGATGGTCTGGGCGGAAAAGGGGATGGCCTGCTCGATGGCCGAGCGGATCAGACATTTGTTCTCGCAGAGTTCGGGCGGAAAGACCAGCTGGCAGTTCTGGCCGAGCACCTCGTCCAGGCTCCAGCCGGTGATCTGCCGGGCCGCGGCGTTGAAGGAGACGATTTCCAGATTGCGGTTGACGGTGAGGATGCCCTCGGGCACCGAGTCGAGCAGGGTCTGGTGGATAAAGGCCTCGTTGTTGGTGTCCAGCGTCACCAGGGCCCCGGTCACCGACCGGTCCCGGCCCCAGATCGGCATGATCGTGGTGAGCACCTCCCTGCGGGTGCCATTCTGGCGCAGCTCCAGCAGGTGGAACTGGCGGATGGGCAATTCGTCGGGGTCCAGCCGGTCGAAGAGACCGGTGAGCGAGGCGATGCCGTCATCCGGGGCGAACAGATCCTGGAACGGCCGGCCGAACAACTCGGCCAGCGGCCGGCCGGTGATCCGCTCGGCATTGCGGTTGAGACCGGTGATGCAGCCCTCCCGGTCGAGGTGGAAGATCGCCCGGGTGTCTTCGGTGCGGCCGGTTTTCGTGGACAGGAGGTTCTTCATGGGCGCATGGGGGCGTATATTCCGGTTGTTCGGAAAGAGGAAGGTGCAGGGGAGGGCAGGGTCCGTTGCACCGGGGAGCGGTCAGCCCGCCGGGCGCGGTCAGGCGCCCGCTCGCGGCGGGCCGGAACAGCGGGCGGGACAACGCCGGCAAGGCTCTATCATATCTTTGAAAACTTGCCCTGACCATGGTTTTAGGGTATGTTCTCTCGGCGTCTTTTTCAACAAATGAGTGACTATTCATTCTCCGGTCGGTTTTTCTTGCGCCAGAACAACACATTGTGGCAGCAGCGACCGGCGCCGGTCTTGCAACTTTACTTCTGAGGGGTTGGAATGAACATCAACGAGCTGGAAAAAATGGAAAATGAGGGGGTGGACAGCCTGCCTTCGCTGGAGCGGCGCACCTTCCTCCGCGCCGGGCTTGCCATCACCGGTCTGTTCATGGGCGGGACGATCCTCTCGCTGACCTCGGCGCGCTCGGCCGCGAGCGCCATCGCCCCCCTGCCCGGCAAGCACAACTATCCCTATAAGCCGCATTACGCCATGGTCATGCGCCAGAACCTGTGCGTGGACTGTGAACTGTGCATGAAGGCCTGCGTGGAGACCAACCACGTGCCCAGCTACGGCTGGCGGACCAAGATCCTCGAAGCGGCCAAGCCCATCGGCCCGGTTCAGAAGGAACGCATCTTTGTGCCAATCCTCTGCAACCAGTGCAACGAGCCGCCCTGCGTGCGCGTCTGCCCGACCGTGGCCACCTACAAGGACAAGACCACCGGCATCGTGGTCATGGACAGCAAGAAATGCATCGGCTGCAAGACCTGCATGGCCGCCTGTCCCTACAATGCCCGCTATTTCAACGAGGAAACCCGGGCGGTGGACAAGTGCAACTTCTGCCTGGACACCCGCCTTGCCAAGGGCATGAAGGATACGGCCTGCGTCGAGGCCTGCCCGGCGAAAGTCCGGGTGTTCGGCGATATCAGTGATCACGAGAGCGAGGTGTACAAGCTGGTGCATCAGCCGGAGACAACCGTCTGGGTTCTGCGGCCCGAAACCGGGGCGCTCCCCAACGTCTTTTACATGAACGTCAATTTAGACGCCTGATCGGTGGAAGGAGAGCAGCGCATGAAGAGAAAATTGATCGTCTTGCCGGCAGTTTGTCTGGTCGTGGCCACCGGCGTACTGTTTGCCGCGAACAGCAAGGCCACGGCCCCGGCGCCCGCCGGGGAACCGGTGGCCGCAGCGGAGGCGCAGCCGGCCAAGGAGTACGAGTCCTTCGGTGATACCCGGATCATCAACATGGAGCCGGTCAAGTCCATGTTCAGCCACAAGAGCCACGTGGTCACCGCCGGTATCTCCTGCGACAGCTGCCATCCCGACCTGTTCGAGCGCAAGCGCGGGGCGGCCAAGGCCAAGGGTGACCTGAACCACACCGCCATGGACGCGGGCATGTACTGCGGCGCCTGCCACGACGGGAACGACGCCTTTGCCACCACCAACGAAAAAACCTGCAAGACCTGCCACGGCAGCGACATGAAACAGCCGGGGGTGATCGTCTTCAACAAGCCGGTGAAAGGGGTGGTGTTCGACCACAAGGGCCATGTGGACATGGGCCTCTCCTGCGCCAGCTGCCACGACTCGGCCTTCGAGATGCGCGTGGGCGCGGCCGAGGAGGAGTACAAGAAGTTCAACATGCAGGCCCTGTACCAGGGCAAATACTGCGGCGTCTGCCACAACGGCAACATCGCCTTTGCCTCCAACACCCGCTGCACCTCCTGTCACATCGGTGTGAAAGGGGTGGCGCGCATGCAGAGCGCAGCCGAGGCCGCGGCGCCGCAAGAGCACAAGTAACACATCTCGTCTGTCCATCCACGGGGCGGAAACCAGTTTTCCGCCCCGTTTTCCGTCCCGCCTGATCTCCCCTCTCCTGTCACTCCGTCCTGCCGGAACTTTCTGCCAATGGTCATTGGCAGGTTGATCCGCCCCGTCAACCGACCCCTCCCGCCGGGGTATGGCCCCCTCCCGCCGTTGTCCGCCGCCGTTTGTCGTGCAGGCCGGTGCGTTGCTCCCGGCTTTGCGACTCGTTGACCGGGCTGCATCCGGGCGCCATGCTCCCTGTTGTTGCCTCCCATCAGGGCTCGTTTTGCGTCCGAATAACCTGCGATTGCGGCTAACAGCTTGTTTTATGGTGGTTCGGTTTCCTGCCTTCGCCGCCGTTACTCCTGTCGTTCCGCTACTGTGGCCTTCCCGGCCGGTTCCCTTGGAAATGGTATTTTTATTATAAATAAAATAAATTCAATATCTTAGTTTGATGTCCCGATACCGGCGAGGGATTTTTCGTGTCCTTTGCAGAATGCGCCTGGTCGAGGCTCTTGTGGAAGCATTTTGCGTCCAAAAGGTAAATTATATGCCAGCAGATCATGCCCGAAAAACCTGTAAGCAAACATTGTC
>CAZMNU010000002.1:0-107458 GCA_964567725.1 uncultured Desulfobulbus sp. | reverse complement strand
ACCCGTGGTGGCCTTCTTGGCCTTGCGGATATCTTCCTGCAACTCCGGCACGGGAATGCCCGAACCGCCGATGGTGCCGATGCCGCCGCATTCCGCGACCGGTACGGCCAGGGCCGAGGTCGACACCCGGATCGACATGCCCCCCTGGATGATGGGAATTTTCGCGATCAGTGAACCTATTTTCAATTCTGGCAGTTTCATCGAACTCTCTTCAGTGCTGTGGGGGTGGAAACAGCGTCGGGCAGGGCGTTCCGTGTGCGGAACACCGGGCATTTTCGCTTTAAAAACAATGCCGCGCCACCGGTTGTTTGTCAAGTATGCCGGCCGGCTCTCTTGCACCAGCATCGCGGCCAGACAAATGAAGAAATATTACCATAAACAGGGGCCTCCGGCTTGACTTTTCCCTCATTTTCCGATTTAATTTTAAATTTTTCCCGGCACCATCATTCTCCCCGTCAGGAGGGCGCAAGCCCCTGTCGTTCATTCGGAGCGATCCTTGAAGATTCAGGCCATCAACGGTTTCAAAGACATCCTCCCGGACAGCGTGGTCCGCTGGCAGCACATCGAACAGCGGGCCCGGGACATTTTCGAACGGTTCGGCATGCAGGAGATCCGCATGCCCATCCTGGAGAAGACCGAGCTGTTCGTCCGTTCCATCGGCGCGGCCACCGACGTGGTCGAGAAGGAAATGTACACCTTCGCCGACAAGGGCATCACCATGCGGCCCGAGGCCACCGCCTCGATCATGCGCGCCTTCATCGAACACGGCCTGCATGTCCAGCAGCCGGTGCAGCGCCTCTACACCATCGGCCCCATGTTCCGCCATGAACGGCCGCAGAAGGGTCGCCTCCGCCAGTTCCACCAGCTCGACGCGGAGATCATCGGCGCGGTGGAGGCGCAGGTCGATGCCGAACTCATCGCCATGGGCCAGATGCTCCTGGACGAACTCGGCCTGTCGGTCAGCCTGGAGCTCAATTCGCTCGGCTGTCCGGTGTGCCGGCCGCCGTTCAAGGAGCGGCTGGTCGCCTACCTGGAACGGATCGATGCCGGGCTGTGCGAAGACTGCCGGCGCCGCACGCACACCAACCCGCTGCGTGTCCTCGATTGCAAGAAGCCCACCTGCCGGGAACTGGTGCAGGACGCCCCTTCCCTGCTCGAAGCCCTCTGCCCGGACTGCGACCGCCATTTCCACGAGGTGGAGGAGGCGCTCACCCGTCTCGGTATCGGCTTTTGCCGCAACCGCTTCATGGTCCGCGGCCTCGATTACTACACCCGCACCACCTTCGAGTTCCTCACCACCGACCTGGGGGCCCAGGCGGCGGTGGGTGCGGGCGGCCGCTACGACGGCCTGATCGAACAGCTCGGCGGTCCGGCCCTGCCCGGCATCGGCTTTGCCATGGGCATGGAGCGCATTGCCCTGCTGCTCGAGCAGCAGGGCGACGCCGGCCTGCCGGCGGCGGGGGCGGACCTCTTCCTGGCCGCGCTCGGCCCGGAAACGATTGCGCCCTGCAGCCTGCTCGCCCACCTGCTGCGCCGTGAAGGCGTCCGGGCGGCCATGGACTACAGCGGCCGCAGCCTGAAGGCGCAGCTCAAGCAGGCCAACCGCCAGAACGCCCGCTTCACCCTCATCGTCGGCACGGACGAACTGGCCCGACGGCAAGGCACCCTGCGGAACATGGCCAGCCAGGAACAGCGGCCGGTGGATCTCTCCGGCAGCGCGGCGGAGCAGTGCCAACGCCTCCTCCGCGTGCTGCGCGCCTGACCATACAACCGCCCACCCACAGCCGCCCGCCGGACGCGCTGCCGGGACACGAATGACCCTGACCGGTCCGCCTGCCGGCTGGCCGGCCCTTTTTTCTATCGGAGAACAGACATGGAATCAATGGGGGCGCTGCGGCGCACACACACCTGCAACGATCTCGGCCCTGATTTTCTCGACCGGGAAACCATCCTCATGGGCTGGGTGCTCCGCCGACGCGACCATGGCGGGGTTATCTTCATTGACCTGCGCGACCGCCGGGGCATCACCCAGGTGGTCTTCAACCCGGAGATCAACGAGGCAGTGCACGCCAAGGCCCACCAACTGCGCAGCGAGTGGGTCATCGCCGTGCGCGGCACGGTCGCCCGCCGCCCCGCGGACATGGAGAACCCCAAGCTGCACACCGGCGAGATCGAGGTGCTGGTGCAGGAACTGCGCATCCTCAACACCAGCGAGACCCCGCCCTTTCCCCTGGACGAGGACATCGAGGTCTCCGACACCCTGCGCCTGCAGTACCGCTACCTGGACCTGCGCCGCCCGGAGATCGCCGGCAACCTCGTGCTCCGCCACCGGGCCCTGCAGACCGTGCGCCGGTACCTGGACGACCATGATTTCCTCGAGATCGAGACGCCCATGCTCACCCGCTCCACCCCCGAGGGGGCCCGGGACTACCTGGTGCCGAGCCGGGTCAATGCCGGCAAGTTCTACGCCCTGCCGCAGTCGCCGCAACTGTTCAAGCAGATCCTCATGGTCGCGGGCATGGACCGCTACTACCAGATCGTCAAGTGCTTCCGCGACGAGGACCTGCGCGCCGACCGCCAGCCCGAATTCACCCAGATCGACATGGAGCTCAGCTTCATCACCGAGGCGGAGATCATCACCCTGGTCGAGGGCATGATCACCTCCCTGTTCAAGGTGGTGCGGGGCATCGACCTGCAGCCGCCGTTTGCGCAGATGACCTACGACGAGGCCATGCGCCGCTTCGGCACCGACCGGCCGGACACCCGCTTCGACCTGGAGTTGGTCGACCTGACCGACACCCTGCGCGGCTGCGGCTTCAAGGTGTTCCAGTCCGCCATCGACAAGGGCGGGGTGGTCAAGGCGATCAATGCCAAGGGGTGCGGCGGCTTCTCCCGCAAGGACCTCGACGACCTGACCGAATTCGCCGGCCGCTTCGGCGCCCGTGGCATGGCCTGGATCAAGATCAAGGAGGACGAGTGGCAGTCGCCGATCACCAAGTTCTTCAGCCCGGAGGAGATCGCGGCCATGGCCGCGGCCCTCGATGCCCGTCCCGGCGACCTGATCCTGTTCGGCGCCGACCGGGCCGGGGTAGTGCATCAGGTTCTCGCCGAACTGCGCCTGGAATTGGCCCGGAGACTCGGGCTGATCGAACCGGGCAGCTTCAATTTTCTCTGGGTGACCGACTTCCCCCTGCTCGAGTACGATGACGAGGCCAAGCGCTACACCGCGGTGCACCACCCGTTCACCGCCCCGCGTGAGGACCAGTTGGAGTTGCTGGCCACCGACCCGGGGGCGGTCAAGAGCCGCGCCTATGACCTGGTGCTCAACGGCAACGAGATCGGCGGCGGCTCGATCCGCATCCACCGCCCGGCCATGCAGCAGCAGGTGTTCGAGGCGCTCGGCATCGACGCCGAGGAGGCCCAGGAGAAGTTCGGCTTTCTCCTCCGCGCCCTGGAACTGGGGGCCCCGCCGCACGGCGGCATCGCCTTTGGCGTGGACCGGCTGATGATGCTGCTCACCGGCTCGGCCTCGATCCGCGACGTGATCGCCTTCCCCAAAACCCAGAAGGCCACCTGCCCGCTCACCGACGCGCCCTCTTCGGTCGCCCGCAAGCAGCTCACCGAGTTGCACCTGCGGCCGGACTGGAAGGACAAACCGTGAGCAGTGAGTCGGGACGGCGCTCCGGAAGGCTCCACCGCGCATGCGGTCCGGCCGACCGGCTGCCGAACTGCGGCGGCTCGGCGACGCATCCCGAAACCAATCGGGTTGTCGCCGAACTCGTTGATTTTTTCAGATATTGATTTATAGTGATCCCATTGTCCTATTTTTGGTTTCTAATCTAACAGGAGGTTGCCATGGCTCAGGAAAAGAAACAAACCGTCTGCCCGACCTGCATGGGGAAAAAAGTTATCGAAGGCGTGTGCGAAACCAGCAGCGAGTGGCAGGGGAAGAACGAAGATGGTCAGGTGTGCACCCCTGATCAGAAGTGCCCGACCTGCAAGGGGAAAGGATACATCGAAGACTGACGGTCAGCATGCCCCGCGCCGGTTGTACCGGCGGATGCGCCTGTGTACACAAACCGGGTTGCTCCGGTCATCCCCTGACTTCAGGGACTGACCGAAGCAAGCCGGTTTTTTTGTGCCGTGGTTGCAGGCCGAACAGGACAGGCCCGGGTGCTCACCCGGGGCCTGTCCGTCCTGGTGGCTGCGCGCCCTGCGCTCAGATCAGCTTGTGCGCCTCCATGTGCAGGACCAGGTCGAGCATGCGGTTGGAATAGCCCCATTCGTTGTCATACCAGCTCATGATCTTCACCGAGGTGCCGAGGACCCGGGTACACAGGCCGTCGACGATGGAAGAATGCGGGTCGCCCTGGAAGTCGATGGAAACGAGCGGCTCTTCGGTGTAGCGCAGGTACCGGTTGGCCGCCGCGGCCAGGGCCTTGTTCACCTCCGGCACGGTGGTCTCGCGTTCCACCTCGATGACCACGTCGACCAGGGAGACATCCGGGGTGGGCACGCGCACGGCCAGGCCGTCGAATTTATTCTTCAGCTCCGGTATGACCAGGGCGACGGCGGCGGCGGCGCCGGTCTTGGTCGGCACCATGGACAGGGCCGCGGCGCGGGCCCGGCGCAGGTCCGAATGGGGAAAATCGAGCAGCCGCTGGTCGCCGGTGTAGGCGTGCACGGTGGTCATCAACCCCTTTTTGATACCGAAGTTGTTGAGGATGACCTGGGCCACCGGCGCCAGACAGTTGGTCGTGCACGAGGCGTTGGAGACCACGTGGTGCTCGGTCGGATCGTATTCCTCCTCGTTGACACCCATGACGATGGTTTTGACCTCGCCCTTGGCGGGCGCGGAGATGATCACCTTGGCCGCGCCGGCATCGATGTGCGCCTTGGCCGATTCCATGTCGGTGAACAGGCCGGTGCATTCGAGCACGTACTCGGCGCCGACCTGGGCCCAGGGAATCTCGCTGGGCTTGCGATGGCTGGTGATCGGAATGGTTCTGCCGTCGACCACGATGGCGTTGTCGCCGGCCGCGATCTCCTGCGGTGAAACCCCCATGATGGAATCGTACTTGAGCAGATGGGCGATGGTTTTCACATCGGTCAGGTCGTTGATGCCCACGATTTCGATGTCGGCAAAGGCCGGATCCTTGGCCAGTGCCCTGAAGATGTTCCTGCCGATCCTGCCGAAACCGTTAATTCCCACTTTGATGGTCATGCCTGTTACTCCTTGTTTACGTTGTTCTCTTCGTTGAGATTGTTTTCAGTGTGTCACTGCACCGGCGGCCTGTGCCCGTCCAAGTCCCGAAGAATCGCCTCGATGCGGGCCGCGCTGACAATCGCCTCGGCGCACGCCCGGTCGCAGGCAAGGGCCCGACGGTAGGCAGTAAGCGCCTGCCGGTACCACTGGCCCCGCAGGTAGCTGGACCCGACCAGGCAGAAACCGACCGCGCCACTCCCGTCGAAGGTATCGGCAAACAGGGCCTCCAGCGACTCGCCCCACAATTGTGCCACCGCTTCCTCCATCTCCAGGAGCAGGCGGAGCACCAGCGGGTTGGTGGCCAGTTCGGGCAGCATCGTGCGCAACAGGATGGTGGTCTGCGCGAAGAGGACCCCCATGCGCTCCATCTGCCCGTCCACATCACCGGCAATGCGCCCGACCATGGCACGAATATCGACCAGGCGCGCAATGGCCGGGTCCGCAGGTCCCGCATCCCGGTCGGTGATGCCGCCGAGGGCGACCGCGGCGGGCGTGTAGGCAGCGAGCAGGTAGAGATCTTCCTTGAGCTTCATCGCCTCATGGAACAGCGAGCCGATCAGCCAGTCCACGAGAGCGCCGCGCACATGCTCGGCCCGCCGCTCTTGCGGCCAGATGCGGTGGCAGAGATCCTTCAACCGCCAGAGCGGACCGTTGTCCCGCTCCGTCCCCACCATGGCCGCCAGCCCCTCCTGCAGCCGCATCGAGGCGTCGTCGCCGCACGGCGCATCGGCTGCGGGACGAGCGCGCCAACCGGCGTAGAGTTCGCTGAAACGGCTGGCGAGGTGAAAAAAATCGCCGATTGCCTGACGGACGAAATGGTCCCGGCGGCCGGCGAACCAGTCACCGGCACACACCGGCAAGGAGCCTGGGGCAGGCTCAGCGGCCGACGGTGTGCAGCCTGCGCGCCTGGCGGTAGAGGAGCAAATAATCATGCATCACCTTTTCCCAGGTGTGCAGACGGGCGATACGCTCGACCGCGGCCACCTGCATGGCGCGGATCGCCCCGGGATCGTCCGCATAGGTGGTCAGCGCCCGGCCCATGGTCAGGGCCAGGGCCTCCGGCGTGTTCTCGTCATAGGCAAACCCAGTCTGGCCGTCAATGACCTTGACCAGCCCGCCGACCCGGTGGACTATCGGTAGATTGCCGAGCAACTGGGCGATGTAGTCGGTCAGCCCGCAGGGTTCATAGCGTGAGGGGATGAGAAAGAAGTCGCCCGCCGCGTAAATGCTGTTGGCCAGGAGCGGATCGAATCCCCGCAGGAAACAGACCCGGTCGAGGCCGGTTTCCGAGGCGGTCAGCGATTCCAGCTGCTGTTCCAGTTCCGGGGCGCCGGAACCGAAGACGAGGAAACGCGCCGAGGGTTCCAGGGGCAGCAGGTCGCCGATGGCCCGGATGAGCATATCCACCCCTTTCTGCGCGGTCAGGCGGCCAATGAAGGTAAAGAGCGGCGAATCCGCCTCGGCGGAAAGGGTACCGAACTGCTTGACCCGTTCCCACGGGCCATTGGCGCCGATCCGCTCGAGCAGGGCCTCTTTGCAGACCTTCTTGCCGGCCAGCTCACCCCGGCCGACATCGAAGGCGGCGGCCAGTCCCAACTGCTCCGGACGGGAGGGGTCGAACGAGGCCGGATCGATGCCGTTGGTGATGCCGGCCAGTTGCACCCCGCGGTCGAGCAGGGCATGGCCAAGCCAGCCGGTGCGGGCATCGTCGGGCGTCTCCTGCAACTCCCGGCCGTAGTTCTCGCTGACCGTGTTCAGGACCGCATAGGGCGAGGCGGCCAGGAAGGGGTCGAAACTGCCGCCCAGCCGGCTGGACAGGATCAGCTGTTCCGGCAGGCCGGTGACGGCGCGGGCAAATTCCAGGTCGTCCACCTCCTGGTGGTAGCCCTGGCCGGCATTATGGACCGTGACCACCGCCCCGGTCCGCCGGAAATAGGTGCGCCAGCCGGCGTTCTCGCGCATCATCGCGGGCAGGATGGCCGCGTGACCGTCGTGGCAGTGAATGACATCCGGCCGCTCCTCGAGCAGGATCATCAACTCCAGGGCCGCCTTCTGCAGCAGCACGTTCATGGCGAAGTAGTCGAAATGGCCGCCGCCGGCCCGCTGCCAGGCCACCTCCAGTTCATCTTCCTCGGTGTAGGTGTACACGCCGCGCTTGGTGGCGAAGCGGTCCGCCTCCACCAGAAATATCTGCACCCCGTTGATCGTCCCCTGCCAGAAGGCGACCCGCTCCCGCCGCTCTTCGCCGGCGTAGTGCATGTCGATCTCAAAGACGTGGTCGAACCGCCGCCCGCCGATGCGTCCGCCCCCGTCGCCGAGATCCACGGCAGCAAAGCCGAGGTGGGCGGCATCGACAAAACCGTAGCGGGGGAGCACCACCCGCACCGCGCACCCGGCGTGCGCCACGAGCGACTCGGCCAACTGCCGGCAGACGTCCTTGACACCGCCGGCGCCGGCCAATCCCTCGTATTCCCGCGTCACCAGCCACACCGAGCGAATGGCGCTGCTCGTGTCTTCGCCCATGCTCTCTCTCCCTCGCGGCACTGCGGCAGCCGATGGCGCCTGCGCCCCGGGGCCGCCCCTGCGGCGGGCGGCCTGTTTCACCATGACCGTTTCGGCCAGTTCTTCGACCAATTGTTCCGGCGTGCGACCGGCGGTGTTCAGGCGGACATCCGCACCGGCCGCATACAGGGGTGTGCGCCGGGCAAGCAGCGCGGCGATTTCGTCCGCCGGCGCGTTCCCGGTGAGCGAAGGCCGCTGCGCCGCGGTCTGCGCGTCGCCTGCCATGCGCCCACGGATGGTCGCCTCGTCGGCCTCAAGCCAGACGACCAGGGCGTGTTCCCGCAACCCGCGCCACTCCGCCGCATGCTCGATGGCGCCGCCGCCGGTGGCGAGCACCGTCCCCGCCATGGTCCGCGATTCGCGCAGCAATTGCCGCTCCGCCCGGCGAAAACTGTCCCAGCCGGAACGGGCGACGATCTCGGCCACACTGCCGCCCAGTCGTTCACAGAGCACGGCATCGGCGTCGACAAAGGCGTACCCGAGACGGGCGGCGAGCAGCCGACCGACCGAGGTCTTGCCGGTGGCACGGAATCCGGTGAGGACGATGATTGGGGTATTTTCCTTCATGACTCGGCGCACCATAAGTACGGGTCGGCTGGTCTTCAAGCACAAAGCCGTGCGGGCCATTTTTTTCTTTGCTTTTTAACTGGCTGATCTTACTGTAACACTTAGTCGGTTACATTTCCAGTGTCCCGGACAACAGCATGGAATACAAGGATTATTATCACATATTGGGGATCGGCCGCGACGCCACCCAGGACCAGATCAAGCAGGCCTACCGCAAACTGGCGCGGAAATACCATCCCGACGTCAGCAAGGAAAGGGATGCCGAGGCCAGGTTCAAGGATGCCGGCGAGGCCTACGAGGTGCTCAAGGACCCGGAGAAACGGGCCGCTTATGACAAGTTCGGCGCCAACTGGCAAAACGGCGATCCTTTCGAGCCGCCGCCCAACTGGGATGCCGGCTTCGAATTCCGCGGCGCCGGCTACACCGGTGGCGATGCCAGCGGGTTCAGCGATTTCTTCGAATCGCTGTTCGGCCACGACCACGCCACCGGCCGGCGGCAGCAAACCTTCCGCATGCGGGGCGAGGATCAGCACGCCAGGATCGTCATCCCGCTGGCCGACGCCTATCACGGGGCCCGGCAGACCATCACACTTTCTCGCCCGGTGGTCGACCCCTCCGGGCATGTGACCACCAGCCCCCACCGGCTGCACGTGGCCATCCCCAAGGGTATCGTCGAAGGCCAGCGCATCCGCCTGGAGGGTCAGGGCATGCCGGGTTACGGCGGCAGCCCGGCCGGCGATCTCTACCTGGAGATCGTCTTCGCCCAGGACCCGCTGTTCCATGCCGAGAAGCGCGACATCCACCTCACCCTGCCGGTGGCCCCCTGGGAGGCGGCGCTGGGCGCCACGCTCACCGTGCCCACCCTGGGCGGCGATGTCCAGGTGAAGATTCCGCCCGGCTCCCAGGGGGGCAAAAAGCTCCGCCTCAAGGGCAAGGGACTGTGTGCCGGCACAAATCGGGGCGACCAGATCGTCACCCTGCAGATCGTCGTGCCCGAGGCGAAAACCGAAGAACAGCGGCAACTGTACCGGGCCATGGCGGAAAAATTGCCGTTCAACCCGCGTGCTGCGATGGGGCGCTGACATGACCGAGCAGACCATGTATCTCCAGGGCATGATCCTGAACGAAGACACCCGCTGCACCCTGGCCGACCTGTGCCGGCTGTGCGGTGTTCCCGCGGAGGTCATCCACGAGATGGTCGAGGAGGGCATCATCACCCCGGAAGGTCTCTCCCCGGGTGACTGGCGTTTCACCTGCGTGGCCATCAGGCGGGTACAGACCGCGGTCCGGCTGCAGCACGATCTCCGCGTCAACCTGCCGGGCTGCGCCCTGGCGCTCGATCTTCTCGAAGAACTCGAGGAACTGCGCCGCCTCTTCCGGGTCCGCTGACCCCCCGGCCACCCGCCCCCGCCGCCCCGCGTGAACGATCTCCTGCCTCTTCTCGACCAGCTCCACCCCCTCAGCCTGGCCGTCGGCCTGGGGGCGGGCGTGGTGACGCTCGTCCTGCCCCTGCTGATCCTCCTCGGCCGCGGCCAGCGGCACCGGCTGGTGCTCGCCCTGCGCCTCGAACAGGCGAAAAAGGAAGTCGGCCAGCTTGGCGAGGAACTCGAGCAGCTGCGCCAGGAGCGTAACCAGCTGGCCAGGGAGTGCCGGGAGATCGACATCGAGAACGCCTCCCTGCAGACCGCCTGCAATGTCATGCGCCAGCAGGTGGAGGAAAGGGAAACGCTGCTGGCCCGCACCCGCCGGCAGATCGAGCAGGATTTTCGGCTGCTGGCCGGGGAAATCATGAACGAAAAGGAGGCAACCCTCAACCGGCGGCATGAATCCGCTCTGAACGCCCTGCTCAGACCCTTTCACGATCAGCTGACCGAGTTCAAGCGACGGGTCGAGGATGTTCACGACCGGGAGGCGCGGGACCGCGTTTCAATGCTTCGGGAAATCCACCACCTCAAAGAGCTCAACCAGCAGGTGAGCAGCGAGGCCGCCAACCTGGCCGAGGCCCTGCGCGGCAAGAACAAACTGCAGGGGTTGTGGGGCGAGATGGTGCTCACCCGGCTGCTCGAGGCCTCCGGGCTGCGCAGCGGCAGGGAATTCGCGGTGCAGGTGCACCTCAAGGGTGAAGACGGCGCCGCCTACCAGCCGGACGCACTCGTCTACCTGCCGGAAAACCGAACCATCATCATCGATGCCAAGGTCTCGCTCAAGGCCTTCGCGAACGCTCACCAGGCCGAGGACGAAGCCGGGCGGGCAACCTGCATCCGCCAGCACCTCGACTCGATCAAACGACACGTCGCCTCGCTCTCGTCCAAGCAGTATCAGCGGCTGACCGGCTTTGGCTCGCTCGATTTCGTCCTGCTGTTCATCCCCGTCGAGGGGGCCTTCCAGCTTGCCGTGGAACAGGAGCCGGAACTCCTCGTACACGCCATGAACCGCAAGGTCGTACTGGCCAGCCCCTCCACCCTGCTGGCCATTCTGCGCACCATTCATCACCTCTGGCGGATGGACGAGCAGAACCGCAACGGTTTAGCCATTGCCAAACAAGCCGGGAATCTTTATGATAAACTCGTTGGCTTCGCCGAAGCGTTCGAGGAAATCGGCCTCCGTTTCAACCAGGCGCAGCAGGCGTGGCACACCGCGAGAAACCGCCTGGCCACCGGCCAGGGCAACATCATCGCCCGCACCGAAGCACTGAAAGCACTGGGGGTGCAACCGGCCAAAGACCTGCCGGCAGCCCTCAAGCAAACCGCATCCGCACAGGGAGAATCTTCATGAAATATGTCAGCGTCCTGGCCCTTCTGTCCCTCTTGCTGCTTGCCTCCTGCGCCAACAGGGGGCAGACCGGCGCGGTCGGCGGGGCTGCGGCCGGCGCCCTCATCGGCCAGGCGATCGGCCATAATACCGAGGGCACCCTCATCGGCGCCGCGGTCGGCACCATGCTCGGCTACATCGTCGGCAGCGAAATGGACAAATACGACCGTCAGCAGCTCGACCACATGTACGAGCGGGGCGTATCCAACCAGCGCTCCACCTGGGTGAACCCGGACACCGGCAACCAGTACACGGTCACGCCGCAGCCCGCCTACCAGGAACCCTCGAGCCGCCGGGTGTGCAGACGGGCGGAAATCGAGGCGATCATCGACGGTCGGCCGGAGCGAACCTACAGCACCGCCTGCCGCAACGAATACGGCCAGTGGGAATTGCAGCAGCCCTGATCCGTTCGATTTCGGGTGACCATGCCGGCAGGTGAGTTCACCGTCGCCACCACCAGGCGACACGAAATGATCGACCTCACCGCCCGGCTGGAGCAGGAGGTGGCGGCGACGGGGGTCACGGAAGGCGTCCTGGTCCTCTACAACCCGCACACCACCGCCGGGATTACCATCAACGAAGGGGCCGACCCGGACGTGCGGCACGACCTGCTCGGCGCGCTCGAGCGCATTGTTCCCGGCGATTACCCCTACCGGCACGCCGAGGGCAACTCGCCGGCCCACCTCATGACCCTGCTCACCGGTTCCTCCGCCACCGTCCTCGTGCACCGGGGGCGGTTGCGGCTCGGCACCTGGCAGCGCATTTTTCTCTGCGAATACGACGGCCCGCGCAACCGCAAGGTGTGGTGGCGAGTCCTCGCGGGCTGATCCCACCCTTTCGGAGCACGCCATGCTTTTCGGCCTGGACCGCAGCACGGACGAACAATCCCTTGTCACCTTCCTCAGGCTGTTCAGCCAGGACCGCCTGCTCGGCACGCTGGCGCCGCGCATGCGCGAGGAGGAGATCCACCAGGTGGTGGACCTGCTCACTGAGATCATGCGCAACCACCTGAGCGGCGAGGAATACCACAACCTGTTCCTCGGCGAGGAGCATCACCATCACTGACCCGTTGGCCCGGCCTTCGGCGGATACCCCCCCATGCCTGCACTTGTCAACCTGCGTGACTATCTCGAACTGCTCCGTCGCAACGACCAACTGCTGACCATCGATGAACCGGTGGACCCCCACCTGGAGATCGCCGAGATCCACCGTCGGGTGATCGCCCATGGCGGTCCGGCCCTGTTGTTCACCCGGGTCAAGGATTCCGCCTTCCCGGTGGTCACCAACCTGTTCGGCACCAACCAGCGGCTCGAAATGGCCTTCGGCCGTCGGCCGCTGGACTTTGTCCGCGGCCTGGTCGACCTGGTGGAACACGCCCTGCCGCCCACCCTCGGCGGCCTGTGGCAGCGCCGCTCGCTCTTCACCGAGGGCATGCGCATCGGCCTCAAACAGGTCCGCACGGCGCCCGTGCTCGACTGCTGCCAGCGGCCGGCCCGGCTCGGTTCCCTGCCCCTGCTCACTTCCTGGCACTCCGACGGAGGCGCCTTCGTCACCCTGCCCCTGGTCTACACCGAACACCCGGACGGCTCGGGACACAATCTCGGCATGTACCGCGTCCAGCGGTTCGACGACACCACCACCGGCATCCACTGGCAGATCCACAAGGGAGGGGGGTACCATTACTGGGCCGCCGAACAGACGAACCAGGACCTGCCCCTGACCCTCTACATCGGCGGTCCACCCGCACTGATGCTGGCCGCCATCGCCCCGCTGCCCGAGAACATCCCGGAGTTGCTGCTTGCCTCCCTGCTCATGGGCAGCAAACTGGCCATGGCCGATGACCCGAAGGGCGGTCATCGTCTCGTGGCCGAGGCCGAGTTCGCGGTCAAGGGGGTGGTGCCGCCCCACCTGCGCCGGCCGGAAGGCCCTTTTGGCGACCATTACGGCTACAACTCGCTGCAGCACGAGTACCCGGTCTTCCAGACCACCCACCTCTACCACCGCCGGGACGCCATCTATCCCGCCACGGTGGTGGGCCGGCCCAGGCAGGAGGATTATTTCATCGGCGATTTCCTCCAGGACCTGCTTTCGCCGCTGTTCCCCCTGGTCATGAAAGGGGTGCTCCAGTTGAAAACCTTCGGCGAGACCGGATTCCACTGCCTGGCCGCTGCCCGGGTCACCGACCGCTACCCGCGCGAGGCCTTTGCCGCCGGGCTGCGCATCCTGGGCGAAGGCCAACTGTCACTCACCAAGTTTCTGCTCATCACCGACGGCAGCATCGACGTGGGCCATTTCCCGCGCCTGTGGCAGCACATCCTCGAGCGCATCCAGTGGGACCGGGACCTGTTCGTGTTCGCCAATGTCTCCCAGGATACCCTCGATTACACCGGCCCCTCGGTCAACAAGGGGTCCAAGGCCATGATGCTCGGCCTGGGCCAGGCCAAGCGTCGGGACCTGCCGGAAACCTTCACCGGTTCACTGCCGGAGGAATGTGCGCGGCCGGTGGCCTACCTGCCGGGCACCCTGGTGGTCGAGGGACCGTCCTACGAATCGGCGCCGGACCTGCCGGGCCGCCTCGCCAACCATCCGGGCGTGGCCATCTGGCCGGTGGTACTGCTCGTCGATTCCTCTGCCGAAGCCACCGCCTCCCTGCAGGAGTTCCTCTGGACCTTCTTCACCCGCTTCGAACCGGCCGCGGACATCCATGGTCGCAGACAAACGCTGCACCGTTTCCATGTCGGCCTGGAACCGCCCATTGTCTTCGACTGCCGGATGAAGCCCTGGTATACGGAGGTTCTCGAGGTCGACCCGGCAACCAGGAAACTGGTGGACGACAGAATCGACCGCATCCTGCCGGCACGCTATCGCTGACCCGCCCTCATGGGCGTTCCCCACCCCACTGCGCCTGCAAGCGCATCCCCCGCGGCGGACCGATATGCTCGAACGACTGCAGAAAATCCTCGCCAGGGCTGGCGTCGCCTCCCGCAGGGGAGCGGAGGAACTGATCCGCAGCGGCCGGGTCACGGTCAACGGCCAGGTGGTGCAGACCATGGGCCTGAAGGTCGACCCGTCGCGGGACGTGGTTGCCTGTAACGGCCAGCCCATCAATTTCGAGCAGAAAATATACGTCCTCGTCAACAAGCCAGCCGGGTATGTGACCACCCTGGCTGACCCGCAGGGACGGCCGGTGGTGGTCGACCTGGTCGCCGACTTCCCCCAGCGTCTCTTTCCCGTGGGTCGGCTCGACCTGGACACGGAGGGTGCCCTGCTCATGACCAACGACGGGGAACTGGGCAATTTCATCCTCCATCCCCGATACGAGGTGAACAAGACCTACGAGGCCCTGGTCGTGGGTTCGCCGACCCCGGAGGAACTGCGACGCCTGGAGATGGGAGTGGAGATCGACGGCCAGCGAACCCGGCCGGCTGACATCCGGGTGCTGGACCGTCGGGGCCAGCGTACCCTGGTGGAGGTGGTCATCCATGAGGGCAAGAAACGGCAGGTGCGCAAAATGTTCCAGGCCATCAACCATCGGGTCATCCACCTGAAACGAACCGCCTACGGCCAGCTGCGGCTGGGCAGGCTGGCCCCCGGCAAATACCGGATACTCTCCATGGATGACCTGAAAAAAATATTTTCCGGAAAAATTCCCTTTACAATCAAAAACATACCTGCTTAAATTTTCTTCATGATGCGGAATGGCTTCGTCGAGCGACTCGCGCCACCAACCGCGACGGGTTTCGGGCGGTAACCATGCGTTTTTCTGCCACTCCCCCACAACATGCTGGAGGAAAGAGAAGTATGAATAAATCCGAACTGATCGAAGCGCTCGCCGAAGCAATGAACATTCCTCTCCGAGAGGCCGCATCGATAACCAACACGATCATCGAAACGATGAGCGATGCGCTGGCCCGGGGCGAGTCCATCGAAATCCGCGGCTTCGGCAGTTTCGTTGTCAAGGAATATCAGTCGTATACAGGCAGGAACCCGAAAACCGGGGAAAAAATCAAGGTCAAACCGAAAAAGCTGCCGTTCTTCAAGGTGGGCAAGGATCTCCGCGAACAGGTGAACCGCGGGGAGGCCATCTGACCCGCTTCGAACCGCTCTGTGCTCATGGTGCGGAGCCCGCTTCGCCATCGACCACCTCCCCGACAAGGTCGTACACATGCGCCTCGGTGATGCGCACCGGCACAAGGTCGCCGGAATTCACCTGGCCCGCGGTAATCAGCACGCACCCGTCAATATCCGGCGCCTGAAAGCGGGTTCGCCCTTCCAGCAGCAGTTCGCTTTCTCTGCTGACCCCTTCGATCAGTACCTGTTCCGTCCTGCCGACAAACCGGCCCAGCCGGTTGCGGCTGATGGTCGCCTGGGCCTCCATGACCCGTCGGTAGCGCGCCGCCTTTTCCTCCTCTTCGATCTTGCCGGATAGTTCGTACGCGGCGCTGCCCTCCTCGTCCTCATAGGGAAATACGCCGACATGGTCGAGTTGCCAGCGTTCCAGGGCTTCGATCAACTGCTCCACATCCGCCTTGGTCTCACCGGGGAAGCCGACCAGCATGGTCGTCCGGATGGCGCATTCAGGCAGGAAACCACGGATCCGCGCCACCAATTCGTCCAGGATGGCCACGCCATAATGGCGGTGCATCCGGTGCAGCATCCGGTCGCTCACATGCTGGAAAGGGATGTCCAGGTAGGGCAGGATCCGCGGCTGGGTGGCCATGAGTTTCAGTAACGCCTCGCTCACGCCTGACGGGTAGAGATAGAGCAATCTGAACCAGGGGATGGCGGTCTGGTCGAGCAGGTTCTTGAGAAGATCCACCAGGGCGTCAGGCTGACCGAAATCCCTGCCATAGGCGGTGAGATCCTGGGCGATGAGCGACAGTTCACGGACGCCGCTGCGTTCGAGGGACCGGGCTTCGGCCACCAGGTCCTCCACGGGGCGGCTGCGCAGTCGACCGCGAATGGCGGGGATCATGCAGTAGGAGCAGCGGTTGTCGCAGCCCTCGGTGATTTTCAGGTAGGAGCGGTGGGGCGGCGTCGAGACCCGCCGCGGCGCGGTGCGGTCCATCAGGTACCTGGCCGCACCGGGGCGGGTCACAACCCGTCCCGCGGCAGAAGCGGTCTGCAGCAGCCGGCCAATCTCCGGGAAATCATCCAGGCCGACGAAGAGATCCACCTCGGGCAGTTCCGCGGCCAGTTCGGCTCCGTACCGCTGCACCATGCAACCCGTTGCCACCAGCCGTTTTCCGGGAGCGCCTGCCTTGTAGCGGGCCAGGTCGAGGATGGTATCGATGGCCTCCTCCACCGCCGGACGAATGAACCCGCAGGTGTTCACCAGCAGCAGGTCGGCCTGTTCCGGATCGTCGACCACGGCGTAGCCGTCCTGTTCCAGGGCGGCAAGCATCACCTCCGAATCCACCAGGTTTTTGGGGCACCCCAGACTTACCAGATACATCGTTTTCATACTCTATCCTGCAGCAGGGATTGGATGGTGCCCCCCACCGGCTCTGCCGGCGAGGACTGGTGCACCATCTTGACGTCAGCCGTGGAAAGTTTCCGCCGCCGATTGTCCCTCTTGCCAGGACCAGGACCCGGTCACTGCTGCCCCGAACACACCCGAAGAGGCGCGCTGCGTTCCGGTCGGGCGGCATCACCACCAGGCAGGCGAGACACCCAGGGATCGTTTCCGGGCAAGAGGAGGTGGTCGGATAAAAAAAAGGCTGCGGCAGATGCCGCAGCCCTTGTTGCAACCTTGCAGTTTTCGGCTTACAGACCGAGCGCCGCCTTGAAGGGGTTGGCGTAGAGCAGGATGAAGGCGATGACCAGACCATAAATGGCGATGGACTCGCAGAGAGCCATACCAAGGATCATGGTGGTGGTGATGGCGCCCTTGGCTTCCGGATTGCGGGCCACGCCTTCACAGGCACCGCGCAGACCGTTGCCCATGCCGATGCCGGCACCGAATCCAGCCAGACCGATGCTGAGGGCAGCGCCGATACAGATCAGGCCGAGAGTGAGTTTGTCCATTGTTGTGTTCCTCCGTGTAATGATTCTATGAAGTTGGCCTTCTTCTCCGATGAACGGAACCGTAATTTTTTCTTAATGGGCGTGTTCCATGGCCCCGGCACAGTACAGCAGGCTGAGCAGGACAAAAACCACCGCCTGGATCACCGACACCAAGACGCCGAGGCAGAGGATCGGCAGGGGCGCGAAAAAGGCGCCGGCGAGCATGAAGAGGACGCCCAGCAGTACTTCCTTGGCGAGGATGTTGCCGAAAAGACGCATGGAGAGCGAGATCATACGGGCGAAGTTACTGATCAGCTCGAGCAGAAACATGAACGGCGCCAGCGCCTTGCTCGGACCCATGAAATGCTTGTAGTATTTCAGACCATGGTATCTGAACCCGAGCACATGATGCGTCACCCAGACGATCAGGGTCATGGCCAGAGTGATGTTCAGGCTCGAGGTGGGCGACATGAAACCGGGAATCAGCCCGATCATGTTGGCGATGATGATGTAGAAGAAAAAGGTGGCCATCATCGGGAAGAGCATTTTCGCACCCTTCTCCCCCAGGTTTTCGGTGAAGAAATCCATCAGGCCGCCGATCATCACCTCCCAGAAATTCTGGCCGCTGCCCGGGTTCATCTCCAACTTGCCCATGGTCAGTTTGGGCACGATGATGAGGAAGATCATGACCATCCAGGTGTAGGTCATGTATGGCGCGCAAAGTTTTTCCAGGAGGGTGTGACCGATGGGCGTGTGCGGCACCGGCAGTCCCAGACCTTGCAGAATCAACGAAATAAACAATATCGGATGTTCCATGACCTACCTTCTCCTCAGACTTTGCTCGGCAGCCGGCTTGTCTTCCTGATCAAGCCGATAATGACGATACTGCACATGACCGTGGCGAGCCCCAATGTCAGACCGATCACATCGATGGTCATCTTCGAGGCCAGAACAAACAGCAGCAGGCCCAGCACAACCAGCCTGGCGAAAAAATGAATGAAAAACCGGACGGTTTCCGCCCGGCTGACCGCGTCCTGCTGTTCGCCGGCGCTGCTGATGCGCCGCGTCAACCGGCGGGCATCGTAGCGCAGCAGCAGAAAACTGCCGTTGACCAGGCAACCGCCCGCCAGCACGGACCGGGCGAAGACCCCGCCGTACACGTACCAGCCGACCGCCGTCAGGACGAGGGTCAACAGCCAACTGAAAATCATGACCCTGCGGACCAGATCCGGCCCGGTCTCGGCTCCGGATGGGCCCGGTGGCACCCGGTCAGTCATCCTTGATCGTCCTGGTCAGTTCCCAGAGCTGCCTGAACCCGGCGATAATTCCGAGACCGAGAAAAACGAAGGTGAGGTACGGGGCTGTGCGGCCGTTGAACACCTTGTTGTCGAGCAGCCAGCCCATCCCGAAACCCACCAGGATGGAGAAGACGAAGGTCATGCCCACATGGCTGTAGACCGCCAACTGCCGGAACATTTCCCTTCGTTCTTCAGACATTGCACAGAGCTCCAGGCCGGCCGGACAATTGGTGCTACAGGTAGCATGCAGCCCGGCCAAGCGCAATATTTTTTTAACTAAACCATCAGTTTTTTGAATGACGATTCAGTCACGGACAGCGCCTTTTCCAGGTGGTCGCGACCGTGGGCCGCCGAGATGAAGGCTGCCTCGAACTGGGAGGGAGCGAGCCAGACGCCACCGTCCCGCATGGCCCGGAAATAGCGCCCGTACCGGTCGGTGTCGGCCCGCATGGCCGATTCGTAATCGTGTACCGGATCCGGAGTGAAAAAGCAGGTCATCATCGACCCGACCCGGTTGAGCACGGCGGGCACATCCACCCGGGCGAGGATTCCCGCCATTTCGCCGGCGAACCAGTCGCTCTTGGCCTCCAGTTCGGCATAGAATCCCGGCCGGCGGACCACCTCGAGCATGGCCAGCCCGGCCGCCATGGCCAGCGGGTTGCCGGACAGGGTTCCGGCCTGGTAGACCGGACCGTCCGGTGCCACCTGGTCCATGATATCGCCCCGGCCGCCATAGGCCCCCACCGGCAGACCGCCGCCGATGATCTTGCCCAGGCAGGTCAGGTCCGGGGTGATGCCGAACCGTTCCTGGGCCCCGCCAAGCGCCAGCCGAAAGCCGGTGATGACCTCGTCGAAGATGAGCACGATGCCCAGCTCCCGGGTGAGTTGGCGCAGGGTCTGCAGAAAACCCTCCGCCGGCGGGACCACCCCCATATTGCCGGCCACCGGCTCGACAATCACGCAGGCGATGTCCAGGCTCCCGTCGCGCAGGGTGCGCTCGAGTGTCTGCTGGTCGTTATAAGGGATGGACAGGGTGTTTTTGACAATATCCTCAGGCACGCCCGGGCTGCCGGGAATGCCGAGGGTAATCACCCCGGACCCGGCGCGGACGAGAAAGGTGTCGGCGTGGCCGTGATAGCAGCCGTCGAATTTGACCACCACCTTGCGACCGGTGTAGCCCCGCGCCAGGCGAACCGCACTCATGGTGGCCTCGGTGCCGGAACTGACGAACCGCACCTTGTCCATCGAGGGCACCGAGCGGCAGACCATGGCCGCCAGTTCCACCTCCAGGGGTGACGGTGCGCCGAAACTGGTGCCGTCGCCGGCGGTGCGCCGGATCGCCGCCACCACCTCCGGATGGGCATGCCCGAGGATCATCGGCCCCCAGGAACCGACGAAGTCGATGAATTCGTTGCCGTCCACATCGGTGATCAAACACCCCTCCGCCCTGCGGACAAAGAGCGGGTCACAGCCGACGGAACGGCAGGCCCGGACCGGCGAGTTGACGCCGCCGGGAATGAGGGTCTTGGCCTGGGCGAACAGAAGGGCAGACTGGTCGGTGTTCATAATACTCTCTGAATCGGGAAGAACGATGCGGTGTGCGGGATGCGGGTTGCTCGGAGAGGGATTAAAAAGAAGGGAAAGATAGCATGTGGATGTGGCGAATGTCAAAAGCAAAAACACCCGCACACCGCTCTCTCCCCGGCCCGGCACGGCCTGCGCTCAATTTTCTCTTGTCACCGACCACCCTGCAAGGTAGAATGGCCGCTGATCCATCCATTCAGCATCTAACCACGTAGAATTCATAAAATTTTCGCACAGGATACCCCCCCGGCGGACACGCACAAGGAGACAGCCATGGCAAGCGACAAGGTACTGCATATCTCTGACAGCGAATTCGAAAGCAAAATCGTGGGCAGCGCCACGCCCTGCCTGGTAGACTTCTGGGCGCCCTGGTGCGGTCCCTGCAAGGCGATCGGCCCGGTCATCGACGAGCTTGCCGAAGAGTTCGAAGGCAAGGTGGTCATTGCCAAGATGAATGTCGACGACAACCCGGCCACCCCCGGCAAATTCGGCATCCGCGCCATTCCCACCCTCATTCTCTTCAAGGGCGGCGAGGTGGTCGACCAGATCACCGGGGCCGTGGGCAAAACCCAGTTGCAGGATCTGATCAAGAAAGTCATCTGATTTTCCCGCCAGGCACGGTCGCACCCCAATGGTGCGATCGTGCTTTCTTTTTCCACGCACGGAGCCATGCTGCAGGCACAGTATCAACTGATCATCGTCGGTGGCGGGCCCGCGGGCC
Source organism: uncultured Desulfobulbus sp. (assembly GCA_964567725.1). Taxonomy (GTDB): domain Bacteria; phylum Desulfobacterota; class Desulfobulbia; order Desulfobulbales; family Desulfobulbaceae; genus Desulfobulbus. Next base: position 86,643 of record CAZMNU010000002.1, on the reverse strand, counting down.
TGACGGCCGGGTTGTACGCGGCCCGCGGTCGGCTCAAGACCCTGCTGGTCGAAAAAGGGGCCACCGGCGGCCAGGTGCTGGTCACGGACTGGGTGGACAACTTTCCCGGTTTCGTCGAAGGCGTGTCCGGCTTCGACCTGATGGACAAGATGACCGCGCACGCCGACCGTTTCAGCCTGGAAAAGAAGTTCGCGGTCATCACCTCGCTCGACCTGGCCGGTGAGATCAAGACCGTCACCCTGGAAAACGGTGAAACCCTGACCGCCAGCACCATCATCCTCTGCACCGGCGCCAGGCCGAGAAGGCTGGGGGTTGCCGGCGAGTTTGAACTGAGCGGCCGCGGCGTCTCCTACTGCGCCACCTGCGACGGCCCCTTTTACCGCAACCAGGAGATCGCCGTGGTCGGCGGCGGCAATACCGCCATCCAGGACGCCCTGCACCTGACCAAGTTCGCCACCCGGGTCACGGTGATCCACCGCCGGGACGAACTGCGCGCGACCAAGATCCTTCAGGAAAAGGCCTTCTGCAATCCCAAGATCGATTTCCTGTGGAACACCCAGGTTGCGGAAATCCGGGGCGACAAGAGCGGCGTGGCGGAACTCCTCCTGCGTGACAACAACGGCGAGCAATCGACCCTCAAGGTCACCGGCATCTTCGTCCTCATCGGGGTGATGCCCAACAGCGATCTGCTGCCGCCGGAACTGCACACGGACTCCGCCGGGTTTGTCGTCACCGACGAGGAAATGGCCACCAACCTGCCCGGTGTCTACGCCGCCGGCGACATCCGCAGCAAACGGTTCCGTCAGATCATCAATGCCGCCGGCGAAGGCGCGGTGGCCGAACTCTCGGCCGAGCACTACCTCGGCAACCAGGCGCCGGTTCAACCCCTCAACTGCAGCGAACTGTGAGGCCCCCCATGAGGCAGCCCAGGCAACGACCCGCAAGCGGCTGCAGGCCCTTCCTGCTGGCGCTTCTCCTTCTGGCCGCGACCCTGCTGCCGGGGTGTTCGACCTTCGACGGCATGTTCAGCAGTTTCAAGTTCGGCGAGGACGAGGAACCGAAATCCAAGGCCCCGGAAACCCTCATCGTCGAAGGGATGGACGCCTACGATGTCGGCGACTACAGCACCGCCATCAAGGCCTTCAACACCATCCTCGACGAGCACCCTTTCAGCGCCCCGGCCATGCTGGCGGAACTGAAGGCTGCCGACGCCCACTACTACAACAAGCAGTACCCGGAGGCAAAGACCCTGTACAAGGGGTTCGAAGAACGCCACCCCACCAACGAGGCCATGCCGTATGTCCTGTTCCAGATAGGCATGTGCGACTTCATGCGCAGTGACCGCATCGACCGGGATACGAGCGGCGCCCAGGAGGCCATCAAGTCGTTCACCCGCCTCATCCAGGCCTACCCGCAGTCACCTTACTCCAAGGAAGCCAAGGGTCGGATCAAGGACGCCAGGGACTTCATCGCCAATCACGAGTATTTTGTCGCCGATTTCTACGTGCGTTCGGAAAAGTACGAGGAGGCGCAGCACCGGCTGAAATACCTGCTGGCCATGTACCCCGACGCCAGCGTGTCCGGCCAGGCCAAGGCCCTGCTCGAACGGCTGCAGGCCGGCAAACCGCCGTCCACCGGGCTGCGCAAATGGTTGCCCGAATTCATGACCAAGGCTCCGGAAGACCGCGAAAGCGGGGAAGAATCCGAGGACACCGGCAGGGTACCCGTATCCCGGGAGGAACCCGGCCGGGCACCGGAATAAATCAAGCCCGCAGTTTTTCTCCGCTCAACGGCCGAGTTGGCCTGTCAGTGCGGCCAGCAGGGCGGTGACTTCCTGTTCGGTATCGATGCGCAGGCAGTCCCGCTCCCCTGCATCCGGCAGCTCGAAAACCTCCTGCTGACGCAGATAGATCTCCCAGCGCCCGTCCGAAACCGCCCGCGGATCCCTGGCGCGCAGGGCGAGCCGGCGTTGTACCTCCCCTGCGGAACAGGAGCAGAGGACGAACACGCCCCGCGCCCCGCACCCTGCCGCCATCCGCCGCACCGCCTCCCGGTCCGTTCGCCGGCTGTAGGAGCCGTCAAGGACCACCATCCCCGCACCCCGGGAAAAATCCGCCGCCGCCCGCTCGAGCATGGTCCGGTAGGTTCGCTCCGTGAACCCGGCGGCGTAGATGCCCTCATCGGCCGCCTCCGGCCGCCGTTCCGTCGGCTGCAGGCCGGCCAGTTCCTTGCGCACCCGGTCGGTGTTGTAGTACGGTGCCCGGTGCTGCTGTGCCCAGGCCTGGGCGAGGGTCGATTTACCCGAGGCGATCATCCCGAAGAAGACGACCACCGCTTTTCCGGCGCCCTCCGCCCCGTGCCGACAGACCTCAGCGGGCTGCATACCGCTCCGCCAGGGTGAAATACCGGGCCGCGTCCTCCAGGCAGGCGGCCCGCACCCCGGCGTCCACCGCCGGATCGGCCGCCGTGAACAGGCCGATCTTGCCGCGCACGTAAGCGCGGTACCCCTTGTAGAAATCGAGCATGGTCAGCAGGCCCGAATCATTGGTCCGGGCGACGAAGCGGTCGATGAAACGCTGCGACAGGGCTTCCAGTCCGTGGAAATCCAGGTCCATGGCGAGAAAGGCCACGTCGCTGGCCACGTCGCTGAAGCGGAACCGCTCATTGAACTCGATGCAGTCGTAGATATAGACCTTGTCGGCCAGACAGATGTTGGCCGAGTAGAGGTCACCGTGGCAGTCGCGGATGCGACCTTCGTCGATCCGCTGCCGGAACAGGTCGCTCCGCTCGAGGAAGTCCCGGGCAGCGATGGCGATCCGGTCGAACCGGGCCTCGTCCAGGCCGCCCTGGCCGAGGAAGGGCCGTGTCTGCTCGAAATTCTCGAGCACGTTGACCGCCACCGCCTCGGCGGTACCGAATTGCCGTACCGCCTCCCCGCCCTCGGCCCGGCTGTAGAAGTCGGCGAGCACCTCCACCAGGGCGTCGATGTGTTCCGCCAGCAGGCCGCCGGTGCGGATGAGGTTGACCATCATCCGCTCCTCGGGCATGCGCCGCATGCGCACACCCCATTCCACCGGCCGGCCGCTGCCGTTCAGGGCGAAGCCACCGTTCTCCTCGGTCACCTCGACCAGGCCGAGATAGATATCCGGACACAGACGGCGGTTGAGCAGCAGTTCCTGCTCGCAGTAGTGGTGCCGCCTGTCCGCAGCGGAAAAGTCGAGAAAGCCGAAATTCACCGGCTTCTTGAACTTGTAGACGAAGTCACCGACAAGGAGCACATAGGAGATATGCGTCTGCACGAGCCGGATATCCGGGGCCGGGTGCGGGTAACACTCGGCCCGCAGCAGGGTGTGCAGCCAGGGGGGCAGGTTGTCGTTGGCCATGGGGTCTACTCCTTCGCCGGGCGGCGGCATCACAGGGTCTGGGCGCGGTGGGCCACTCTAACAAAAGGGGCTGCGGCCGTAAACTGTTTACGCTCCGACGGCCGGGTGGTAGATTGGCCGGAAATTTTTGACAGGGTTGCCCCATGGATGAACAGACCTTGACCGCTCTGCTCCGGCAGGTGCGTGACGGCGGCATGCAAATCCCCGAGGCCGTCGACCGGCTGCGCCGCCTGGAGGTGGAGGTGCTCGCCTCCGCCCGCCTGGACCATCACCGCGCCCTGCGCACCGGCCTCCCCGAGGCGGTGTTCGGCGAGAACAAGAGCGCGGACCAGTTGGTCGAAATCCTCGCGGCCCTCTTGCGCACCGACTCGGTGGTCCTCGCCACCCGGGTCGATGCGGACAAGGCGGCCGCGGTCCGCGATCGCCTGGCCGGACTCGCCTACCACCCCGTTGCCCGGATCCTCACCGGCAACGACCGCCACATTCCCGCGGGTCGGGCCACCGGCACGGTGGTCATCGTCACCGCCGGCACCTCGGACCTGCCGGTGGCCGAGGAGGCGCGCATCACCCTGCACATGTTCGGTCACCCGGTGGAAACCGTCTACGACGCCGGGGTTGCCGGCATCCATCGCATTCTCGCCCACTCTGCCCTGCTGCAGCAGGCGAGGGTGATCATCGTCGTTGCCGGCATGGAGGGCGCGCTGCCCTCGGTGGTGGCCGGCATGACCGGGGCGCCGGTCATCGCCGTGCCGACCAGCGTCGGCTACGGTGCCGGCGCCGGCGGCTGGTCGGCGCTGCTCGGCATGCTCAACAGCTGTTCGCCGGGGCTGGCCGTGGTCAACATCGACAACGGCTTCGGCGCAGCCTGCATGGCCGCCGCCATCAACCGCGCCGCCTGATCGCCTCCGGCCGGCCGTCCCGGCCCCTCTTTGGCCATCCTCCCGCCCCGTCCGTTCGTCCTTTCGACGACAAAAAGCCATCGTGGCATTGCAGCAAACCCGGCTTCGTCGTATAGTCGAACGTTTTCGGTCAACAATCAACTCCCCCGCTGCACGCCTGGCACAGGCACAGGAACTCATCCATGAACTCCAGTTTGAAACTCAAGATCGGCCTCGTCCTTCTGCTTCTTGTCTTTTGCGCCCTGGCCCTGCTCCCCTCCTTCAACCCCGGGCTGCCGGACTGGTGGAAGAAATACATGGCGCCGGCAGGCCTGAAACTCGGCCTCGACCTGCAGGGCGGCATGCACATCGTCCTCCAGGTGGACCTGGACAAGGCGGCGGAGAACAGCCTGGACCTGTCGGCCCAGGACTTCAAGGCGGCGCTGGCGGAAAAGAACATCAACGCGGTGCGCATGGATTCGGGCACTGCCGGCAGCATCCTCTTCACCCTGCCCAATACCGGCGCCATCGACACGGTCAAACAGATCCTCAAGGATTCGTTTCCCAACCTGGAAACGCAGGTGGAGGCGGAGGAGGGCAGCTTCCCGCGGGTCACCCTGCAACTGAGCCGTCAGGAAATTGAGTACATCCGCAAAAACGCGGTCAACCAGTCGCTGGAAATCATCCGCAACCGCATCGACCAGTTCGGCGTTTCCGAACCGGTGGTCCTGCGCCAGGGTGAAAACCAGATCGTTGTCCAGCTGCCCGGAGTCAAGGATCCGGACCGGGCCATGAGCCTCATCGGCCAGACCGCCCAGCTCGAGTTCAAGCTGGTTTCCGAGGCCGCGGGCCTCAACCTGGCGCAACTCATCGACGAGACGGTCCAAAACGGCCAGTGGCGCGAGGGCGAAAGCCGTCGCCAGCTCAACCTCGCCCTGCAGAATCGCCTGCCCCAGGGTACCGAGATCTTTTTCGAAAAGGTGGTCGACCCGCAGACCAAGCGCGAGTCCAGGGTGCCGCTCCTGCTCGAAACCCCGGTGCTGATGACCGGCGAAATGGTGAAAAACGCCCAGGTCCGCATCGGCGGCACCTTCAATGAACCCTACGTCAGCCTCGATCTCACCGGCCATGGCGGCCGGGTGTTTGCCAACATCACCGAAAAGAGCGTCGGCCGGCGGCTGGCCATCGTGCTCGACGAGAATGTCCGCTCGGCCCCGGTGATCCGCGAGAAGATCCTCGGCGGCAGCGCCCAGATCTCGGGCAGCTTTACCCACGAGGAGGCCACCGACCTGGCCATCGTCCTGCGCGTCGGCGCCCTGCCGGCACCGGTGGACGTCATCCAGAACCTGACCGTGGGCGCCAGCCTGGGCCAGGACTCGATCCGTGACGGCCTCTATTCCGGCCTGGCCGGGGCGCTCCTGGTGGTGCTCTTCATGATCGTCTACTACCGGACCTCGGGCATCATTGCCAACATCTCGCTGGCCTTCAACATCCTGCTCCTGTTCGTCGGCCTGGCCATGCTGGGGTCGACCCTGACCCTGCCGGGCATCGCCGGTATCATCCTCTCGGTGGGCATGGGCGTGGACGCCAACATCCTCATCTACGAACGCATGCGTGACGAGTTCGCCCTGGGCAAATCGATGCGCGCGGGCGTGGACGCCGGCTTCAACCGGGCCTTCTGGTCCATTGTCGACGGTCAGCTCACCACCCTGATCACCGCCCTGGTGCTGTTCCTGTTCGGCACCGGGCCGATCAAGGGATTCGCCATCACCCTCACCTTCGGTATCCTGTTCAACCTGTTCGCGGTGCTGTTCTTCTCACGGCTGATGTTCGACAGTCTGCTCAGCCTCAAAGTGCTCAAGCGCGTCGGTTTCATGCAGATGATCGGCAAGACCGGCTTCGATTTCATGGGCGTCCGCAAGATCGCCTTCGCCTGCTCCTCCGCCCTGGTGGTGCTCGGTCTGATCGCCTTCGTGCAGATCCTCCGCGGCCACGCCAACATGGGCGTGGACTTCACCGGCGGCACCCTGCTCCAGTACCGCACTGCCGCCCCCTTCTCGCTGGAGGAGGTGCGCGGGCATCTCGGCGCCCAGGGGTTCAGCGGCATCGACCTGCAGCAGGTGACCAGCGAAAACCAGCTGATCGTCAAGGTCAAACAGTCTGAAGAAAAAATCGGCAACCTGAGCGACCGCATCACCGCCTCGCTCGCCGGAGAGCCATTCGGTGCAGGATTCACCCTGGAAAGCAAATCCGAGATCGGCGCCTCGGTGTCGGCCGACCTGCGCAGCAAGGCGATCATCTCGGTTGTCCTCTCCATGCTCGGCGTGATCGCCTACCTGGCCCTGCGCTTCGACTTCCGCTTCAGCGTCGCGGCCACGGTGGCAACCTTCCACGACGTGCTCGCCGTGCTCGGCATCTGCTGGCTGGCGGGCAAGGAGATCAACCTGCTGATCATCACCGCCCTGCTCACCCTGGCCGGCTACTCGCTCAACGACACCGTGGTCATCTTCGACCGCATCCGCGAGAACATGCACAAGGAAGGGGCGGGCAGCTTTTACCAGATCATCAACGACAGCATCAACCAGGTGCTTGGCCGGTCGATCATCACCGGCTTGAGCGTGCTGTTCTGCCTCACCTCGCTCTTCTTCTTCGGCGGCGCGACCCTGCATGACTTCTCTTTCGCCCTGCTCGTCGGCATGGCCGTGGCCTTCTTCAGCTCGGTGTTCGTCGCCAGTCCGCTGCTCGTCCTCCAGGGAGATCGCACCAAATGAATTCGACACCGGATTCCGCCCAGCAGATCCGGCCCACCGCCGCCGACCGCCCCTTCACCTTTGCCTGTCATCCCGGCGTGGCCTGTTTCACCGAGTGCTGCCGGGAATTGGACCTCGCCCTGACCCCGTATGACGTGCTGCGCCTCAAACGCAGCCTGGGCCTCAGCTCGGGACAGTTTCTCGAACGGTACGTGATCGTCGAGTGGGAAGAGTCGCAGCTTTTCCCTACCTGCTACCTGACCATGGTGGATGACGGCCGGGCCAGCTGCGTCTTCGTCTGCGCCACCGGCTGCACCGTCTATCCGGACCGGCCGGGCAGCTGCCGGGCCTACCCCATCGGCCGGGGCGCGGCGCGAACCGACCAGGGGGCACCCGTCGAATCGCTGGTGGAGGTACGGGAACCACATTGCCGCGGCTTTGCCGAAGAGTGTACCCAGAGCGTGGCCGACTACCTGCGCGGCCAGGGGCTCGATCTGTACAACCGCTACAATGACGCCCTCCTGCCCCTGGTCCAGCACCCGAGCATCCAGGACGGCAGCTTTCGCCCGAGCCGGATGCAGCTCGACCAGTACATGCTCGCCCTCTACGATCTGGACCAGTTCCGCCGGCAGATGGTGGACGGCCGTATCGCCCTGAACCGGCCGCTCACCCCGGCGCAACTCCAGGGGCTGGCCGGTGACGACGAGGAACTGCTGCTGCTCGCCGTCCGCTGGCTGATGCAGGAATATTTCGGCGCATGACCACCAGCCCGGCGCTGACCGACGCCCTGCTGGACCGGCTGCGGGCCCTGAGCGCCTCGTTCTGCCTGGCCGAGGGCGGCTCGCACGGCCCGGACCACAGCGAGCGGGTGCTGCAGACCGCGCTCAGCCTGGGCCGCCGCCTGGGCGCCCGACTCGAAATCCTCGGCCCGGCCGCCCTGCTCCACGACATCGGCCGCCGCGAGGAAAGCCGCAGCCGCGGTGGGATCTGTCATGCCGAGCGCGGCGCCGAATTGGCCGAGCCGCTGCTGCGGGAGTTGGGCTACACCGAGGCGGACGTGGCGGCGATCTGTCACTGCATCCGCGCCCACCGTTACCGCGACGCCAGCGATCCCGCCACGCTCGAGGCGGACATCCTGTTCGATGCCGACAAGCTCGACTCCATCGGGGCGGTGGGCATCGCTCGCGCCTTTCTCTTTGCCGGCCAGATCGGCGCCCGCCTGCACAACCCGGACATCGACCCGGCCAGCACCCGGCCCTACTCGCTGGAGGACACCGCCTACCGGGAATTCCGGGTGAAGATGTCCCGGGTGCGCGACCACATGCGCACCGCGGCCGGCCGGGAGATGGCCCAACAGCGCCACGCCTTCATGGAAACCTTCTTCGCTCAACTGACGCGGGAAACCTGCGGCCAGGGCCGCTGAACCCGCCACGGATCGTCCTTATGCTCAAACTCGTGGTCTTTGATTGTGACGGAGTCATGTTCAGTTCCCGGGAGGCCAACCGGGCCTACTACAACGACCTGCTGCGCGCCTTCTCCTGTCCGCCCATGAACGAGGCCGAACTGGACTTCGTGCATGTGCAGAACGTGCTCACCTCGGTGGCGTACATCTTTCGCAACCATCCCCAGGTGGACATGGCCGAGGTGAACCGGTACCGTCGCCACCTGGACTACACCCCCTACCTCCGCCACATGGAGATGGAGCCCGACCTGCCCGATTTTCTCCGCCTGATCCGGCCCCGCTACCACACCGCCATCTCCACCAACCGGACCGACACCATGGACACCATCCTCGACACCTTTGCCTTACGGCCCTGGTTCGACCTGGTGGTGACCGCCACCGTGGCCCCCAGGCCCAAACCGGCGCCGGACGGACTCCTGATGATCCTCGACCGTTTCCAGGTCCGACCCGAGGAAACCATCTACATCGGCGACTCGGAGATCGACCGGGAGCACTGTGCCGGGGTCGGGGTGGACCTGATCGCCTTCCGCAACAGCGCCCTGCCCGCCCGCTACCATGTGGACAGCTTCATGGCCATCGCCGCGCTGGAACCGTTCCAGCGGGCCGGCAACGGCTGAACGGGCCGCAGGCCGCATCGGCCGCTGGCGCCAGGGGCCTCAGCGCCCCGCCTGCCCTGTCCGAGCCGTTCGACACCTTTTTGAACCTTCCGGCCGATGGCGCTTGTTTCCCGTTTTCCCATGCAATAGAATACAGCCGGAGCGTCACCGCCGCCCTGCCCCGGACCGCGCGTGACCCGCGCCCCGAACACGTCGCACAACAGTGGACAGCCACTGAGGAACCATTTCATGACCACGGGTTCACAGCAGCTCGCCGATGATTACGGACAGCTCAAGGAACTCCTTGAACTCTATCCCCATATCACCATCCTCAGGGTGGAGGGTGATCCGCCGGACCACTACGAGCTGGCCTACCATCTGCGCGGCTACGTCACTGCAGAGGACGGCGAGGTGGGTATCGGCACCGACCACCAGGTGCGCATCAGCCTGCCGTTCGGCTACCCGCATTTCGCCCCGATAGCCAAACCGCTCACCCCGATCTTTCACCCGGACGTCGACCCGGCGGCGTTCCGCATCGCCGACCACTGGCAGCAGAACCCATCCCTGGCCGACCTGGTCCTGCGCATCGGCGAGATGATCTGTGGCAGCGTCTACCAGTTGGACGAACCCTTCAACCGGGAGGCTGCCGACTGGTACGCTGCCCACCAGGGCCAGCTGCCGCTGGACACCCTCAGCCTCGCCGACATCGAGCAGTCGCAGGACCGGCCCGCTTCCCTGGCGGAAGACACCTTCGCCTCGCTGGGCCTGGAAAGCGACGATTTCCTCGATCCGGAAAAGGAGGTTGCCGAAGAGGAGGTGCAGCAGATCCGCGACCTCATCGCTGACCGCAAGGTTTTCACCGCCAACCGCCTGCTCGGCGAAATCCCCGCCACCGCCGCCATCCCGGACCGGGAGGAGATGCAGCAGCAGATCGGCAAGGTGCTGCGCAAGACGGACCAGTTCTTCAAGCTCGCCGAACAGTTGGAGGGACTGGGCAAGTACCGCGAGGCCATCGAGGTGGTGGACGACCTGCTCGCCGTCGCCGTCGACGCTCCGGGGGCCGAGGCCCTGCGGGCCCGGATTCAGCAGTCCCAGCTCACCGCGGGCGCGGCGGACGACGACGAGTTTTCCGAGGAGGAGGGCCTGCTGCCGGGCCGACGGCCGCCCGGGAGACCGCCGGCGCAACCACCCGCCCCGCCTCCGGGCAAATGGCGGCTGCGCCTGGAGCGGGTGCCCAAGCCCAGCCGGGCGGTTATCCTCGCCGTCCTCGCCGCGGCCGCCTGTGCAGGCGCCGGACTGCTCGCGTTCAGGGACCACGGGGCGCTGCAGCTGTCGCAGGACAATATCCGCAAGGCGCGGCAACTGCTGGCCACCCGGCAGTTCGACCGCGCCCAGGCAACGCTCGAGGCGGCCCGGACAGGTTTGCAGCCCCTGGCCATCCTCCGTTTTCGCAAGGCCGGACTCGACCGGGAAATCGCCGCCCTGCTCGATTCCCCGGAACTCAAGGAGGGGCTGCAGGGCAAGGTGCTCTACGGGAGCGAGTACATTCCCGTGGACACGGCCACCGCCCTGCAGGAGGTGCAGGCGCTGACCGACCGGGCCCGGGCCCTGGCCGCCGAGAACAAGGCGGGCGAGGCCCTGGCCCTCTATCAGCAGGCTTTGCAACTGGCCGGGGACCACAAACTCGAGCAGCGCAGGGCGGCCATCGAGGAGGACGTGCGCACCCTGGAACTGCGCCGGACCCTGTCCGCGGCTGAACAGGCCGAGCAGGGCAAGAACTGGGTCGGGGCCGCCGAATCGTATCGCAAGGCCCTGCGCCTGTCCGGAGAACTGACCGACCGCAGTACGGCCAGTGACATCACCCACCGGTTGACCGCGGCGGTGTTTCGCCAGGAACTCGATCGATCGAAAAAGACCTTTGACCAGGCGCAGTGGCAGGACACCATTGCCTCGCTCGAGCGCGCCCGGGAGCTGATCACCGCCAACCCGGCAGTGGTCAGCGCCAGCGAGCGCGAGGAGGTGCGCCAACTGCTGGTGAACGCCCGGCTCTACCGGATGCTGGCGGCAGCGCGGGCCGCCTACCTGCAGCGGGACTGGGAGTTGGCCATCAGGGAGTATCAGCAGGCGCTGGCGCTGCTCGCCGAGGAAGCGGCCAGCGGGGGCGAGTCCCTGGCCGAATCGGTGACCAAGGTGGAAAAGACCCTGCTGCTGGTGCGTCTCGCCCGGGTGCAGGAACAGGTGGAACGGGCTGAAAACCGGGGGGACCTGAACGGTGCCGTCTCCCGCCGGCGGGAGATCCTGACGATGATCCGCCGCAGCGGCTACGCGCAGGACAAGGCGGTCAAGGCGGTGGCGGACAAGGTGAACGCCCAGATCGGCGTTGATCTGGCGCAGCAGGAAGTGAACCGGCAGATCGCCTGGCTGGAAAAAAACTTCGAAGCCCTTTTCCGCACCAACTATCCCACCTTCGCCGGGTCGGAACTGGTTCAGCCCAGGGCGGTCCTGTTGAAAAAAATCGGCAGGGACCGGGTGTACACCCTCTCCTGCGTGGAGCGCAGCCAGGGCAGCAGTGCCAAGCTCGAACTCCTCTACCGCTTCAACGCGGAAACCAACCAATGGTCGGTCTACAAGGAAAAGTGAGGGGCTCCATTCCCCCGGCAGAGAGACCGGCGCAGCGCTGAGCCGCCGGTTCAGATGAGGAATCGGAACTCGCCCTTGCCGAGCAGGTCGTGCAGGTGCAGGATGCCGAGCAGCCGGCCCTGTGCACCGACCACCGCCAGCACCGTGATCTCGTGCCGCTGCATGAGGCTGAGGGCGTCGGCGGCCATCAGCGTCCCGTTGATGGCCACCGGGTTGCTGGTCATCCCCCCGGCCAGGTCCACCGCACCAAGGCTTTTCCCGGCGGAGAGCAGCCGGCGGATATCGCCATCGGTGACGATACCGAGCAGTTGGCCGGAGGTGCCGGTCACGAACACCGCGCCGAGATTCTTGCGGTTGAGTTCGGCCACGGCGTCCTCCATGGTGGCGGTCACCGGCACCATCGGCACGCTCTCGCCGGTGAGCATCACCTCGCCGACAGCGACCTTCAGCCTCTCCCCCAGACTGCCGCCCGGATGGTTGCGCCGGAAGTCCTCGGCCCGGAATTTTTTGCGGTTGAGCAGGGCCACGGCCAGGGCATCGCCCATGGCGAGCGTGGCCGTGGTCGAGGTGGTCGGCGCCAGGCCGAGCGGGCAGGCCTCCCGGGGGATGGCCACATTCAGGGTCACCAGGGCCTGGCGGGCCAGGGTCGACTCGGCCACCCCGCACAGGGCGATGATCGGCACGCCGCGCTCCCGCAGACTGCCCAGCAGGCGATTCAGTTCCGAGGTTTCGCCGGAGTAGGAAATGGCCAGGATCACGTCGGTGGGGGCGACCATGCCCAGGTCGCCGTGCATGGCCTCCACCGGGTGCAGGAAGAAGGACGGCGTGCCGGTGGAGTTGAGGGTGGCCACGATCTTCTGACCGACCAGACCGGACTTGCCGATTCCGGTCACCACCAGCCGGCTGGGGCAGGCCATGATGACATCCACGGCCCGCACGAATTCCTCGCCCAACCGGTCACGGACCGCCAGCAGCCCCTCGGACTCGACCGTGAGCACCTCTCTCGCCAGTTCGATGGTCACGCCGCTGCCTCCAGATCGACCACACAGCGGCCGGTGGTCCGACCGGCCAGCATGGCGGTTATTTCCATTTCGAGCTGCTGCAGGGAAACGACCCGGCTGATGGGCTCGAGGTCCAGTCGCCATTCTCCCGCCAGTTTTTCCCAGACCCGCAGACGTCGCTCCATCGGGCTGTTGGCCGAGTATACCCCCACCAGGTGCACCCCGCGCAGGATGAACGGGTAGACGTTGAGGGGCAAATCGGCCGAGGCGGCATTGCCGCACAGGGTCACCACCCCGTCGAATCCGGTGGATTTGACGGCAACGGCGAGCAGGTCACCGCCCACCGTGTCCACCACCCCGGCCCAGCGTGCGGGCAGCAGTTGTTTGTCCCGATCCTTGAGCAGTTCCTGCCGGTCCACCACCGAAGCGGCGCCGAGCGAACGCAGGGAGGCGTGGGCGCTGGCCTTGCCGGTGACCGCCACCGCCTCGTAGCCGAGGCGATGGAGCAGCATCAGGGCAATGGAACCCACCCCGCCGGTGGCCCCGGTGACCAGCACCGGTCCCCTGGCCGGCAGGACGCCGTTGTCCTCAAGGCCAAGGACGCACAACCCGGCGGTGTAGCCGGCGGTGCCCAGGCGCATGCAGGCAAGCGGCGACAGGGTTTCCGGCCGGCGCACCAGCCAGGATGCCGGTACCCTGATGTACTGGCCGAAGCCGCCGTCGGTATTCATCCCCAGGTCATACCCGGTGCACAGCACCTCGTCGCCGCCCCGCCACTGTGGACTGGCGGACGCCTCCACCGTGCCCACGGCATCGATACCCGGGGTGTGGGGGTAGTGCCGGGTCACACCGCGGTTCCCCGTGGCGGACAAGGCATCCTTGTAGTTCAGGGAGGAATAGCGCACCCGGACGAGCACCTCGTTGTCCGGCAGGTCGCCGATCCGTCGTTGTACGATGGCACGCCGGAATTGGCCGTTTGCGTCTTCCGAGACGACCAGGGCGGAAAAGGGTCGATTCTTGTCCATGGGCCAACCCATCAGGAAAAAAGGGAAGGAGGCAGGGTCCGGTTCGCAGGTACCGGATCCGGGCGGAGCCTGAGTTGCCCGCCGATCACTTCGTGGACAGCCCCGGCTCCGTCACGGAGCCGGTACCGCCCCTCCTCGGTCAGGCCGGCGGCCACGCCCTCGCGGACGACCGCACCGGCCGTGCAGACGATGTCTTTGCCGACAAGATAGTCAAACCGCTGCCACTCGGCCAGCACCGCGTCTCGGTGCTCACGGAGCATGGCCACCCGCGCGCTGATCGCCTGCACGAAAAGGGGCAGCAGTTCCTGCAGCGGGATGGGTTTGCGCAGGTGCTCATGTACGGTGGTGACAATGGACTGCACCTCGGCGGGAAAGTCCTGGATGCGGGAGTTGACGTTCACGCCCACGCCGACAAGCACCCGTGGCGCCGGCCCATCGCCCGCCGGCACCACACTTTCACAGAGAATACCCGCGACCTTGCGGCCGTCGAGATACAGGTCGTTGGGCCATTTGATCAGGGATGTCAACCCGGTTACGGACTGGAGGGTCTCGCGGCAGGCCAGTCCGGTGGCCAGGGTGACCAGCGGCAGACTGCTCACGGGGAGATCGGGCGCGAGTACCAGGGTGAAATAGAGCCCGCCCACGGGGGAGCTGAACACCCGGCCGTACTGTCCCCTGCCGGAGGACTGGCTCTCCGCCAGCACCACCGTACCGATGGCACAGCCGTCGAGAACCAGTTCGCGGGCCAGACGGTTGGTCGAGTCAAGGTGCGGGTAAGAGAGAATCACGGCGGGTCAACGACAGGGGAGTTGGGGCGTGGCAACAAAAAAGCAGAGACCCGCAACGGATCTCTGCCTGAACGCACAGCGAGGGAAAAAGAGGTTATTTTTCCTCGTTCTGGATACGGTCCGGACGGGCGTACATGGTGGTGGACCCGGAGGACCAGAACATCAGTTCGCCCTCGGTCACCAGGGCATTGGCCACCTTCTTGATGTCGCGCGGCTTGGTGTCCGGGTCACAGGCGTAAAAATCCTTGATGTACAACTGCGGCTTGGGTGACTTGGTCGCCTTTTCGATAATGGCTTTTTTCAGTTCTTCTAAGCTCAGTGCCATAATGCGCTCCTCAAAATGTGAAAACACAAAAGATGGCCGGCCCTGAAGATCAGGGCCGGCCATGAATCACCTGCTGTTACTCGGTGTAAGCGGCAGTATGACTGGTGTACTTGAACTGGGTGGTGGTTCGCCAGGTGTCATAGGCCAGGCGGTAATCATCGATGGACTTCTCGGTGAACGGCAGGCCGGTCTTCTCGAAGAACATCTCCCAGCCGATCCGCTCGGCCCACTCGCCCAGACGCTCGTACTTCTTGGCATCCTTGGCATAGGCCTCGAGGATCTGACGGACACAGGCCACGGTCTCGGGCCAGCGCGGGGTGTTGTTCGGCAGGAACGGCACCACCAGTTTGGAGAACTTCGGTGCGGACTTGGCGTTGGACACCTTGCCGCCCACCAGGATGGCGATACCGTCACCTTCCGGGTCGGCCAGCGGCATGGCCGGGCACATGGTGTAGCAGTTACCGCAGAACATGCAGCGCTCGGCGTTGACCACGACGCTTTTCACTTCCTCGCCGGCCGAGTTCTTGGCCTTGGCGGGCTTGATGGCGCCCAGCGGGCAGGAGGCGATGGCCAGCGGGATCTCGCAGACGCCGCTGATGCGGTCCTGGTCGATCATCGGCGGCTTGCGGTGAATACCGAGGATGGCGATGTCCGAGGCATGGACGGCGCCGCACATGTTCAGACAGCAGGCCAGGGCGATGCGCACCTGGGCCGGCAGGGTCATGGAGCCGAAGTACTCGAACAGATCGTCCATGACACACTTGACCGGGCCGGAGGCGTCCGTGGCCGGGGTGTGGCAATGGACCCAGCCCTGGGTGTGGACGATGTTGGTCACACAGGCGCCGGTGCCGCCGATGGGCAGGTACTGCTCGTTCTTCTTCAACTCGGCCTTGAGGGCCTGGAGTTTCTCTTCGCTGTCCACCATGAACTCGACGTTGTTGCGGGTGGTGAAGCGGAGGAAACCGCCGCAGCACTTGTCGGCGATGTCACAGTAGAGGCGCACGCGCTGGATGGTCAGCAGGCGAGCGGAACCGCAACGCACGGTGAAGACCTTGGCGCCGGTTTCGGACACGTGCACGAGCACGCCCGGCTCGAGGATCTCGTGATACAGCCACTTGCCCTTGTTCTCCTTAATGACCGGAGGAAGCATGTCGCCATAGTATTTCGGCCCCAAGTCGGTAATCCGACCTACCATAGGATTTTTCGGATCGTAACCCATTATATCATCTCCTTATAAGTGTTCCGTTCAAAATGGTTCGACAGGGGCATCAGGCCGCGTGACGCTTCCTGAACTCGACGATGTCACGCTCCCAACCGCCGGGAACTTCCTCTTCCTTCCAGAAGATATAGGGGTTGGACCGCGGCTCCTTGACGTGCTGCGGCAGGGGCTCGACCTCCATGACGCTCAGGAAGGTGGGCAGGCCGACGCGCTGCATGGTCTCACCGACGCGCTCGCGGTTCTTGCCGACTTCCATCCACCAGTCCCACACCTTCTCGATGTACTCGACCAGGGTCTCGAACTCGTCCTCGGCGCTGACCTTGACGAAGGGGATAATCAGGGTAGCGAACTGGGCGCCGTCGAGGATCGGGGCCTTGGCGCCGATGCTGATGGTGGCGCCTTTCTCGAGGCCCGGGCGCAGGGCGCGCGGCATGACGTTGATGCAATGCATGCAGCGGGTGCACTCGGCATCGTCGATCTTGAGTTCACCGCCTTCCATCCACATGCACTGGGTCGGACAGAGGTCGATCACTTCCTTCTGGATGTCGAACTTGCCCCAGTTGCCGCCCTTGTGGGCGCCGCCGTTGGACGGGTACGCGGCATCCTCGGCGATGTACTTCTGCACGGCAGCCTGGTCGATGCGGATCTGGTCCTTCCAGGTGCCGATAACGGCAAAGTCGGAGCGGGCGATGGCGGCCACGCAGTCGTTCGGGCAACCGGAGAACTTGAACTTGAACTTGTAGGGAAAGGCCGGGCGATGGATCTCGTCCTGGTACTTCTGAGTCAGGCTGTTGCAGGCCTCCTGGGTGTCGTAGCAGGACCACTCACAGCGGGACTCGCCCAGGCAGCAGGCCGGGGTACGCAGGTTGGAACCGGAGCCGCCCAGGTCCTGCTTCAGGTCGTGGGTCAGGTCCCAGAACAGGGGCTCGAGGTTCTCGGTGCGGGTACCGATGAAGATCATGTCACCGGTGGAACCGTGCAGGTTGGTAACGCCGGAGCCGTACTTGTCCCACAGGTCCATCAGGGCGCGCAGGTTCTCGGTGGTGTAGTAGAGACCGGAGGGCTGGGCAATACGAATGGTGTGAAAATGCTCAACGCCCGGGAACTGTTTCGGTACATCCGAATAGCGACCGACGATACCGCCGCCGTAACCGAAAACACCGACAATGCCGCCATGCTTCCAGTGGGTGATCCGGTCATGGTAGGACAGCTCAAGCTGACCAAGAACGTCCCAGCACTCGGGCTTGGTCTCTGCCTGCTGCTTGAGGTCGGTGACGAAACTCGGCCATGGACCTTTTTCCAGTTCGTCCAATAGAGGCGTTTCATGCTTTGCCATCAGTGTTTCCTCCTAGAGAGAATGTTGAATTACACCTGTAGATTTGTGCCGCTGAATGGAAATTGCACGCCAATTCAGGAAGCAGCGCACAGTCCCATATTGAATGGTCATTCAGGGGGCGAGAATAGCCGCCGGCCCTGTCTTTGTCAACCAAAAAACTCAGACCGTCTCGGCGCAAAAAAAATGGATGGTGGCCACCTTGCGGCGTGTCAGAGCATGCCCGCGCGGTGCAGCAGGCCGGCCGCCACCGACCCTGCCTCCCCTGCCCCGGGCCGGTCGGATGAGGTGTCCGCCATGATGGCCAGCAGCCGGGTGGCGAGCACCTTGCCGAGCTGCACCCCTTCCTGGTCGAACGAGTTGATATTCCAGCAGAATCCCTGGAAGGCGATGCGGTGCTCGTACAGGGCGAGCAGCGCCCCCATGGTCCGCGGGGTCAGCCGGTCGGCGATGAGCACCGAGTTGGGCCGGTTGCCGGCAAAGGCCTTGTTCGGGTTGGCGTCCCGCTTGCCGGTGGCCAGGGCCAGCGACTGGGCGAGCATGTTGGCCACCAGTTTCTGCTGCGAGCTGGTGCCGTTGACGTCGATGTCCTCGCCGTACTGGCTCCGGCGGAAGCCGATGAACTCCACCGGTACTACCTCGGTGCCCTGGTGGATGAGCTGGTAAAAGGCATGCTGGCCGTTGGTGCCCGGCTCGCCCCAGACCACCGGGCCGGTCAGCCAGCGCACCGGCTCGCCTTTACGGGTCACCGACTTGCCGTTGCTCTCCATGTCGCACTGCTGCAGGTGCGCGGGGAAGCGCGACAGGGCCTGGCTGTACGGCAGCACCGCCACGGTCCGGCAGCCGAGGAAGTTGTGGTTCCAGATGCCGAGCAGAGCCATGAGCAGCGGCAGGTTGCGGCGGATGTCCGGCTCTTCCGCCGCCAGGTCCATCTCGTGGGCGCCGCGGAGGATCTCCAGGACCGCCTCCATGCCGAGGGCGAAGCCCAGGGTCACCGCGCCGACCATGGAGGTGGCCGAGTAGCGGCCGCCGATCGAGTCGAACATGTAGAACGAGCGCAGGTAACGGCTCGGGTCATCCATGGGGCTGCCCTCGCCGGTCACCGCCACCAGGTGGCGGGCCGGGTCGAGGCCGGCCCGTTCCAGGGCTGCACACACCAGCCGTTCGTTGGTCAGGGTCTCCAGGGTGGTGCCGCTCTTGCTGACGATGTTCACCAGGGTGCGGGACAGGTCGAGCCCCTGCAGCACCTCGGCCGCGTCGTCGGGATCGACGTTGGCGATGAAGCGGGCCGAGCGTCCCTCCACTGCGTGCGCCTTGAGGGCCAGGTACAGGGCCCGCGGCCCGAGGTCGGAGCCGCCGATGCCCACCTGCACCATGGTGGTGAAGGATTGTCCCCGGGCGTTGACCAGCCGGCCCCGGTTGAGGTCGTGGAGAAAGGCGCGCAGCTTGTCCAACTCGGCCCGGGCCCGGGTCGAGGCCTCGGGTGCGGCCGGCGGTTCGGCGAACACGTCACGGCTGGCGGTGTGCAGCACCTGGCGGTTCTCGCTGTCGAACCCCTCGATGCGGTTGAGCACCGCGCCCCCCTTCATGGCCCGGAAGGTCTCGACCAGGCCGGCCTCCTCGGCCAGGGCCTGCAGGGCGTCCATGACCTCGTCGCTGACCCGCTGGGTGGCGTAGAGCAGGTCAAAGCCGCAGGACGAGGCCCGCAGGGCGGTGATCCGCTCCACGGTCAGGCCGTCGGGCGCGGTGAGATCGTGGGGACGCTCTGCGAGCGCGGTCAGCCGGGCCACCGCCCGGTAGTCGGGAAAATCACGAAATGCCATAGCCTCCTCTCCTGTGGTCAGTCAGCGGCTGGCCCGCTCTTTCAGTTCGCGGATCACCGCAGCGTACTCGGCCTGCCCGTAGATGGCCGAACCGGCAACGAAAATATTGGCACCCGCCTCGGCCACGGCCTCGATGGTGGCCGGGCCGATGCCGCCGTCCACCTCGATGCCGGCCGCGGGGTTGACCGCATCGAGCATCTGCCGCAGGCGACGGATCTTGTCGATGGCCGAGGGAATGAACGACTGGCCGCCGAAGCCCGGGTTGACGCTCATGAGCATCACCAGGTCCACCTCGGCGAGCACGTAGTCGAGGGTGGCGAGCGAGGTGGCCGGGTTGAGCACCGCCCCGGCCTTGCACCCCAGGTCCTTGATGCAGGCCAGGGTCCGGTGGAGGTGGACGCAGGCCTCCACGTGCACGGTCACCCAGTCGGCGCCGGCCTCGATGAAATCCTTCAGGTAGCGGTCCGGGTCGGTGATCATCAGGTGCACGTCCACCGGCAGGTCGGTTACCGCCCGCACCGCCCGCACCACCAGCGGGCCGATGGTGATGTTGGGCACGAAATGACCGTCCATCACATCCACGTGGATGACGTCGGCGCCGGCCGCCTCGACCGCCCTGATCTCGTCGCCGAGCCGGGTGAAATCAGCGGAAAGGATGGAAGGGGCAATCATCAGGGAACGCATAACACCGTCCTTGGCAGCGGCTGCGCGCGGCAGCCCGGAGAGGGGCGGGGCGGCCCGCTGCCGCCACACGGGCCACAGCTTACCGGAAAAACACCGCCCTGCAAACAGGAAGCAGGGCCATTCCGGGCCTCAGGCGGCGGAAACCCGTTCGTAGAGTTTACCGGGCAGCTGGCGGACGAGGCCGCAGAGTTCCAGTTGCAGCAAGAGGGCGTGGATCTCGCCCACCGGCAGACCGGTCCGGCGGACCAGGGTGTCGATGTCGCGGGCATAGGTGTCCAGGTTGTCGAGCAGCGACCGGGCGCCGGGGTCGAGCGCGGGGCCGGGCAAGGCCGCTTGTGCCGGGGTCGACGCGACCAAGCGGTGGTCCCAGGAGAGTTCGTCGAGGATATCCTGCACCGTCTGCACCAGGCGGGCGCCCTGCTGGATGAGCCGGTGCGTGCCCGCGCTTTTCGGCGAATCGATGCGCCCGGGCACGGCGAACACCTCCCGGCCCTGGTCGAGCGCCAGCCGGGCGGTGATCAGCGAGCCCGATTTCTCCGTGGCCTCGACCACCACCACGCCCTGCACCAGCCCGCTGATGATCCGGTTGCGGGCCGGAAAGCGGAACCCCTCCGGCCGGGTGCCCAGGGGATATTCGGAAAGCAGCACCCCCTGGCCGGCGATCTCCCGGAGCAGATCGGCGTGGGTGCGCGGGTAGGCCACGTCGACGCCGCAGCCGAGCACCGCCGCGGTCCTGCCGCCGGCCGCGAGCGCGCCGCGATGGGCGGCCGCATCGATGCCGTAGGCCGCCCCGGAGACCACGGTCAGGCCTTGGCCGGCCAGTTCGCCGGCCAGCATGGCGGCCACCCGCCGGCCGTAGTCGCTGGCCGCGCGGGAACCGATGACCGCCACCGCCGGCTGGTCGAGGCAGTCCAGGTCGCCCCGGCAGGAGAGAAGTACGGGACTGTCGGCAATGGAGCGGAGGGGGGCGGGAAAGGCGGGACAGGTGCAGGCGACCAGGGAGATATCGGCGCGGGTGAGCAGGTCGATCTCGCGTTGCGCCCGCTGCCGCGCCGCGTCCAGCTGGCCCCGGTCGAAGCGCGGCCGACCCGGCCGGTCCCGCCGGCCGGAACCACCGGCCAGCTGCGCCAGCGCCTCGACCGGTCCGCCCGCCTCTTCGACCAGCCGGCCGATGAGCACGCAGCCCAAACCGGGCAGAAAGGACAGGGTCAGCCAGTCCTCGGCGTGCGCGCAGAGCGTCAAGGGGTGCCTAATCCCTGATGAAAGCCTGCAGATCCTGGCTTCTCGACGGGTGGCGGAGCTTCTTGAGCGCCTGCGCCTCGATCTGGCGGATCCGTTCCCTGGTCACGGAGAAGCACTGGCCCACTTCCTCCAGGGTGTGGTCGCAGCCGATCTCGATGCCGTAGCGCATGCGCAGCACCTTTTCCTCGCGCGGGGTGAGTGAGCCCATCACCCGGCACAGACAGCGCTTGAGGCTCTCGGTGATGGACTGCTCCTGCGGGTCCGGCTGGGCGTGATCCTCGATGAAATCGCTGAGCATGGCATCCTCCTCGTCGCCCACCGGGGCATCGAGGGAGATCGCATCCCGGGCCGTCTTCAGGGCCACCTGCACCCTGTCGACATCGGTGCCGAGCTGGGCCGCCATCTCCTCGGGCGTGGGCTCACGGCTTTCGACCCGCTGGAAATCCCTGGAAAAGCGGAGCAGGCGGTTGATCGTCTCGATCATGTGCACCGGCAGGCGGATGGTGCGTCCCTGGTCGGCGATGCTGCGGGTGATGGCCTGGCGGATCCACCAGGTGGCGTAGGTGGAGAACTTGTAGCCGCGCTTGTAGTCGTACTTGTCCACCGCCTTCATCAGGCCGATGTTGCCTTCCTGAATCAGGTCGGGCAGCTGCAGGCCGCGGTTCAGGTACTTCTTGGCCACCGAGATGACCAGCCGCAGGTTGGCGCGCACCAGCGTGTCCTTGGCCTGGCGGGCGGTTTCCCGGCCCGTCTCGATGTCCTGCAGCACCTCCATGAACGCGGACCAGCCGATGCCGATGGTCTCGGCCAGATCCAGGGTGACGCGCCGCTCCACCTCGGCCGGATCGACCACCGGCCCGCTCGAGTCCTGGCCGTGACGGCGGGCAGCCAGGAGCAGCTCCTGCTGGCGCGCCACCACCCGCACCCTGGTGAATTTCTGCCCCAGTTCCTTGACCGCGTCGGCCACCGACAGGATCCCCCGGGAACAGAGGCGGTACTCCCGGAACAGGCTGGAGATGGCGTCGCTCGCCGCCAGGATCTCGGCCACCAGCCGGTTTTCCGTGGCCGCGTCACCGGCCGCCGCTTTCAGGGCGACAAACAGGTCGCGGCGCCGGCCGTCCAGTTCGTTGGCCTTTTCGATCTGGTCGAGCAGACCGTCGCGGGCCCTGGCCAGTTCCTTTTCGTCGTTCTCGGACAGGCCGCGGAGTACCGAACCGATGCGCAGGTTGCCGCGCAGCAGATTTTCGGCCAGGTCGTTCAGGGCGGTGATGCCCAGGGTCACGCGCAGGACCGCGAACTGGATGCGCGTTTCCCCCTCCTCGACCATGCGGGCCAGTTCCATCTCCTCCTCGTGGCTGAGCAGATGCTGGTCGCCCATCTCGCGAAGATAGAGGTTCATCGGATCGAAGCTGCTGCCCGTGCCCCTCCGGTCGCCGGTGCGCCGGTCCGCATTGGCCCGACGGTCGATGGAGGAGCGCCGTTCGATATTGTTGCGCACCGCCCAGTCGTCCTCGGGCTCGGTCCCGTGGGCGCCGCTCCGTCCGCGCGAAACCACTCCGGTCGGCAGTTCCGGTTCGTGCTCGTCGTCAAAGGCGAAATCGTCCGCTCCCATGCTCCCTCCCCGGCGCATCTGTCCACAGCCGTGCAACCCGCACTCCCGATTCAATTTTTTGAATTTATCTGGTTTTGATCTTTTTTCAACACGTTATATTAAAAACCCGTTCTTTTTCGCTCGGCCTCCAGTTTCAGCCGAAGCAACTCCATGACCCGATCCGTCTGGCCAAGACGGCTCGCCTCCTGAATCTGTTGCTGCAGATCGGCTCCGGCGTTTTTCTGCAGGGTCGACCGCAGCCAGGTGACCAGTTCCTCGCCCAGTTGCCGGGCCGGTTCAGACTCCTCCGCCGAGGCGAAGGAGGGCGGACAGGTGAGCAGACGGACCACGTAGGCCCGCTCCTCCTCGGCGAGCGGCAGGGTCAGCAGCCGTTCCGGCTGGCAGGGGCCGGAGGCGACCATCTGCTCGAGCAGGGTGACCATGCGGGCCGCGGCCGGGGCCAGGGTCATGCGGCCGAGACCGGCCGCCTGCAGCAGGCCGAGGTGTTCCGGGTAGAGGATGAGAAAGTCGACCAGCTGCTTTTCCTGCCTGGGCAGGACGGCCAGACCGGGAGGCGGACCATCGGCCGGCGCCTCGGCCGGGGGCGGCGGTCGCCGGGCGGACCGGCCGGTTTGGAAATACCCCGGCGGCAGCCCCAGCTTTTCGCTGAAATGGGCGATCATCAGGGTGCGCTGGTCCGCGTCCGCAGCCGCCTCGACCAGGGGCTGCAGTTCGCTGACGATGCGGCTCTTGCCGGCCAGGGTCAGGCCGTGCTCACGCACCAGGGCATCGAACACGAACTCGGCCAGCGGCCGCGCCGATTCGACCAGGGCCTGCACCGCGGCCGGCCCTTCGGCGCGGACAAAGGAGTCCGGATCGTGGCCGGGGGGCAGCAGGGCCACCCGGCCGGTCACCTGCTCGGCCAGCAGGAAGGGCACGCTGCGCAGGGCCGCCTTGAGCCCGGCGGCATCGGCGTCGAACAGCAGCACCACCTCGTCCGCGTAGCCGCGCAGAGTGTGCAGGTGGCTGCGGGTCAGGGCCGTGCCGAGCGGCGCGACCACGTTGTCGATGCCGTGCACGGCCAGCAGCAGCAGGTCGAAATTACCCTCCACCACCAGGGCGCTGCGCTTTTTCCGGATGGCCTCACGGTGCGGAAACAGGCCGAACAGCAGCCGGCTCTTGTCAAAGATCCCGCTCTCCGGCGAGTTCAGGTACTTGGGCCGGCCGTCGCCGAGGAGGCGGCCGCCGAAGGCCACCACCCGCCCGGTCAGGTCAATGATCGGGAACATGATCCGGTCGCGGAACCGGTCGTAGTGGCCGCCGCGCTCCTTGCGCACGGCCAGGCCCGCCGCTTCCAGGGTCTCCGCGTCCAGCCCCCGGGAGCGCAGCCGGTCGATGAGAAAGCTCCAGCCCGCCTGCTCCGGGTCGGGCGCGTACCCGAGCCGGTAGCGCGCGATGGCCGCCGCCGGTACCCCCCGCTGTTCCAGGTAGGCCCGGGCCGGGGCCGCGAGCCGTTCCTCGCCGAGGCACTGCTCATACACCGCCGCGGCCGCCTCGTTGGCCTCGTAGAGCGACTGTCGCCGGCGCAGCTGTTCCTGCTCGGCCTCGGTCAGCTGCCGCTCCGGCAGGTCGACGTGAAACTTCCGGGCAAGAAGCTTGAGCGCCTCGGGAAATTCCAGGTGGTGGTACTTCATCACAAAGGAGAACACGTCCCCGGACTCGCCGCAGCCGAAGCAGTGATAGAACTGTCCCTGGGGATTGACCGAAAAGGAGGGGGTCTTCTCCGCGTGGAAGGGGCACAGGCCGGTGTAGCGTGCGCCCGCCCGCTTCAGCTCCACGTGCTCGCCGATCACCTGGACGATGTCGGCCAGCTCGCGGACGGTCTGCTTCACCTGTTCGCGGGAGGCGGGCACGCTCACGGCCGTCCCCCCGGTGCGCATGGTGCGACCGCACAGACCCGGGCCGGCTCGTCTTGGCAGCTGCTTTTTTGGTGCGGGCCAGCTATGATGGGGGGGAATACAGGCAACATGGGCATTTTTTTCCGGCACAGGTCGAGCCGCGGCCGCACCGTCGGCGGCGGCGCGCAAAGGGAGCAGGTCATGCAGGACATCGAATCGTTTCTGGCCCTGGAAGTGAAAAAAGAGATCGCGGACCGGTACTTCGGTTCGCGCAAGCTGATCGAGGACGACCGCAGGGAATACGACCGGCAGGTGCAGGAGGCCTTCCGCCAACTGGAGTCCACGGTCGGCGTCGAACTGCTGCGGCTCTACCTGCTCCTTGGCAGCGAACCGCTCATCCATGAATTCTTCCGCCTGACCGGGCTGCGTGACGAGACCTTTCTCGACCCCTACCTGCTCAGTTCGCCAACCGTCCGCCGGCGGCTGTTGACGGGCCAGCGCTGCCACGGCCTGACCCGGCGGGCCTGTTTCCGCAATCTCGTGCTCGACGCCTACAGCCGGCTGCTCGAGGGCGCCGAGGCCTACCGCGCCACCCTGGCCAAGCTGGCCGAGGAGCAGCGGACCATTGTCGAGGAGATCGATCAGTTTCACCGCACCAACGACCTGGGGGCGATGATGGGCTTTCTGCGCGGCCTGGACAACGCCGGCGGGGAGAGCAGCCTGGCGGGTGCGGTCACCTCCGGGCAGGACAGCGACCTGGCGGAGAAAATGCGCCTGCAGGCCCCGCCCGCCGCCGACCAGCTGCTCCCCCACCTGCCCGAACTGGCGCCCCTGAAGAGCTGCCGGGCAAAGCTGCTCGACCTCGCCGATGCCGCCTGGGAGCAGCAGGGCAAACCGGACATCCGGGACCTGGTGCAGGGAACCTGAGCCGCGAAGCGGCCATCACCGCCCGACCCAGTGGTCGAGCCGCTCGAGGTCGTACAGGCAGCCGGT
The DNA here is from genome assembly GCA_964567725.1 of uncultured Desulfobulbus sp. Taxonomy (GTDB): domain Bacteria; phylum Desulfobacterota; class Desulfobulbia; order Desulfobulbales; family Desulfobulbaceae; genus Desulfobulbus. Next base: position 61,012 of record CAZMNU010000002.1, on the reverse strand, counting down.
CTTGCGGTCCCAGGAGCAGGTGCCGTGCACATCCACCCCCTGGTGGATCACGCTCACCGGCCGGTCCGAGGAGACCACCACGACGATGATGTTCGGATGCTCGGCGGTGAAGCGCAGGGCCGAGTTGTAGCGTGCCCCCCGGGCCAGGTCCTCCCCCTGGAACGAGCGCCCGTCGAGCAGGCAGGCGAAACCGTGCAGGTGCAGGTCCGCGCCGATGTGCAGGGCCCCGTCCACCTTGGCGAGCGACTTGGCCATTTTGAGCATGTAGGGTTTGCGCAGGTCGAGCGGCGGCGACAGCACCTGGCCGGAGATGGCCACCGGTTGCGGGTTGAGATCGACGACGATGGTAGAGCCGTGCTTGCGGCTCTGGGAATGGTGGACCAGGCTGGTGACCACCTTGAAGATGAAGGTGCCGGCCGAATCGTCCAGCCCTGATTCGAGCAGCAACTCCTCCAGCTGCACCAGCTTTGCCTGGTAGGTGGTGGAACTGAAGCGGCCGTCGGCAAAGCTGCACACCTTGGTGCGGTTGACCTTGAGAAAACCGTAGCGGCCGCGGAAATCGGCGCACACGGAAAAGGGCGGCAGGCTGTCATCGCTGATGCCGAGGATGGCGCGGCCGTCGCTCACCAGGTAGCGGCCCGAGTGCTCGACGGTCAACAGCAGCTTGCGCACATGCTTGTGGTTGGCCAATTGCGGCCGCCCCCCCTCCTGGAAGCGCACCAGGAAATTGACCTGGTCGACCATCCCGGGGTCGACGAAGAGCAGCCGGCCCTCGGGCCAGGACCCCTCCTCGCGCGTCTCGGAGATCATCAGGATGGCGTCGATCACCGGGTAGATGCGCATCGGCGTGTCCCAGCCGAGCAGCCGGTTGATCTGGTCGATGACATGGTCGCGCACCGCATGCTTGGCGTATTCCAGGAGGAAGTAGCCGGAGATGCCGGTGTAGAGATCCTGGTCGTTGGCCAGGTCGTGGGAGAAGCGCCACACCGCGTGCTCGAGCCAGCACTCGGTGGGTCCGGTGCTGCACATGTCCGGGTGATGCTCGGTGAACCACTGCTGGAAGAACACCGCCCCGGAATAGCCGCCCTGGGAAAGCAGGCCGGCCAGGCCGAGGTCCCTGACCGGCACGATCTCCGCGAACTTTTTGCGGTCGCGTCCCACCCGCACGTTTTCCCGCCACTTCCGGCTGTCCACGTACAGGGCCCTGAAGATGGGCTCATGCCCCTTGAGCAGGTTCTGCGGATCGCAGATGTACATCGGGCTGTCGGGTTCGAGCGCGAAAATGACCGCGGCCCGGCTCGCTCCCGAAAAATGGCTGAGGCCGATGCTCAGGCCGTTGATCATGTCGCTGACACAGCGGCGGGCGAAGGAGAGTTGCGTCGTATCCATCATGCCGTCTGCTGAAGGGAGAGGAGGGGTGCCCGCCGGCGACCGCCACGGCGCCGGCGCACACGGATCGGCCACGGGTGCAGGTAGTAACAAACCGCCCCCACAGGGTCAAGGTGATTCCCGCAGCGGCCGCACCGCTTGCGGCCGTCGCCGCGGGAGGCGGCCGCCGCGCCCAAAAAACCTCTTGGAGGCGGGCGCCATTGGTTCTATCATGCCCCCGGCCGCAGCTCGCGCCGCCCACCCATCCAGACCGGAGCCGACATGGAAGATTTTGTTGCCGAAGAACTCATCAACATTCTCAAAAAAAACAGCCGGAGCGACCACGAGCAGGCCTTTGAGCGCGCCTTTGAACTGACCAGGGCCTATGCCGGCTCGGCCAACGCCCAGGCCTCGGCCATCCCCTTCGTGTTCGAGAAGCTTTTTGAACTGTTCGTCACCGGCCGCACCAAGTCGTGAGCGGCCAGGCCACCCGGCCGCGGCCGCCTAGCGGGTGCCGAAGATCTTGTCGCCGGCGTCGCCCAGGCCGGGCAGGATATAGCCGTCCTCGTTGAGGCGCTCGTCCACCGAGGCGACATAGATGTCGACCTCCGGGTGGGCCGCCTGCAGCTTGCGGATGCCTTCCGGGGCGGCGACCAGGAAGATGCCGATGATGTCCCGGCAACCGGCCGCCTTGAGCATGTCGATCACCGCCACCAGGGTGCCGCCGGTGGCCAGCATGGGATCGAGGATCAGGGCCTGGCGCTGGTGGATGTCCTGCACCAGTTTCTTGAAATAGGTGACCGGCTGCAGGGTCTGCTCGTCCCGGTACAGCCCCACCACCGACACCCGGGCGGTGGGCATGGCCTTGAGCACCCCGTCCATCATGCCCAGGCCGGCGCGCAGGATGGGCACGATGGTCATCTTCTTGCCCTTGATCCGGTCCACGGAGACCGGCCCGGCCCAGGAGTCGATGGTCACCTGCTCCACCGGCAGGTTTTTGGTCGCCTCGTAGGCGAGCAGCATGCCCACCTCGGACGCCAGTTCCCGGAAATCCTTGGTGGATATGTTCCGCTCGCGCAGCAGGCCGAGCTTGTGGCGGACCAGGGGATGGGTGATTTCGTGTACGGCCATGCGCGCCTCCCGTGAAGATGCGGTTTCGATGTTGACCCGAGCGGCGGAAAGCGCGGGGGTGCGGCGCGGACGCCGACCGTCCGCCGGTTTCAGCCGCGCCGCTGTGCCGAACCGCGCAGGCGGCGCTGCACCATCTGCAGATCCTCCCAGGCGGCTTTTTTCAGGTCCGGATGGTCGAGCAGCAGGCGGGGATGATAGGTGACCGCCACCTGCACAGCGGACACCAGGCCTTCCTTGCCGCCAAGGGGATGGAACCGGCCGCGCAGGCGCACCAGCGAGCCGTCCTGGCCCAGCACCGAGCAGGCCGCGACCTCGCCCATGGCGCAGACGATGGTTGGCCGGACCAGGTCGATCTCCCGGCGCAGGTGGGCCTGGCAGAGGGTCCGGCTCTCCTCGCCCGGCGTAAGTCCGGCCGACGGGCAGCACTTGATCGCGTTGGTCACGTACACCTCGGCGGGCGCCAGCCCCATGGCCCGCACCATGTTGCCCAGCATGGTGTCCTCGGCCGCGCCGAAAACCTGCGCCGCCGAAAAGGAACCGTCCTGCCGGGACCAGTCGCCGACGAACAGCAGCCGCACGGACGAGCCGCCCGCGCCGCAGACCAGCCCCTGGCGGGTGGCGGCCAGTCCGCAGAGGGTGCAGGCCTCGAGGTCGCGGCGCAGGCCGTCCAGGCCGCCGGTGCGGTCCTCCGGGCCGGCGGGCGGGCGGGCCGCGGCTTGCACCGGGGGCGGGGCTGCGGCCGGGGCCTGCTCCCGGCCCGGTCGATCCGGGGCGGCGAGAAATCGGCGCAGCGCCGGCGTGGCCGGATAGGCCCGCAGGCCCAGCCGTTGTTGAAAGCGCAGACGGGTGGTGAGCGCCCCGGCCAGGGAGGTCAGCGCCGCGGGCTGTCCGCCCGGGGGTGTCTCCGGGCCGTTCCCGTCCCTGTCCTGTGTTTTTTCAGCTGACAAATTCGCTCCCGCTCCTTACCCTTTTCGTGCCCTTACCAACAGAACCCCTCCGCACGGCGGAGCGGAACCGGAGCCGGTCATGCCTCTTTTTGAATACACCTGCCGCACCTGCGGCCGCCCGTTCGAATTCCTGAAAATTTCCACCAGCGACGATCAGGTCACCTGCCCCCACTGTGGCGGCACCGAAGTGACCAAGCTGCTCTCCGCCGGCAATTTCCGGGTTGGCGGCCAGGGCTCGCCGGCCGCGTCGCGGCCCGCTGGCCCCTGTGCCCACCGGTCGGGATTCTCCTGAGGTTGACCGCCGGGCCCGTGCGGCCCGCCACCAACCGCCCGCAACCGGGGCATGCCTCACTCCTTCCGGGCGCGCGGCTTGAACTCGTAGACCGTCTCGTTCTTTTTCAGCAGACCGTGCTTCTGGCGGGCGATCTCCTCGATGTAGGCCTCGTCCGACCTGAGCCGCCTGATGTCCTCGGACAATTCCAGGTTCCTGGCCTCAAGGCGGCTGTTCTCCGCCGCCAGCATGTCGATCTCACGCTGCATTTTCCGGAAGTGGTAGTACCCCCGGCCCGGGGCGAACACCACCCAGAGGAGCAGCAGCACGGCCACCACCAGAGCGAACACCCAGAGCGGTCCGCGCTCCGGGTTGCGGTCGTCCTGCCGGCCGCGCACGCCCCGCACTCTCCTGTCATCGAACACGGCCAAGAACTTCCTCCCTTTCCAGCAAAAGAAAACGTCCGGACCGCCACCCCGACGGGTCGCGGTTCTCCCGGGGCAACCCGGCCGCGGCGGCGCCCGCTGCGGTCACGAATCCTCCGAGAGGAGTTTCCTGTCCTCGTCACTGTCCGCCTTGTCCAACTTGAACAGGCGGATGAGCAGGATCCCGGACTCGTAGAGCAGGTAGAGCGGCCCCCCCATGAGCGCCATGTTCACCAGGTCCGGGGTCGGGGTGAGCATGGCAGCCAGGATGGCAATGGCGAGCACCGCGTAGCGCCGGTTCTTCTCGAAGGCCCGCCGGCTGATCGCGCCCACCCGGGCGCTGAACACCATGAACACCGGCAGTTCGAAGATCGCCCCGAAGGCCAGCACGAACAGGGTGACGAAATTGACGAACCGGCTGATGGAGATGACCGCGCGCAGTTCCTCGGACTGGAAGCCGAGGAGAAACCTGATGCCGTACGGCAGGGTCACCAGGTAGCAGAAGGCGGTCCCGCCGTAGAACAGCAGGCAGGTGGCGACGACAAACCAGCGCAGCTGGCCCCGGCTCATGCCGAATGGCTTGCCCAGGGCCCGCCAGAGCACGTGCAGGCACAGGGGCATGAGCAGGAACAGGGCCGCGAAAAAGGCCACCCGCACATGGGCCAGAAACGGTCCGGCCACGGAGAAAAAATACAGGCTCTCGCCCAGATGCTCCTGCAGCAGACTCACCACCCGGCTGGACAGGAAGAAGAGCGCGACCGTGGCGACCAGCACCGAACCGCCGAGCGTTTTCAGCGACCGGCGCAGTTCTCCGAGAAAGAGAATGAAGGATGGATAGGGCTTGCTCATGTCGGTCCTCGCGACGACGGCGATCGCTCCCCATGAGCTCCTCGCAGCGGCGAAAAGGGTAGCAAAACGCAAGGATAAAAGCAAATGAATACCCGTTGCGTTTACCGGTGACGCGTGCTAAAAGCCTTGGCAACCGGCCTCTGGCCGGCCCCGGAAACAACCCGCCCACCCGCTTCCCCAACCCCATTCGACGCCATGCTTGAACTACGTTTTGTCAGGGAACATCTCGATCTTGTCCGCCGCAAGTGCCACCTGCGCGGCACTGACCCGCAGCTGATCGACCAGTTCGCCGCCACGGACAGCCGGCGGCTGGCCGTGCTCGCCGAGGTCGAGGCGCTCAAGAACCAGCGCAACACCGTTTCCCGCACCATCGCCACCCTCAAGCAGACCGGCGAGACGGCCGGCGCCGAACCGCTCATCGCCGAGATGCGCACCGTGTCCGAGCGGATCAAAGAGTTGGACGCGTCCCTGGCCGGGATCGAGGAAGAGCTGCAGGAGATCGTCCTGTCCATCCCCAATCTCTGCGACGACGACGTGCCCGAGGGGCACGACGAGCGGGACAACGTGGAAATCCGGCGCTGGGGCACGATCCCGGAATTTGCCTTCCCGCCCCTGCCCCACTGGGAGATCGGTGAACGACTCGGTATTCTCGACTTCGAGACCGCGGCCCGGCTCGCCGGCGCCCGCTTCTCCCTGCTCAAGGGGTTCGGCTCGCGCCTGTCACGGGCCCTGGTCAACTTTTTCCTCGACCTGCACACCCAGCGGCACGGCTACACCGAGGTGCTGCCGCCCTTCCTGGTCAACTCCACGGCCATGACCGGCACCGGCCAGCTGCCCAAGTTCAAGGAGGACCTGTTCAGGATCGAGGGCTGGGACCTGTGGCTCATCCCCACGGCCGAGGTGCCGGTGACCAACATCCACGCCGGCGAAACCCTGGAAGAAGCAGCCCTGCCGGTCAAGTACACCGCCTACACGCCCTGCTTCCGGTCCGAGGCCGGCTCCTACGGCAAGGACACCCGCGGCCTCATCCGCCAGCACCAGTTCGAGAAGGTGGAACTGGTCCAGTTCACCACCCCGGAACAGTCGCGCGACGCCCTCGAGGGGCTGCTCGCCGATGCCGAAGCGGCCCTGCAGCTGCTCGAACTGCCCTACCGGGTGGTGTCCCTGTGCACCGGCGACCTGGGTTTCTCGGCCACCAAAACCTACGACATCGAGGTCTGGCTGCCGGGTCAGAACACCTACCGGGAGATCTCCTCCTGCTCCAACTTCCTCGACTTCCAGGCCCGCCGGGCCGGTATCCGCTACCGGCCCAAGGGCGAGAAAAAGAGCCGCCTGGTGCACACCCTGAACGGCTCGGGCCTGGCGGTGGGCCGCACCCTGCTCGCCATCCTCGAAAACCACCAGCAGGCCGACGGCACGGTGCGCCTGCCCCCGGCACTCCAGCCGTACTTCACCGACCGCTTTTAAGCGACCGGCGACGCGGCCGCCCGCGCCGCCGGATCGCCCTCTCAGCCCTGCGGCCCGGCCGGTCGCTCCAGGGCCAGTTCGATCAGCCGGTCGAGCAGGGCGGAAAACGGCAGGCCCGCCTCGGCCGCGGCCTGGGGAAACAGGCTGGTCGGGGTCATGCCCGGGATGGTATTCGTCTCCAGCAGGTAGAGTTCCTCCTCAACGAGGATCATGTCGGTACGGCTGTAGCCGCGCAGCTGCAGGCTGCGGTGCGCCCGCACGGCATAGTCCTGCGCCTTCTCCCGGACCGCCTCGCTCACCGGTGCCGGGCAAACCTCGCGGGTGGCGCCGGGCTGGTACTTGGCCTCGTAGTTGAAGAAATCGTAGCGGCTGTCCGGGATGATCTCGATGAGCGGCAGCGGTGCCGGGTCGCTGTTGCCCAGCACCCCGGCGGTCAGCTCGCGCCCCTGGAGAAAGGCCTCAACCATCACCTCGCCGTCGTGACGCAGCGCCAGTTCCAGCGCCGCGGGCAGCTGGTCGGGGGTGCGGACGATGGACATGCCGATGGACGACCCCTGGCGCACCGGCTTGACCACGCAGGGCAGGCCGACCGCGGCCTGGATGCGGCCGCTGTCCTCCAGGTCCCCCGGCTCGACCATCACCCAGGGCGCCACCGGCAGGCCGGCGAGCCGGTACATGATCTTGGCCAGGTTCTTGTCCATGGCCAGGGCGCTGCCGAGCACGCCCGCCCCCTGGTAGGGAATGCCGAGCAGGTCGAGGAACCCCTGGATGGTGCCGTCCTCGCCATGCACCCCGTGCAGGAGAATGAAGGCCGCGTCGATCCCGGCCGCGTCCGCCGCGATGCGGGCGAGATCCGTGGCCGGGTCGTAGCGGACCACGTCGTAGCGGTCAGGGTTCAGCGCCTTTTCCACCCCGACCGCGCCCCGCAGGGAAACCTCACGCTCATCCGACGTGCCGCCGGCGATGAGCGCCAATCGCAACTTTGCCATATTCCGCCTCCTCTGGTGAATTTCCCGGCGCCGCCCCGTCGCCGCGCCGTGGCCGGTATCGTATCCCATCGGGCCGCAAGAAAACAGCCAAAAGCGCCTCGTCCGGCCAGCCGCCGCAGGCTTCGGACGGTCCCCGGGCCGGCGGAAACCGACTGAAATACCGTTCTTTGCATTGACATTCAACGGCCGAACGGCTAGTTTAACCTGCCTGTCAAACCATCCTCTTACTAACGGCTCCGGCCAACCACCAAAGGAAGTGATGCGACCATGATCGAAGTAGATGTCAGAGGTGACCTCGAATACGCGATCCGCCAGTTGAAGAAGAAACTGCAGATCGACGGAATCAAACGTGAGCTGAAACGGCGCGAGTACTACGAGAAGCCCAGCGTGAAGAAACGCCGCAAAGCTGCCGAGGCCCTGCGTAAACTTCGGAAGTTCAACCGGATGAGATCCCGGATGTGAACGCTGCGCCCCGACGGCCTGGCCCGTCGGGGCGTATTTTTGTCCCACCTTCGCCCCACCCCGCGCGCCCCTGCACCTCGCCGACTACACCGACAACCTGCATTTTTTCCTGCAGTACCTGACCATCCAGCGCCGGCTGGCCGCCAACACCGTGGCCGCCTACCGGGCCGACCTGGAATCCTTTCACCGTTTCCTGACCGATGCCTGCCGGCCGCGGCCCGAGCGCATCGGCCGCCCGCAGGTCGAGCAGTTCTTCCGGCACTGCCACCAGCGGGGCATCAGCGCCCGCTCCAATGCGCGCCGGCTGGCCGCCCTGCGCGCCTACTGCACCTTTCTCGTTGCCCAGGGGAGGCTGGTCGACAGCCCGCTGGCCGGCATCGACACGCCCAGGACCGGTCACAGCCTGCCCAAGGCCCTCTCCCAGGCCGAGGTCGACGCCCTGCTCACCCCCCCCCGGATCATGCCGCCGCTGGTGCTGCGCAACTACGCCATGCTCCACCTGCTCTACGGCTCCGGGCTGCGCGTCAGTGAACTGGTGCAGCTGCCGCTCTTCGGCTGCAACCTGCAGAGCTGTCACCTGCGCATTCTCGGCAAGGGCGACAAGGAGCGGATCGTGCCCTTTTCCACGGCCGCCGCCGAACGCGTCGCCGACTACCTGGAACGGGGCCGGCCGCTGCTGCTCAAGGGCCGGCCGTGCTCCCTGCTGTTCGTCTCCAACCGGGGCGCCGGCATGACCAGAAACCGCTTCTGGCAGATACTCGGCGACATCGCCCTGGCTGCCGGCATCGGCAAGGCGATCAGCCCGCACATGCTCCGCCACTCCTTTGCCACCCACCTGCTGGCCGGCGGTGCCGACCTGCGCGCGGTGCAGATGATGCTCGGCCACGCCGACATCGCCACCACCCAGATCTACACCCGGATCGACACCGCCCGGCTCAAATCCACCCACCGCCGCTTCCATCCGCGCGGCTGATCCCGGACCGCGCTAGCTGGCCTCCATCGGCCGGCCGGTGATCGGCAGGGCAACGGTGAACACGGTTTCGCCCGGTCGTGAGCGCACCTCGATGGTGCCGCCGTGGGCGCGGACGATGCCGTAGGAAACCGGCAGCCCCAGGCCGGTTCCCTCCACCGCGGGCTTGGTGGTGAAGAAGGGTTCGAAGATGCGGCCCAGATCCTCGGGCCGGATGCCCGGGCCGTTGTCGGCAAAGGTGACCAGCGCCATGCCGGTCTCGAGCGCCGTGGTGATGGTCAGTCGCCCGCCCGGCCCGGAGCCGGCCAGGGCGTCGCTGGCATTGAGCAGCAGGTTGACGAACACCTGGCGGAGTTGGTCTTCCACCGCCCGCAGGCGGATGTGCCGGGCGCCGAAGGCCCGCTCCACGCCGATGCCCTTGCGGTCCAGGTAGGTGCGGTGCAGGGCGAGCACCTCCTCGAGCAGCCGGTGGAGGTCGCAGGGTGTTTTCCGTTCGCTGGACGGGCGGTTGAGCGGCTGCAGTTCGCGGATGAGGGTGCGCATCCGGTCGCACTCCTCTTCGGCCAACTGCAGCAGCTGACGGTCGTCCGGGGCGAGTTCCGGCCGCTGCTTGACATCGCGCAGGGCGAAGCGGATGCCGAGCAGCGGGTTGCCGAACTCGTGGGCGAGCGAGGCGGTCATGCGGCCGAGCAGCTCCATTTTCTGGGCATGCTGCAGGTGCGCGGTCAACTCCCGTTCCCGGCTGATGTCCCGGCCCATGGCCACCACGTGAGTGAGCCGGTCGGCCCGGTCGCGGATGGGGAAGACCTGCACCTCCAGGGTGAAGCGGCGGCCACCGGCCGAGTCGCCCGCCAGGGTGCCGGTCCACGGAAGGCCGCTGCCGATCGCGGTGCGAATCTCGTGCGCACGGGCCTGGAGGCGCAGGGCCGGCAGACAGTCGAAGGCGTGGACGCCGATGATCGCGGCGGCCTCGGCGCCGGTCACCCGGGTGAAGCTGGTGTTCACATATTCGACCACGCCCCGGGCATCGGTGATGAGGATCAGGGCCGGGGCCTGGCGGGTGACCTCGGTGAGCAGCTGTTTTTCCTGTTCGAGCCGATGCTGGCGGCTGGTGTCGGCAAAGAAGGCCACCGCGCCGGTGCACTGTCCCGCCTCGACCACCGGGTAGCAGCGGACCGACAGCTGCAGCGGCCTTCCGTCCGGCCGGCAGAACGGCAGGCCCTCCGCCTGCAGCACCTGGCCGGTACGCAGGGTGGCGCGGATCTGTTCACCCGGCCCCGGGTCCAGCCCATGCCGCACGCACTGCTGGTCGAGCAGGGCGGGCAGGTCCGCGCCGACCAGGGCAATCGGCTCGCCGGCGAGAAAGCCGTCGAGTCCGACCCGGTTGGCAAAGGTGCAGCACCCCGTCCCGTCCACGCCGAAGATCGCCTCGCTGGTGGCGTCGAACAGGAGACGGAGCCGCTGTTCCTGCAGGCGGAGATCGGCAAAGGCGTGCGCGCCGCTCCGGCAGAGATCGTTGAGGGCCGTGGCCGCCCGGTCCATCTCGTCCGGGTCGCGTCCGGCGGGCCGCTCGAGCACAAGCGGCGCCGGATCGCCGCGCCGCAGGTCGATGGCCTGCACGTGCTCGGCCAGCCGGGTCAAACGGCCGGCGATGGTCCGGCGGAAGAGCAGGAGCAGAAAACCGGCGACCAGGAAGGTCTTCACGCCGTTACTGCACAGCAGGATGACCACCCGGCGGAGCAGCCGGCGGTGGACCCCGTCCAGGGAGGCCGCCACCTGCAGTTCGCCGATTCTCTCCGGGCCGCGGCCGGTGGTGTAGACCAGGGGAAAGGTGTGGGTGATGCCGTTGGCCTCCGGCGGCGCGCCCTTGGCCCAGGCAATGCGGCCGTCCATGCTCACGGCCGCGTAGACGATGTCCTGGCGCCGGGTCAGCCCCTCGAGCTGCAGGTTGATCTGCAGGTCGTCGAGGATCCACACGCTCTCCTCCATGGGCCGCACACTGGTCTCCGCCACCAAGGTGAAAAAACCGCGGATGTTGCGGAGTTCCTGGCGGTAGTCGAGGAACAGTTGCACACAGGTGGCGATCACCGCCAGGGCGGTGCTGAACAGGATGACCTGAACGGTGAGGCGGGCGGCGATGCTGGTGGGTGACAGGGACAGCACGGCAGGTTTCTCGTCAGGGAAAAAAGGACGCCGGCCGCTGGGGCGGCTGCCGGTTCCGGCAGCTCACGGCACCTCGAGGAGGGGACCGGGCCGGTGCTGGCCGGCGAGCCGCACCGAAACCCCGGCGCAGCCGGCGAGCCCCCGGCCGACCTCGTCCAGAACCCGGTCCGGGTGGTTGTTCACCTCGCTCAAGTGGGCGAGCACCAGCAGGCGCAGCCGCTCGGCCGCCAGTTCGGCGGCAAAGCGCACCGCCTCGCCATTGGCCAGGTGGCCCATGGAGGACTGCACCCGCTGCTTGAGCGGCAGCGGGTAGGGGCCGTCGCGGAGCATCTGCACATCGTGGTTGGCCTCGAGCACGAGGGCGCTGCAGCGCTCCAGGTGATGGCGGATCAGCCGGGTGATGCGGCCGGTGTCGGTGCAGTAGCCGAGGGAGGCCGCACCGTCACTGACCACGAAGCCCACCGGGTCGGCGGTGTCGTGGGACACGGCAAAGGGATGCACGGCCAGGTCGCCGAGCACAAACGGCTCGCCCGTGCCGAACTCCCGGCACAGGGGCAGTTTTCCGGCCCGATCAACAAAGGCGCGCAGGGTGCCCGCATTGGCGTACACCGGCAGGTGCAGCCGGCGGGCGAGCACGCCCACGCCGCGCACATGGTCGCCGTGTTCGTGGGTGACGGCAATGGCGGTGAGGCTCTCCGGGTCGATGCCCAGGGCGGCCAGCCGGCTCAGGGTCTCCTTGCAGGAGAAACCGGCATCGATGAGCAGCCGGGTGGTCCCGGATTCGACCAGGGTACAGTTCCCCTTGCTGCCGCTGCCGAGCACGGAAAAACGCATGGGCCGGTCTCGCGAACGCTGCGGCCGCTCAGCGCAGGCCGGTGGAGCCGAAGCCGCCGTCACCCCGCCGGGTCGGCGCCAGCGAGCCCTGCACCTCCAGGGCGGCCCGCACCACCGGCGCCAGCACCAGCTGGGCGATGCGGTCGCCGCGCCGCACCGTGAAGGGCTCGCGCCCCAGGTTGATCAGGCCGATGCGCACCTCGCCGCGGTAATCGGCATCGATGGTGCCCGGCGCGTTGACCACGGTGACCCCGTGGCGCACCGCCAGGCCCGAGCGCGGCCGCACCTGGATCTCGAAACCCGCCGGGATGGCCACGGCAAAGCCGCAGCCGATCAGCCGGATCTCCCCCGGGGCGAGGGTCACCGGCGCATCGATGCAGGCGGCCACGTCCATGCCGGCCGCCAGGGCGGTGGCGTAGGCGGGCAGGACCAGGTCGGCGCTGCCTTCCGGGTCCAGCCAGGCGAACCCCACCCGCAGCGTTTGCGCCGCTGTTTTTTCCGTTGTCTGCCAGTGTTCTGTCATGGGTGCCTCCGCACAAAAAAAGCCGGTCGCGGGCAGCGACCGGCTTTTTATCATCTGACCTGCCGCCGCCGGCTCACTTCTCGCCTTCGGCCAGCGCCGCCTTGCGGCTCAAACGGATACGGCCGCGGTTGTCGACGTCGATCACCTTGACCCTGATGATGTCCCCTTCCTTGACCACGTCGGTGACGTTCTTCACCCGCTCGTTGGTCAGCTCGGAGATGTGCACCATGCCGTCGGTGCCCGGCAGAATCTGCACAAAGGCGCCGAACTCCTTGATCGTGCGGACCTCACCCTCGTAGATGCGGCCGATCTCGGGCACCGCGGTGATCTCCTGGATGCGGTTGATCAGCGCCTTGGCCGACTCGGAACTGCTGGAGAAGATCTTGACCGTGCCATCGTCCTCGACATCGATCTTGGAGTCGAACTCGGCGGTCATCTCGCGGATGATCTTGCCGCCGGGGCCGATGATGTCGCGGATCTTGTCCGGGTGGATCTTGATGGACACGTACTTGGGCGCATACTCGGACACCGCGGCGCGCGGGGTGTCGATGGCCTCGCGCATGCGCTCGAGGATGTGCAGGCGGCCGTTCTTGGCCTGGGCGAGCGCGGTGGCCATGATGGCACGGTCCACGCCCTCGATCTTGATGTCCATCTGCAGGCCGGTGATGCCCTCGCCGGTGCCCACCACCTTGAAATCCATGTCGCCGAGGTGGTCCTCGTCGCCGAGGATGTCGGTGAGCACCACCACCTTGTCGCCCTCCTTGATCAGGCCCATGGCCACGCCGGAGACCGGCGCCTTGATGGGCACGCCGGCATCCATCAGGGCCAGGCTGGCGCCGCAGACCGTGGCCATGGACGAGGAGCCGTTGGACTCGAGTACCTCGGAGACCACCCGCATGGTGTAGGGGAAGGTGTCGCTGCCGGGCAGCACCGCCTCGATGCCGCGGCGGGCCAGGGTGCCGTGACCGATGTCCCGGCGGCTCGGGCCGCGCAGCGGTCGCACCTCGCCCACGCAGAAGGGCGGGAAGTTGTAGTGGAGCATGAAGCGGCGGTAGACGTCGCCGCCCAGACCTTCCAGGTGCTGCTCGTCGCGTTCGCTGCCCAGGGTGCCGATCACCAGGGCCTGGGTCTCACCACGGGTGAACAGGGCGGAACCGTGCGCCCGCGGCAGGATGCCGACCTCGCAGGCGATGGGCCGGACCTCCTCGAAGGAGCGGCCGTCGAGGCGTACACCCTGGTTGACGATACGGTCGCGCATCACCTGTTTCTTGTAGCTGCTGAGCAGCTCCGTGATCCTGGCCGGGTTGTCGTACGCCTCCGGGTCGATGGCCGCGACCACCTCGGCCTTGAGCAGGTCCCAGCGGTCGGAGCGGGCCATCTTGTCGGCGGTGGTGACCACCTCCTCCATGCCGGCCGCGGCGGCCTGCACCACCAGCTGGCGCAGGTTCTCGTCCACCACCGGCGGCGTCACCTCGCGCTTGGTCCGGCCGATCTCGCGCTGCAGGTCGAACTGCAGGTCGATGAGCGGCTGGATGGCCGCATGGGCGAAGAAAATCGCCTCGAGCACCACGTCCTCGCTCAGTTCGCCGACCTTGCCCTCGACCATGACCACGGCGTTGCGGGTGCCGGCGACCACCAGGTTGAGCCGGGACTTCTCGAGCTGGCTCTTGCCCGGGTTGAGCACGTACTGGCCGTCGATGTAGGCGACCCGGGCCGCGGCCACCGGGCCGGCAAACGGGATGTTGGAGATCATCAGCGCGGTGGAGGCGCCGTTCATGGCCAATATGTCCGGATCGAACTCCTGGTCGGCCGAGAACACGGTGGCGATCAGCTGGGTCTCGCTGGAATAGCCGTCCGGAAAGAGCGGCCGCAGCGGCCGGTCGATCAGGCGGCAGGTGAGGGTCTCCTTCTCGCTCGGCCGGCCGATCTCGCGGCGGAAATAGCTGCCGGGAATGCGGCCGGCCGCATACATGCGCTCCTGGTATTCGATGGTCAGCGGCAGGAAGCCGAGGTCCTTGGACCCCTTTTCGGCCACCACCGTGACCAGCACCTTGGTGTCGCCGGTGGATACGACCACGGAGCCGTTGGCCTGCTTGGCCATCTTGCCGGTTTCAAAAGTCAGGGTGCGGCCACCCAGTTCGGTTGTCACTGTCTTGATCATGGATTCTCCTGTTCCGGCAGTGCCGGACTCGGTGCTGAAAGGGACGATGCGGCCGCTCTGGCAAATTCCGTCACAAAGGCACAAAGGAGGCGGTGACAAGCGTGTGGGCTTGTCACCGTTTCCTTTGTGTCTTTATGATGTTCCGCTGCCTGCGGGCAGACGCATCGGGATGGACGGGCGGAGGGCTGCTCGGAGCCCTCCGCCCGGAAGCGGTTTATTTGCGGATACCGAGTTCCTGGATCAGGCTGCGGTACTTGGCGATGTCTTTTTTCTGCAGGTATTTGATCAGGTTCCGGCGCTGACCGACCAACTTGAGCAGACCGCGGCGGGAGTGGTGATCCTTGGCATGGGTCTTGAAATGCTCGGTCAGGTAGAGGATGCGATCGGTGAGCAGGGCGATCTGCACCTCGCACGAGCCGGTGTCGGTCTCGTGCGTCTTGAATTTTTCGATGATTGCCTTCGTCTTCTCCGTTGTCTGTGCCATGGGCATCTCCTTCTGCTGCCAGCAAAGCGGTTTCCCTCGGCCTCGCTGGAGTCTGGATGGTAAGTGTTCCTTGCTCCGCACCAGAGGGATGGCGCGGTGGAACAGTGGTGTTTCTTATACCGGGGACCCGTCGCCCTGGCCAGCGGAAACCGTGGCCGGCCCGACCAGGCGCAGGGCCTCGTCGATGGCCAGGCGGCCGGCGAGCAGCCGTTCGCGTCCCCCTGCTTCGTCCAGGGCCTCGCCCGGCACGCTCTGGTCAACCGTGAACGGGCCGCTGGCGGTGCGCCGCAGGCGGATCAGGTGCGCCCCGCAGCCCAGTGACCGGCCGATGTCCGCTGCCAGCACGCGGATGTAGGTGCCGCGGCTGCAGCGCACCTCGATGTCCAGTTGGGCGCGCTCCGGGTCGTACCCGCGGCAGACGAGCGTGTCGATGACGATCGGCCGCGGCGCCTTGTCGATGTGCACCCCCTGGCGGGCATAGGCGTACAGCGGCTTGCCCCGGTGCTTGACCGCCGAGAAGGCCGGCGGCGCCTGCAGCTGCGGTCCGGTGTGGGCGGCCAGGCAGGCGTCGATGGCCGCCCGGTCGAGCGCGGGCACGGGCGCGGTGGCAATGATCGCGCCCTCGGGGTCCAGGGTCGCGGTCTCCACCCCGAGCTGCAGCCCGGCCACATAGGTCTTGCCGCCGGTCATGAACCGCTCGATGTGGCGGGTGGCGGTGCGGCCCGCGCAGACGACGAGCAGGCCGGTGGCAAAGGGATCGAGGGTGCCGGCGTGCCCCACCTTTTTTATTCCCAGGAGCCGGCGGACGCGGCGGACAATGGCAAACGAACTCAAACCGGCGGGTTTGTCCACCAGGAAGACCCAGCCCTCGCCCGCTGCTGCGGGATCGCTCGCCACCGTCATCCGTCAGGGCCGCATCGCCTCGGCGAGCATGGGCAGCAGTTCGTCGCGCAGGGTGTCGAGGCGCACGCCGCGCACGCGGAAGCCGCTGGCATTGCGATGGCCGCCGCCGCCGAAGCGGGCCGCCACCAGGGAGACGTCGCACTGGCCCTTGGCGCGCAGGCTCACCGAGACCAGGTCCTCGGCCGCCTCCTTGAGGAACACCGCCACCCGCACCGAGCGGATCGCCCGGGGAAAGTTGATGAACTGCTCGGTGTCCTCCATGGTGGTGAAGGTCCGCTCGAGCATGTTCCGGGTGACCCGGATCACGGCGATGCGGTCCCGCTCGTGCATCTCCAGGGTGGCCAGCACCTCCTGCATCAGGCGGACGCGGCCGAGCGAGTAGTTGTCGAACAGGTTGCCGGCAACGTTGGCCGGCCGCGCGCCGCAGCGCACCAGTTCCGCCGCCACCTGGAAGGTGTGAGTACTGGTCGAGTCGTAGCGGAACGAGCCGGTGTCGGCGCTGATCGCCGCGAACAGGCATTCCGCCGCCCGGGGGGTCAGCTCCGCCCCCAGGGCCGTGGCCAGGTCGACGATCATCTCGCCGGTGGAGGAGCGGTGCGGCTCGATCCAGTGGCAGTCGCCGAAGCCGACATTGCCCTGGTGATGATCAATGACCGCCAGCGGCCGGAAGCTCATCAGTTCCCGGCTTTCCCGTCCGAGCCGGCCCTCGTCGCCGCAGTCCAGGCAGATGCTGACCAGGTCGTCGCCGGCCCGGTTGACGAACTCCCGCACCCGGGCCATGTCGGTCTGGGTCCGGCCGGCGCCCGGCAGGAAACGGTAGAGCGGCGACACCGGCTCCTCGAGATAGCTGAACACCTGCTTGCCCTGGCCTTCGAGCATCTCGGCCAGGCCGAGCAGGGAGCCGAGGGCGTCGGCGTCCGGGTTGCAGTGGGTCATGAGCAGCGCGTGGCCCCGGTCCCGCACCAGCGCAAGCACCGCCTCGTCAGGACGGTTCATCGTTCCGCTCCTTCTCGATCTGCCGGAACAGGTCGTCGATCCGCTGCGCTTCCTCGTTCTGGTGATCGAAGAAGAAGAGCAGGTCCGGGGTATAGCGCATGTTCAGGACCTTGGCCAGGTGGCTGCGGAAATAGCCGCGGGCGCGGCGCATGGCCGCCAGCGCCGGGTTGCTCGCCATGCCGGCCGGCAGGGTGAAATAGACCTTGGCCTGCTTGAGATCCGGGGTGACCACCACCCGGCTGATGGCCACACCGGCCAGGCGCGGGTCGCCGGCGTCCCGCAGGAGCAGGAGCGACAATTCGTTCCTGACCGCCTCGGCCACCCGCTGCGGCCGCGAGCTTGCCGGCCGTCCCAGTCCGGGCAGTTTGAAATCAAACTCCATGTCCATTCCCGGCGCCGTTACAGCGTGGCCTCCACCTCGTCGAGGACAAAGGCCTCGATGTGGTCGCCGACCTTGATGTCGTTGAAGTTCTCCACGCCGATACCGCATTCGAAGCCGGTGAGCACCTCCTTGACGTCATCCTTGAAGCGGCGCAGGGAGCCGAGCCGGCCGGTGTAGACGACCACCCCGTCGCGCAGCAGGCGGACCCGGGCGTTGCGCTCCATCTTGCCGGCAATCACCGAGCAGCCGGCCACGGTGCCGACCTTGGGCACGGAGAAGGTCTCGCGCACCTCGGCGGTGCCGATCACCCGCTCCTCGAAGGTCGGTTCGAGCATGCCCTTCATGGCCTTCTCGATGTCCTCCAGGGCGTGGTAGATGACGTCGTAGGAGCGGACGTCGACCCCCTCGCGTTCGGCCAGTTCCTTGACCTTGACGCTCGGGCGGACGTTGAAGCCGATGATGATCGCGTCCGAGGCGGCGGCCAGGTGGATGTCGTTCTCGGTGATCGAGCCGGTGCCTTCGTGCAGCGAACGCACGCGGATGGCGTCGGTGGACAGGTTCTCGGCGGCCTGGCCAAAGGCCTGCAACGTGCCCTGCACGTCGGCCCGCAGGACCACGCGCAGTTCCTTGACCTCCTGCTCGGCCATCTTCTCGAACAGGTTGTCCAGGGACACCTTGGAGGCCGCGGCCAGTTCGGTCTCGCGGGCCTTGAGCTGGCGGGAGCTGGCCACCGACTTGGCCATCTTCTCGTCGGTGAGGACGATAAACTCGTCGCCCGCCTGGGGCACGCCGGAAAGACCCTGCACCTCCACCGGGATGGACGGCCCGGCCTCCTGGACCTGCTCGCCGCGCTCGTTGACGAGCATGCGCACCTTGCCGCTGTAGATGCCGGCGACGAAGTTGTCGCCCGGCCGCAGGGTGCCCTCCTGCACGAGCACCGTGGCCACCGGGCCGCGGCCCTTGTGCAGCTGGGCCTCGATGACCGTGCCCCGGGCCTTGCGGCTGGGGTCGGCGCTCAGTTCAAGGATCTCCGCCTGCAGTTGGATGGACTCGAGCAGGTTCTCGATGCCGAGTCCCTTCTTGGCCGAGGTTTCGCAATAGATCGTCTGCCCGCCCCAGGCCTCGGGGATGAGGCCGAAATCGCTCAGTTCGCGCTTGACCCGCTCCGGGTCGGCGCCGTCCTTGTCGATCTTGTTGACCGCGACCACGATGGGCACGCCGGCGGCCTGCGAATGGGCGATGGCCTCCTTGGTCTGGTCCATGACGCCGTCGTCCGCGGCCACCACAAGCACGACGATGTCGGTGACCTTGGCGCCGCGCGAACGCATCTCGGTGAAGGCCGCGTGGCCGGGGGTGTCGACGAAGGTCAGGTCGCCGGCCGGCCCCTGCACGTGGTAGGCGCCAATGTGCTGGGTGATGCCGCCCGCCTCGCCGGCGACCACGTCGGTCTTGCGGATGGCGTCGAGGATCGAGGTCTTGCCGTGATCGACATGGCCCATGACCGTGACCACCGGCGGCCGGGGCAGGGCCTCGCCGCCCGCTTCCGCCTCCTGCTCCTGCAGGGCCTCCACTTCCAGTTCCTCGGTCATGGCCTGCTCGACCTCGTAGCCGAAATCGGCGGCGACCAGGGCCGCGGTTTCCACATCCAGCGCCTGGTTGAGGGTGGCGAGCACGCCCAGTTTCATCAGGGCGGCGATCACCTCGCTGGCCTTGACACCCATGCGCTTGGCCAGGTCGCCGACACTGATGGTCGCCACCACCTTGATGCGCTTCTTGATCGCCCTGGTCTCGGCCACCACCTGCGCGGCCAGTTCCTTGCGGGCGGCGTCCTTCTTTTTCTTGCCCTTGCGCGGACGGAGCACATCGCCGTCGTCGCCGATGAAATCGACCCGCTCACGGCCTTTCCGGGCGCCCTTGGCGCCTTTCTTGCCGAGGTCGTCGTCGCCCGGACCACCCCGTTTCGTCTTCTTTTTTCCCTTGGCGTCCACCCGGCCGGCCTCGTCTTTGGGCGCCGGAACATCCAGACCGACCGGCGGGCCGCCGGCGGGTCGCGCCGGCCGAACCGGTCGCCGGGCCACCGGCTTGGGCCGCTTCTCGGGCATGGGGATGACCACCCGACCGACCACCCTGGCCAGCGGCTTGGGCCGGGCCGCCTCTTCAGCGGCGCCGTCGTCGGCGGTTTGCGCCTGGTCGGCCGGCGGAGCACCCTCCTCCGTCTCGCCGGCGGGCATGGCCCCGGCCTCGTCCGCAGCCTCCACGGGCGGCTCCTCCTCCCCGGCCGCCACGCCCGGCGCGGGCTGCTCAGCGGAGGTTTCGATCTCCGCCTCCTCCGGCTCTTCGGCCGGGGGCGGCATCTCGAGATCGCGCAACTGCTCCTGCACCCGGGCCTCCATGGCCTCGGTCTCGGCCTCCAGGGCCTGGGCCTCGACCTCCTCCTGCTTGCGGGCCGCCTCTTCCTTTTCGGCGCGGGAACGCCGGCGGATGACCGTCGTGCCCTTGGCCGGGGCCGGCTCGGCGGGGCGGCTGCGCAGGCCGATGCGCCCGTCCGCGGTCACGGCGACGCCTTCCCCAAGAATTTTCTTGCGAATGTCCGTTGCCATATCCTCGTCCACACTCGAACTGTGACTCGCGACCGGGTACCCCATCGCGATGAGCTTCTCCGCCAATTCCTTACTCTTCAGACCAAATTCCTTTGCCAGGTCGTACACTCGAACCTTGCTCATCTAACGCTCCCTTCGCCCCTGTCACTCGCCAAGCCCGGCCTGTTCAGCCCGCTTGCAGGATCTTTCTGTTTTTTGCCAACCGCCCGCGGCAGACGGCCGCATCACAGCAATACACACCCCGGCCGGGCATGGTGCGCAGCCGGTCTTCGCTCAGGCGGCCGCCGGCAACGACGAATCGCACCAGATCCGCCTGCGGGCCCCTGCGGCCGCAGCCGCGGCAGGTCCGCTCCGGCACGTGCCCCCTGCGGGTCACTCCCGATCGTCCGCCGCCGGTTCCGGACCGGCCTCGTCATCGTCGGCCGGGGCGGTATCCTCCGCCGGCAGTGCCTCCTCCGCCGGAAATTCCTCCAATTCCTCCGCCGCCGCAGATTCGCCCGCCGGTTCCGCCGGTGCCACAGCCTGGGCCGCCTCCTGCAGGGCCTGCGCCCGCTCCGGATCCACCCGGGCCACGGTCATCAGTTCCTCGGCATCCATGGCGGCCAGCGCCTGCGGCGTGCTGACGCCGGCGGCGAACAGCCGGTCGGCCAGGGCCTCGTCCACGCCCTCGACCGCAACCAGATCGCGGTAGACGGGATTTTCCAGGTTGTTGTAGCGCTGCTCGCTCTTCACGTCGATCTTCCAGCCGAGCAGGCGCGAGGCCAGGCGCACGTTCTGCCCCTGGCGGCCGATGGCCAGCGACAGCTGGTCGTCCGGCACCACCACGAGCAGGGCCTTGCGCTCCTCCTCGACGATCACCATGGACACCTCGGCCGGCGCCAGGGCGTTGTACACGTACTTGGCCGGGTCCGGGCTCCACGGGACGATGTCGATGCGCTCGCCTTGCAGTTCCTGGACCACGTTCTGCACCCGCGAGCCCTTGAGGCCGACGCAGGCACCCACCGGGTCGACGTCCGACTCGATCGAGGAGACCGCGATCTTCGCCCGGAAACCGGGTTCACGGGCCGCGCCCATGATCTTGACGATGCCCTCGGCGATCTCCGGCACCTCCATCTCGAACAGCTTGATGAGGAACTCGTTGCAGGTGCGGCTGAGGATCAGCTGGGCGTCGCGGAAGCGGCCGGCCTCGCGGGCGTCGCGGCGTACCTCCTGCAGGTAGGCGCGGATGCGGTCGCCCTGCTTGTAGGAGCGCTTGGGAATCTGTGCGTCCCGAGGCAGCACCGCGTCGGTCCGCCCCAGGTTGATGATCATGTCGCCGCGCTCGAACCGCTGGACGATGCCGTTGACGATCGATCCCTCGCGGTCGCGGTACATGTCGTAGATGACGTCGCGCTCGGCGTCGCGCATGCGGTGGATGATCACCTGCTTGGCCGACTGGGCGGCGATGCGGCCGAGATCGGCGATGTTGTCGAGCTTTTCGCCGACATCGTCGTCCAGTTCGAACTCCGGATCCAGCTTGCGGGCCTCCTCGAGCGAGATCTCAGTCTCTTCGTCGACCACCTCGTCCACCACCGTCCGGTACTGAAACACCTCGACCTCGCCCAACTCGTCGTTGAACTGCACCTCGATGTCCCGCCGGCTGCCGTACTTCTTGCGCACCGCAGCGCTGACCGCATCCTCGATGGCGCTGATCAGGAGCGACCGGTCGATCCCCTTGTCCCTGCAGATCTGGTCGAGGATCCGTTTCAGATTTTCCGTTCCAACCATCATCGTACTCTACTCCAGCTCCGGCATTCACTGCCGTTAGGTGTCCGGCCCGGCACGCTGCCGGACCCATGCCGGCGCCGCGCTTACAGCGTCAGCCGCGCCTTGGCGATATTGTTCATCTCCAGGGAAACCATCCCCCCTTCCGTCTCCAGCAGGACCGTCTCCCCCTCCAGGCCGCGCAGCGTACCGACGAGCACCCGCTGTCCGGCCAGCGGCTCGCGCAGCTTGATGCGCGCCAGCCGGCCCGTGTAGCGGGTGAAGTCCGTGTCTTTTTTCAGGGGCCGCTCCAGCCCCGGGGAGGAAACCTCCAGGGTGTAGGCGTGGTCGATCAGGTCCTCGACCTCGATGCGGGCGCCGATCTCCCGACTGGCCGCGGCGCAGTCATCGATGGTGACCCCGCCCTCGCGGTCGATGAAGAAGCGGAGCACCCAGCCGTGCCCTTCGCGGCGGTACTGAACCTCCACCAACTCCAGGCCCATGTCGGCCAGGAGCGGTTCGGCAAAGCCCTGAATGGCCGCCTGCAGTCGATCGCTCGCCCCTTCCACCTGTCCGTCCATCACTCCCCTGCCCGGCCCTGCCCTGCGGGCGAGGGCGCCCGTGGTCGATAAAAAAAAAAGCGGGCAAAGCCCACTTTCACCTGCGCTGAAGTGTTTTCCAGCGCTCTCAGCATCCGGCCCCGACACGACCCGCGGGCCTCCGGAACCTGTCCGCCTTGCGGTTTGGAGCGGGCAACGGGGTTCGAACCCGCGACCCCAAGCTTGGGAAGCTTGTGCTCTGCCAACTGAGCTACACCCGCTCACGATCCCTGCGAAGAGACCCTTATGTAAAGGATCAGCCGGCAATTGTCAAGCAACAACAAAATGATGGCCGGCACTTTCTCCGCTCCCGCAATGCTTTCGGCCGGGTCCGGCCGCTGCCGGCACCCCGCCCCGAATCGCTTCGCAGGCCCGCCGAAGCGCCCTCGGCCGAGGCCATAACGCCCCTTTCTCACAAGGGAAAAGCCCTGCTTTACAGATCACCCAGGTGGTGTATAATCGCGCCCATGGACATCATCACCAGCCACATCGGCGCCGATTTCGACAGCCTGGCGGCCATGATCGCCGCCAAGCGGCTCTACCCGGAGGCCGAGCTGGTGTTTCCCGGGTCGCAGGAAAAAAGCGTCCGCGATTACCTCGCCCAGGAATTCCGCAACATCTATGAATTCAAGAAGATAAGGCACGTCGACCCGGACCGGGTGGACCGCCTGATCATCGTCGACACCCGCCTGGCGGAGCGCATCGGCCGGATGAGCGACTGCCTGAACAACCCGCGGGTGCGCGTCCACCTCTATGACCACCACCCGGCCAGCGCCAACGACCTGCACGGCGAGGTGGAACAGATCGAGCCCTTCGGCGCCACCACCACCATCTTCGTCCGCCTCTTCCAGGAGCGGGGCATCGTGCCCACCGGTGCGGAGGCCACCCTGATGGCGCTGGGCATCTACGAGGACACCGGCAGTTTCCTCCACTCCTCCACCTGCCCGGAGGACCTCTCGGCCGCGGCCTGGCTGCTCGGCCACGGCGCCAACCTGGACATCGTCACCCAGTTCGTCTCGCGGGAATTGTCCGCGGAGCAGATCAGCCTCATCGGCCAACTGCAGGAGCAGGCGGTCGCCTATGTGATCCGCGGCATCAGCGTGGTGATCAGCAAGCTCACCCTGGATGACTACGTGGACGACTTCTCGGTGCTCGTCCAGCGGCTGATGGTGATGGAGAACATCGATGTGCTCTTCGCCCTGTTGAGCATGGGCGAGCGCACCTACCTGATCGCCCGCAGCCGCATCCCCGAGGTCAACGCCGGCGCCGTGGCCCGCGAATTCGGCGGTGGCGGTCACGCCTCGGCCGCGGCCGCGACCATCCGCGAGTTGACCATCGCCGAGGCCGAGGAGCGGCTGGTCGGGGTGCTTCACCAGCAGATCCGCGCCAAGGAGGTGGCCGGCGAGCTGATGAGCGCACCGGTGATCTACGTCACCCCGGAGGTGACCATCGACCAGGCCAACAGCCTCATGACCCGCTACAACGTCACCGTCCTGCCGGTGGTGCGCACCGGCGGCAGCACGGAGAGCGGCCGCCAGCCCGAGGGGTTCCTCGGCATGATCTCCCGGCGGGTGGCGGAGAAGGCCATCTTCCACAAGCTCGGCCAGCTGCCCGTGGCCGACTACATGACCACCGAGGTGGCCACCCTGCCGGAGAGCGGTACGCTCGCCGACATCCAAAAGCTGATCATCAGCCACCGCCAGCGGCTCATCCCGGTGGTCCGCGGCGAGAGCCTGGTGGGGGTGATCACCCGCACCGACCTGCTCGGCCTGCTGGTCAACGACCCGGCCACCCTGGGCAGTGATGTGCTGCGCGACGATGAACGGCCGTCGGTGGAGCGGACCCGCAACCTGGCCAACGTCATGACCCAGGTGCTGCCGCGGGCGACCATCGTCCTCTTGCGCGAGATCGGCGAGGCCGCCGCCCGACTGCATTACCACGCCTACGTGGCCGGCGGTTTTGTCCGCGACCTGCTCCTGCACGTGCCGAACACCGACATCGACGTGGTCATCGAGGGCGACGGCATCCGCTTCGCCAAGTTCCTGGCCGAACAGCGCCACGGCACGGTGCACACCCACGAGAAGTTCGGTACCGCCACGGTGATCTTCCCCGACGACACCCGGGTGGACGTGGCCACCGCCCGGCTCGAGTACTACGAGCACCCGGCGGCCCTGCCGACCGTGGAGCACAGCTCGATCAAGCTCGACCTGTACCGCCGCGACTTCACCATCAACGCCATGGCCGTGCACCTCAACCCGGAGCGGTTCGCCACCCTGGTCGACTACTTCAACTGCCAGAACGACCTCAAGGAACGGCGCATCCAGGTGCTGCACAACTTAAGCTTTGTCGAGGACCCGACCCGCATCTTCCGCGCCGTCCGTTTCGAGGGACGGCTCGACTTCACCATCACCCGCCACACCGAAAAACTCATCAAGAACGCGGTGCAGATGAACCTGTTCAACCGCGCCACGGACCCGCGCTTCTTTTACGAACTCAAGCTGATCCTGTCCGAGAGCAACCCCACCCCGGCGCTCCGGCGGATGGACGGCTTCAGGCTCTTCCCCTACCTCTGGCCGGACCTGCGGCCCAACCTGAAGATCGACCGCCGCTTCCTCCACTTCCTCACCCAGGCCCACGGCGCCCTCTCCTGGTTCAACCTGCTCTACCTGCAGGACCGGGTGGAGCACTGGATGGTCTACCTGCTGGCCATCATGAGCCGGTCGCGCACCAAAGAGCTGATCAGCTTCTGCGACCGGTTCGACCTGCCCCCCCGCCAGCGGCGCAAGCTCATCCGCGAGAAGAACGGAGCCGAGCGCATCGCCCAGGAGATGCAGAAACGCTCCCACCTCAAGCCGAGCGAGATCTACTGGCTGCTCGGCGAACTGGAGAACGAGGGACTGCTCTACCTGATGACCATCGCCCGCAAGCGCTACATCCAGAAGGCGGTGTCGCTCTACGTGACCAGCCTGCGCCAGGTGGCGCCGCTCGTCGACGGCGAGGACCTGAAAGCCATGGGCTATGTCCCGGGGCCGCAGTTCCGGGTGATGCTCAACCACCTGATCGAGGTCCAGCTGGACGGCGAGGTCACGGACCGGGACCAGGCCATGGCCTTCCTGCGCGGCCACTACCCGCCGGACAACCCGCAGCCCGCCTGAGCGAAACACCTTTTTTCCTCGCTTTTCGCCGCCCCTTTCTTATCATTTCCCCTGCGGGTCCTGCCCGTTTGTCCCACAGCGCAGCACCAACCCCTGCCCCCGGAGCCCATCGCCGTCATGAACTTCGACCTGCCCTCGATCATCCAGCAGCTGGCCATTCAGCTGCCCCCCCTGCTCTTCGCCCTGACCGTGCACGAACTGGCGCACGGCTGGGTCGCCTTCCGCCTCGGTGACCCCACCGCCAAGATGGCCGGCCGGCTGACCATGAACCCGCTCAAGCACCTCGACCCGCTGGGCGTGCTGGCCTTTGTGATCATGAAGATCGGCTGGGCCAAGCCGGTGCCGGTGGATCCCCGCTATTTCCGCAACCCGCAGAAGGACATGCTGCTCGTCGCCCTGGCCGGGCCCGGGTCGAACGTGCTGCTCGCCATTGCCAGCGCGCTCCTGGCCCGGGTGCTGGTGAGTGTGCCGGTGCTGCCGCTGTTCGTGCTCCAGCCGCTGGTCGGCATGCTCGTGGCCAGCGTGTGGATCAACATCATGCTGGCGGTGTTCAACATCATCCCCATCCCGCCGCTGGACGGCTCCAAGGTGCTCATGGGCGTACTCCCGCCCGAGGCGGCGCGCAGCTTCGCCCGCATCGAGCCGTTCGGCTTCTTCATCCTCCTCGCCCTGTTCTACACCGGCGTCATCGGTGCGATCATCCTGCCGATCATCCGCTTTTCCAACAACCTGCTGCTCGGATAAAAAAAAGCGGATCCGGGATGCCCCGGATCCGCTGTCAGACAGGTGCTGACCGGTCTGGTTTAGAAGCTGTAAGCCAACCCCACGCTGAGCAGGTGCGCGGCCGACTCGTCGAAGGTGCCGTGCACCGTGGAGTTGTTCACGGAACGGCTCTTCTTGTGGTCGTAGAGGTAGCCCACGCCCAGCTGCATGGCGTCGGTGGCCTGGTAGCGCACGCCGAAAGAATAGATGATCGCGTCCGAGTCGGGCAGTTCGAAGCCGACCGTGGACTCGGGCGCCGGGGTCTCGTCGTAGGCGATGCCGGCCATGAGGGTGAAGCGGTTTTGCAGGTCATACTCGGCGCTCAGGCGCAGGGCGTCGGAATCCTCCCAGTGCTTGTCCTTGGCGCTGTCAAAGGCCATGAACAGCACCGGATTGGCCAGCGGTGCGGGATAGGTGAAGTCAAGGTACTCGTAGTCCGACCAGAAGGTGCGGTCGTATTCCAGCTCCACCGTCAGCTGGTCGGTGAAGGCGTAGGAGGCGGCCACCGCGAGCACGGCCGGCAGCGGGATCTCCACGCCGGTGTCGCCGGAGTAGAATCCGGGGCCGGCCGAGGTGCGCAGGGTGGCCTCGCCCTCGACCTCCAAATCCACCTCGCTGCGGTAGGTGACGCTCAGGTTCAGCCGCTCCACCGGTTTGACCGTGAGCGCCAGGTTGTAGCCCGCCTCCCAGGTGTCGCCTTCCATGTCGCGGGCGGCGGTAACGCCCGGGGCCACCTGGCCGGCGCTTTTCACCTTGCCGTCGACGAACACGGCGCGGGCGCCGGCGCCGATGGCCACCTTGTCCGAAATTTTGTAGGACACGGTCGGGTTGAACTCGAAGATCTTGAGGGTGAATTCCTCGGCAAAGGTCCGCGGGAAGGGGTCCTGCCAGCGCTTGGACAGACCGCCCGGGGCGGTGAAGGAGAAGCCGGCGCGCAGGCCGTTGTAGTCGGGCGAGACCGCGAACAGGGTCGGCACGAGGAAGTTTTCCTTCTCCGAATCGCCGTGGTACAGGCTGGTGCGGCTGTCCGTGTACTCGATCGAGGTGAGGTGGATCCAAGTGGCGTTGGCCTCGACCTGCGCCTTGGGGTCGAGCCAGGCCATGTTCGCCGGGTTGAAGTAGGTGGCGTCGGCGCCGGGCGTGTGGGCCACGTAGCCGCCGGCCCGGGCGGTGGAATTCACCGACTGCTCGGGAATGCGGTACCCGGACGCCAGGGCCGTGCCGGAGGCGGCCAGCAAAACCAGGCCTGTGAGTGTCAATGTGCTGCGCATGCGTTTCCCCCCATGTGTTGATTGAACCGGGCCGGCCCGACCGGCCCGTGGCTACAGATGCATGTTGTCCGCGGAGTACAGGTACCGCTTGATCTTGTGGGTGGCGGTCTTGGTGAAGGGTTCCCGCCGCTCGAGCACCCGCGCCAGCCGGGACGAGGTGGACAGCTGCCGGTTGACCTCGACGCGCATCTCCTCGAACAGTTCGGCGATGTACTGGTGCCGCTGGGTGCGGGTCTGGCCCGAGGTCCTGCTGTCGATGAACTCGTAGTCCGGGTAGACCCAGGCCTCGAGCAGGCCGCGGTTCTCGATCACCATGGACTCCATGACGAACGGGTAGGTGTTCACCTTGTGCTCGATCGCCTCGGGAAACACGTTCTCGCCGTTGGAGAGCACGATCATCGACTTGGACCGCCCCTTGATGTGCAGGTTGCCCTCGCTGTCGAGCAGGCCGAGGTCGCCGGTCCGCAGCCAGCCGTCCTCGGTGAAAGTGTCGCGGGTCGCCTCCGGGTCGTTGAGGTAGCCCTGCATGATGTTCGGGCCGCGGGCGACTATCTCGCCCACGCCGGTCTGCGGGTGGGGATCGTCGATGCGGATCTCCACCCGGGGCACCGGCTTGCCCGACGAGCCCGGGGTGATGGTCGTATCCCCGTGCGGCCCGCCGGCGAGCAGCGGCGAGCCCTCGGTCAGACCGTAGCCGACCAGGAAGGGGAAGTCCGCGTCGCGCAGGAAGCGCTCCACCTCCGGGTTGAGAGCGGCGCCGCCGATGCCCATGACCCGCAGGCGGCCGCCGAAGAAGGCGAGCAATTTGGCGCCGATTTTGCGGTGCACCATCCGCCGGCTGACCCCGAAACGGCAGAGGAAGGTGAGCAGGCCGCTCTTCTCCACCGCCGGCACCACCCGCTTCTTGTAGATCTTTTCGATGATCAGGGGCACCACCAGCATGACGTGGGGCTGTTCCCGCTCACAGATCTTCTGCAGGATGGCCGGGGTCGGCGTCTTGGCGGCATAGGCGATGCGCGCGCCGCACAACAGCGGCAGGAGAAAGCCGATGGTGAACTCGTAGGTGTGGGCCACCGGCAGGACCGAGAGGAACACCCACTGGGGCTCGAGGGTGATCACGCCGTTGCCCGAATAGGCGTTGGCGCAGAGGTTGGCGTGGGTGAGCATGACCGCCTTGGAAAAGCCCGAGGTGCCGGAGGTGAACAGGATGGAGGCCAGATCGTCGCCCTTGACCGGCGGGAATTCGAGCCGCTCATCCCGGGCCGTCTCCCCGTAGCGCTCCAGGGCCTGGCCGAGAAAGTCGGTGAAGGTCTCCAACGGGATCAGGCCGGTGTCGTCGCGGTAGTCGTCCAGGGTGACCACGTGCTTGAGCTGGTGCTTGAGATCGTAGATCTTCTCGATCTGGCGGTGGGTGAGAAAGATGATCTCGCAGCGCATCTCCGTGAGGATATGATGCACGTCGGCCTCGGGCAGTTCCGGGAAGATGGGCACGGTGCTGGCGCCGAGGCGGACCGTGGCCAGGTAGGCGATGCCCCAGTGGTGCGAGTTCTCGCCGAGGATGGCGATGCGGTCGCCCGGCTTGACCCCGAGCGCCTGCAGGTGCGCGGCCAGGGCGAGGATGCGCTCGTGCAGGGCCGTGTAGGAGAGCGGCTCTTCCAGGGCCATGCCGATGGCCGGCAGGTCGCGGAATCTCCGACAGCTGATGTCGACCAGGTCGTTGAGCGTGGTCGCGTTTTCCTGGATGACCGGCAGGTTCGCGCTGACGGCGCTGTCGCCGGCCGGCCCTTCCGGTTCGTTCCCTGTGCGCTCGGTTGCGGTTGGCGGTCTCTCCATGGTTTCCTCCCGGTCGGTCTGCAATCGCGTCCCACTCTGGTCTGTTCAGGCCGCCTGTTTACCACACCGGGGGACAGGTTTCAAAGAAAACAGGGCAAAGCGCTTGACACGGGCGAGAAAGCGTATTTAGATTTTTGCGATTTTTTCCCGTACCTTGCAACCCGAACCACCGGTCCCCCCATGCACCGCTCCGCCCACCCCTCCCTGCTCGTTGCCGTGATCACCGTTTTTCTCGCCGTCGTTCTCGTGATCCCGGCGGCCGAACTCGCGGCCGCGGAACCGGCCGTGCGCACGGCCACGGTCAAGAAAGCCGCCCGGGTGGCGGTCAAGCCGGCGGCCAAATCCGTTGCCACGAAAAAAACCGCGACCCGCGCCAAGGCCACCAAGTCGACCAAGGCGACCAAGTCGACGGTGGGCAAGAAAAAGAGCGGGGCCACGCGCGCAGCGGCCGTGGCCGCGAAGAAAAAAAGCACGGTCCCGGCCAGGACCGTGAAAAAGGGGCGGATCCGGTCCACACCGGCGCTGGCCGCGGGCAAGCAGACCCGTGCCGGGAAAAAAGCGGTGGCCAAAAAGACGGCGAACAGGCGGCCCGCCGCGGTAAGCGCAGCCGCTGCCGCGGTGGGCGGCGGCGACGTGAGCGGGCAGGTCAGTTCCAAGAGCTTCATGGTCATGGACGCCGCCACCGGCGCGACCATCTGCGCCAAGGCCCCGGACAGCCCGCGCCAGCCGGCCTCGACAATCAAGATCGTCACCGCCATGATCGCCCTCAAATCGCTGGGACAGAACGACGTGATCCATGTCAGCCGCCGGGCCGCCGACATGCCCAGTTCCAAGATCTACCTCAGCCCGGACCAGCGCTACCAGGCCAATGACATGATCAATGCCGTGCTCCTGGCCTCGGCCAACGACGCCAGCGTCGCCCTGGCCGAAAACATCGCCGGCAGCGAGGAAAAGTTCGCCGCCCTGATGACGCTGAGTGCCCGCCTGTGGGGCGCGAAGAACACGGTCTGCCGCACCGCCTCGGGCCTCACCGCCGAGGGCCAGCAGTCCACCGCCCGCGACCTGGCCAACCTGTTCCGCTTCGCCATGCAGGACACGGAGTTCTCCCGGCGGATGCACGAGCGCAAAATCGACACCTCCTACGGCAAGACCCTGGTCAACCACAACAAGGCCCTGTGGCGGGTGGACGGCGCGGTGGGCGGCAAGACCGGCTACACCATCGCCGCCCGCCAGACCTATGTCGGCCAGTTCACCCGCGGCGGCGACTCCATCGTGGTGGCCATCATGGGCAGCGAGAGCATGTGGGCGGACCTCAACCGGCTGGTGGACTACGGCTTCCGCCGGAAAAAGCAGGAACAGCTGGCCCAGCTGCGCCGCACGGTCGCCCTGCAGGGGGCGGTGGGCCTGAACTGATCGGACCGGCCAACGCCCGCAACAAAAAAAGCCTGCATCGCTGCAGGCTTTTTTTTGTCGGGTCAACGGGATTGGGACTACTCGTCGGCGAGCTTGCTGCGCACCATCTCGAGCAGCACCTCCCGCTTGAAGGGCTTCTCCAGGGTGGCGATGTCGCCCAGGTAGCCGGCCATGGTCAGGTAGCGCTCGGCCTTGATCGCGCCGCCGCCGGAAATGGCGAGGATCTTCATGTCCGGGTAGTCCCTGATCAGCTCCATGATGAACTTCAGCCCGTCCTTCACCGGCATGATCATGTCGGTGATCACCAGGTCGAACACGACCTTGCGCACCAGGTCGAGCCCCTCCTCGCCGTGTTCGGCGGTGTGCACCTCGTACCCTTCCGTTTCCAGCATCTGGGCCAGCATGGCCCGGATCGGGGCTTCGTCGTCAACAACCAGTATGCGTTTCACGGACCATCATCCCCCGGCTGGGTTGGAGTGAACAGTTGGCCGGACATTACAATTCCGTATCCGTGGCTTCAACCTTTTTCCCGGCCATGTTTCATTTTTCCTTGCGGCACAGCCGACCGAAGCCGCCGGGGATGGTGCCGGAGGACCAGTAGGCCCGCCCCTGCTTGAAGTCCACGAACCAGTAGCCGCCCGGGCTGCGGGTCGCCTCGACGAACACAAAGGGTTGTTCCCGGGAGAAACAGGGGTGCAGGTACTGGTCCACGGCCGATTTCTCCCGCTCGAGCAGGCTCAGGGCCTCGGCCATGGAGGGCAGGCGCCAGTCGTCGTGGCCGGCGAACCGCTCGCGGTTGATCCGCTCCACCTCGCGGCGCATGGCGCGGTGGCTCATGATGTCGGTGCCGCCCCGCTGCCACGTCAGCCCGGTGACCCGGTCGCTGACCGTGAGGCCGTCCCCGTTGTCCACCAGGGCATGGGTGAAACGGCCCTCCGGGTTGCGGTCCTGGTCCGGGAAATCGTACCGGCGGACCAGGGCGACCACGTCCTCCTCGCTCAGCTCGGCCGGCCCGTGGGGCAGATCGACCGGCTGCACCTCGAGGCGCGCTTCCGGCCCGGGCAGGCCGGTGCTCAGGATCTCCTCGTCCGCCGGCTCCTCCGCCGGCACCACCCAGGAATCGTCCCCGGGCTCGATGACGTTTTTGATCAGCCACTCCTTGAGCCGTTCATCGATCGGGTAGGTCCGCTCGAACAGGGCCACCTTGCCCGCCTCGGCCACGCAGCGGCGAACCATCTCCTCCGGGGCGAGGATCTCGGCCACCACCCGGGCGTGCTTGATACCGCGCTCCATCAGGCAGAGCCTGGGGGTCTCGCCCCAGCCGTCGATGAAGAAATAATAGATGCGCTCGTTTTTGCTGCGCACCCGCTCCTTGCCGCCCCAGCTCTCAAAAGTGCCGAAGGTGTACTCCGGGGTCATTTCCCAGTCGATATTGGGAATGTCGGTGTTGAGCAGCTTGCTGAACAGTGCCATGAAGCCTCCGTGACGGTTTGGGAAAAACGGAAAATGCGGTATGGTGCGGTGTTTTGCAAGAAGACTATATGGATTCCTTCGACCGAGGCAAGATGAAAAACAAGCTGACCCTCCAGCCCGGCTCACCCCTGCCCTACGGCAGCACGGTGACCCCGGACGGCATCAATTTCGCCCTGTTCTCGCGCCACGCCGAGGCGGTCACCCTGGTGGTCGCCGGTGGCGACCGGCCCGGGTGGCGCGAGTTCCCGCTCGACCCGGCCAGCCACCGCACCGGTGACGTCTGGCACGCCCTGCTCGCCGGCGCACCCGAAGAGCTGCGCTACGGCTACCGGATCAGCGGCCCCTACGACCCCGCGGGCAGCGGCCATGCCTTTGACCGCAGCCGCATCCTGCTCGACCCCTATGCCCGCGAGATCCACTCGCCCGACTGGGGCAGCCCGCGCTCCTGCCTGGGCAGCGAGCCCTGCTGCCTGGTCGACCGCCACCGCTACGATTGGGAGGGGGACCGGCCGCTGCGCATCCCCCTGCAGGACTCGATCATCTACGAACTGCACGTGCGCGGCTTCACCCGCCACCCCTCGTCCCGGGTCACCCATCCCGGCACCTTCCGCGGGATCATCGAAAAGATCCCCTACCTGGTGGAACTGGGCATCACCGCGGTGGAACTCATGCCGGTCACCGAGTTCAACGAGAACGAGGCCACCTTTGTCAACCCGTTCACCGGCGAGCGGCTGAAGAACTTCTGGGGCTACAGCCCGCTCTCCTTCTTCGCCCCCAAGTCGGCCTACAGCAGCGACCTGGAGGCGCCGCTGGACGAGTTCCGCGACATGGTCAAGGCCCTGCACCGGGCCGGCATCGAGGTGATCCTCGACATCGTCTACAACCACACCGCCGAGGGCGGCGCCGACGGCCCGACCACCAGTTTCCGCGGCATCGACAACACCATCTACTACCTGCTCGATCCCTGGACCCGCGCCTACCTCAACTTTTCCGGCTGCGGCAACACCTGCAACTGCAACCACGTGATCGTCCGCAAGCTGATCATGGACGCGCTCCGCTGGTGGGTGGTGGACATGCACGTGGACGGGTTCCGTTTCGACCTGGCCTCGATCCTCGGCCGCGACCTGGACGGCAGCGTGCTCGCCAACCCGCCGGTGGTGGAGATGATCGCCGAGGACCCGGTGCTCGCCGACGCCAAGATCATCGCCGAGGCCTGGGACGCGGCCGGTCTCTACCAGGTGGGCAGCTTCTCCTCGCACCGCCGCTGGGCCGAGTGGAACGGCCGCTTCCGCGACGACGTGCGCGCCTTCCTGTGCGGCCAGGCCGGCACGGTGCCGGCCCTGGCCACGCGCATCGCCGGCAGTTCGGACCTCTACCAGCGCCAGGGACGGCGGCCGTGCAACTCGATCAACTTCGTCACCAGCCACGACGGCTTCACCCTGGCCGACCTGGTGAGCTACAACAGCAAACACAACCTGGCCAACGGCGAGGACAACCGCGATGGCGACAACCACAACCTGAGCTGGAACAGCGGCATCGAGGGGCCGAGCCGCAGCCGCGCCATCCAGGGTCTGCGCTCACGCCGCATGCGCACCATGGCGGTGATCCTGCTCCTCTCCCAGGGCGTGCCCATGCTCGTGGCCGGCGACGAGTTCGGCCGCAGCCAGCAGGGCAACAACAACGCCTGGTGCCAGGACAACGAGATCGGCTGGGTCGACTGGCGCCTGGCCGCCAAGAACTCCGGCCAGCTGCGCTTTTTCCGCGAGCTGATCCGGCTGCGCAAGGCCCACCCGATCTTCCGCCGGGACGATTTCTTCCAGATGACCGATGCGGTGCACGGCCCGGAAATCAGCTGGCAGGGGCTCGAACCCGGCAGCCCGGACTGGTCGGACGAGTGCCGCACCCTGGCCTTCCTGCTCAACGGTGCCGCCCTGGGGGACGAGGAGGACGACGACTTCTTCGTCATGCTCAACGCCAGCCGCAACACCGAGGCCCGCTTCACCGTGCCCGCCCCCACCCGGGAGCGGGGCTGGGTGCGGATCATCGACACCGGCCGGCCGGCCCCGGCGGACTTCGTTGACCCGCAGCAGGCCGATGCGGTAGAGTGCGGGGCGTTGGTCGTGGTGCGCAGCATGGGCTGCGTGGTTCTGCAGTCCCTGGTCAAGGAGGCGAAACGATGATCACCCTGCTCATGCTCGGCGATTCACTGGTGGAATGGGGCGACTGGCAGCGGTTCCTGCCCGGGGTGGCGGTGGTCAACCGCGGCCTGGCCGGCGAGATGACCGGTGAGCTGGCGGCCCGGCTGCACGACGAGATGGCGGCCTGCCCGGACCCGGACGCGGTGCTCGTCCAGTCCGGCACCAACAACCTGCTGTTCGGCGACCTCTACTTCCCCTACATCTTCGAGACCATGCTGCCGCGATTGCGCCACAGCTACCCGCACCAGCCGATCCTCGTCTGCTCGCTTGCGCCCATGCCCATCGTCCCGGCGGCCGACCTCGCCCAGGTCAACCGGGAGCTCGCCCGGGCGACCGCGGCCGTGGCCAACGGCCACTTCCTCGACCTGGTCGGCCCGTTCACCGAGCGCTGCCTGCCCATCACCCATCCCGGTTTCCTCGACGATAAGGTCCACCTGAGTTCGCGCGGTTACCAGGTGTGGGCGGATGAAATCAGCCGTTCCCTGGCCAGGCTCTTCCCGGACCGCACCGCCGGTTGACAGACCGCCCCGTGCTCCTTACTACAATCTCTTGAAACGGACCGGCCCCATCGCCGGTCCCGTCGGGCACGGGCGCGCCATCCTGCGCCCGCCCTTCCAGCCACCAAACATTGGAGAACGTCCATGCCAGCCCTGCGTCCTGTTGCCACCTGTTTCGCCCTGAGCCTGCTGCTCACCCCCGCCTTTGCCGCCGACCAGAAACCCGCCCCGGCCAGGGCCGAAGCGGCCGCCGCCGCATCGCTCGACAACACCGCCCTCCAGGGCACGGTAATCGAAACCATGAACGCCGCCGGCTACACCTACCTGCAGGTGGAGGGTGCCGCCGGCAGGGTCTGGGTGGCCATCCCGGAAAGCATGGTGACCAGGGGCCAGCAGGTCACCTGCCTGCCGGGCATGGTCATGGAGAACTTCCAAGCCAAGACGCTGGGGCGCACCTTCCCGACCATCGTCTTCTCACCGGGCCTGCAGCCCGCAGCGGCGCAGGCCGCTGCACCGGTCCCGGCCGCGGCGGCCGGTGACAAGGCGGCCGGTGACTTCTCCGCGGCCCTGCAGGCGGAGGCTGCCGGCCAGCCCCCGGCCGGGGGTGCGGCCAACGGGACGGAACTCAAGGGCGAATCCGGCGGCAGCCTCGGCGCCATCGTGCCCTCGGCCGATGTCTCGGTACACAAGGCCACCGGTGAGAACAGCCGGACCGTGGGCGAATGTTTTGCCCAGGCCAAGGAGCTGAACGGCACGAAGGTGCGCGTACGCGGCAAGGTGATGAAGGTATCGCGGATGATCATGGGCAAGAACTGGCTGCACCTCCAGGACGGCACCGGCAACCCGATGCAGAACCGGCACGACCTGGTGGTCACCACCCTGGACGAACCCAAGGAAGGCGAGGTGGTCACCATCGAGGGCGTGCTCGCCGCGAACCGTGATTTCGGCGCCGGCTACAGGTACGAGGTGATCGTCGAGGACGCCAGGGTGGAACAATAAAGGAATCGCATCATGACCGCCCGTCCCCTGCACCCGGCCGAGATCGGCTTCGATTTCGACGGCGTCATCGCCGACACGGTCGAGGCCTTTCTGCGCCTTGCCTGCGAACAGTACGGCCGCTGTGACCTCCGCCCCGAGCACATCACCCATTTTCTCGTGGAGGAGTGTCTGGCCATGGAGGCCTCAGTGGTCGAGTCGATCTTCACCGCGATCCTGCGGGACTCGGTGGGGGCCGGCCTGCAGCCCATGCCCGGCGCGGTGGAGGTGCTTGGCGAGTTGAGCGGGCGGGCGCCGGTGACCATCATCACCGCCCGGCCCGAGGCGGAACCGGTGCACCGCTGGCTGGAGGAGCTGTTCCCGGCACCGGTGCGGCAGCGGCTGCGGGTGGTGGCCATGGGCGACCACGACGACAAGGCCCGACACATCCGCCAGGCCGGGCTCACCGCCTTCATCGACGACCGGGCCGAGACCTGCGTGCAGTTGAGCCGGGCCGGCCTGGACGCCATCGTCTTTGCCCAGCCCTGGAACCGCGACCGACACAGCCTGCCGACCGTGCACAGCTGGGCCGAGATCCGCGCTCTCTGCCTCTGACCCCAGGAGGATGGCCATGCACTGCCCGGCCTGCGGCGCCACGGTCCAGACCTTTCGCAACCCCGTGCCCACGGTGGACATCATCATCGAGACCGCAGGCGGGGTGGTGCTCATCGAGCGCAAAAACCCGCCCCACGGCTGGGCCCTGCCCGGCGGGTTCGTCGACTACGGCGAATGCTACGAGGACGCCGCCCGGCGCGAGGCCGAGGAGGAGACCGGCCTGCGGGTTACCCTCACGGAGCAGTTCCACACCTATTCGGACCCGAAGCGCGACGCCCGCCAGCACACCGCCTCGACCGTGTTCATCGCCACCGCCGACGGCCATCCGGTGGCCGCGGACGACGCCGTCCGGGCCGGGGTGTTCCGACCGGACAACCTGCCGGCGCTCGCCTTTGATCACGCGCGCATTCTCAGCGATTATTTTCGATTCAGGGAAACAGGCGAACGGCCGCGGCCGGACGACCGCTGAGGGCAGGGGCTAGTCGCGGCCCGCAGGCCTGACCTGGAGTTCGCCCAGGCGGAGGGAGCCAGCGGGCGCGGGGGCGTCGCCCTGGGGCGGGCGGGCCGCGTCCGCAGGTGGCGGGGTGGGTTCGGGAGGACCGGCGGCGACCAGCGGCCGGATGTGGATCTGCTGCGCCGGCGCGGCCGGGGCGACCGGCGGGGCGGGCGCATCCTTGCGACCGGACCGCAGGAAGACGAGCAGGCCGGCGGCCAGGACCAGGCCGACGAGCAGCGCGGCCAGCCACAGCCGGGGCAGTCGCCGCACCGGCCGCCGCCGGTTGCGGGCCAGGGCCGGGTGCGGGGCCTCGTCGGCGGGCGGCGGCGGGGTGACCTCCAGCCGGGTCTGCTCGAGTTCCCGCTGCACGGCCGTGTCGGTGATGCGCGCCAGCACCGCCCGCGCCCCTTCCAGGGCCTGGCGCTCGGCCGCCAGCCCGGGCACGTCGATGGCGATGCGCTCGATGTCGCGGAAGGTTCGCGCCGCCTGCTGGTGCCGGCCCTCCTCGGCATGGGCGCTGGCCTGCTGGCGCAGCCGTTCCACCTGGCCGAGCAGGCGGGCCAGCTCAGCCTCGAGCGAGTTCCGCTCCATCTCGCCGAGTTCATCGGCCAGCTGGCGGCAGAGAAAACGCGCCTCGAAGATGCGCCGCTCCCTGATGCGGGCCCGGATCAGGGCCGAGGGGTTGTCGACGTCAAGCAGGGGATCCGGTGTACTGGCAGCCATGGGGGTATCCAGGGGGTGAGCGGCCCGGGCCCGGGGTGGATTCCCCGCCCGGTCCACGGCCGCATCGCCCGCTCAGAACAGGAGTTTCAGGACCGCGTAGGTGACCAGCCCCGCGCCCGCGGAGCCGTAAAGCAGCAGTCAGGGGACGCAGTCGCCGCCGGTCCGCTTGAAGATGATGGCGAAAACGGCGATGCCGGCCAGGATCGCCGCGCCGATGCGCAGGTATTCGTTCATATCGCCTCCCCTTGGAGGATTACCCTACCCTCTGATTTTTGCATCCTTTTTCTTGCGCAGACGGATGGCCTTGGGGGTGATCTCCACCAGCTCGTCGTCGTTGATGTAGGCGATGCAGTCCTCCAGGCTCATCTCCACCGGCGGGGTGAGGATCACCGCCTCGTCCGAGCCCGAGGCGCGCATGTTGGTGAGTTTCTTGCCCTTGGCCGGGTTGACGATCAGGTCGGCCGGCCGGCAGTGCTCGCCGATGATCATGCCCGGGTAGGTGTCCACGCCCGGCCCGACAAACAGCCGGCCGCGATCCTGCAGGTTGAACAGGGCATAGGCCACGGTGGTGCTGGGCTCCTTGACGATCATCACCCCGTTCACCCGATTCTGGATCTCGCCCGCGTACGGGCCCCACTCGCTGAAGATGTAGTTCATCACCCCCATGCCGCGGGTGTCGGTGAGAAACGTCGAGCGGTAGCCGAGCAGACCGCGGGTGGGCACCTTGAACTTCATCCGGGTCATCTCGCCGCCCACCTGCATGTCGAGCAGGATCCCCTTCAGCTTGCCCAGCTTCTCGATGACCACGCCCTGGTACTGCTCGTCCACGTCCACGCTCAGCTCCTCGTAGGGCTCCAGGGTCTGGCCGTCCACCTGGCGCATGATCACCTGCGGCCGGGTCACCTGGAACTCGTAGTCCTCGCGGCGCATCTTCTCGATGAGGATGGACAGGTGCAGCTCGCCCCGGCCCGAGACCCGGTAGCCGACCGCGTCGGTGAGCGGCTCCACCTGCAGGGCCACGTCGGCGAGCGTCTCGCGGCTGAGCCGTTCCTCCAGGTGCCGGCTGGTCACGTATTTGCCGTCCTGGCCGGCAAAGGGTGAGTCGTTGGGGATGAAGTTCATGGAGATGGTCGGCGGGTCGATCTCGATGAGCGGCAGCGGCCGGGGGTCGACCGGGTCGGTGAAGGTGACGCCCACGGTCACGTCCTCCATGCCGGCCACCGCGACGATCTCGCCGGTGGAGGCGCTGTCCACCGGCACCTTCTGGTCGCCGCGGTAGGCGAAGATCTTGTTGATGCGCACCGGGCTGATGGAGCCGTCGAGCCGGGCCACGGCCAGGCTGGTGCGCAGGTCCAGGCAGCCGTTGACGATGCGGCCGATGCCCAGCCGGCCGAGGTAGGGCGAGTAGTCGATGGTGTTGATCTGCAGCTGCAGCGGCGCCTCCGGGCTGCCCGCGGGCGGCGACACGTGGTTGACGATCATCTCCGACACCGCCCGCATACCGGTCTGCGGAGTCACCGGCTCGGACGGGTCGGTGAGCGCGAAGCCGGCCTTGGCCGAGGCGTAGACCACCGGGAAATCGAGGATGTGGTCGGGCGCGCCGAGGCGGGCAAGCAGGTCGAACACCTGGTCCACGGCCCAGTCGCAGCGCGCCGCCGGCTTGTCGATCTTGTTGATCACCACCAGGATGGGCAGGTTGGCGGCCAGGGCCTTCTTGACCACGAAGAAGGTCTGCGGCATGGGCCCTTCCTGGGCGTCGACGAGCAGCACAGCGCCGTCGGCCATGCGCAGCACCCGCTCCACCTGGCCGCCGAAGTCGGCGTGGCCCGGGGTGTCGATGATGTTGATGCGGTAGTCGCCGTACAGGTAGGTGCCGTTCTTGGAGGCAATGGTGATGCCGCGCTCGCGCTCCAGGTCCATGGAATCCATCAGCCGCTCGGCCACCTGCTGGTTGTCGCGGAACATGCCGCTCTGCCGGAAGAGCTGGTCGACGAGGGTGGTCTTGCCATGGTCGACGTGGGCGATGATGGCGACATTGCGAATATACTTCTGCTCCATGGGACTCCTGCCCGGGACGGGCGGTGGGTGATTGACGGATCGCGGGACGGCATCGGGCACCCGGCAGATTCCGGGCAACGGGGCAAATCAGCGACAGCGACGGGGGACCCGGCGGGGAGGACCCGGGGAGGACCGGCCGCTTTCCGGATGTTACGGAAAAAAGACTGGTTTTATACAGGAGGAAAGACAGAAAGACAAGAAGATTGCTGCACCTGCCGGCTACCGGGCGGCAAAAACCTCGCGCCGGGCGGCGGCGGAGCGGCACAGCACCGGGATGCCGACGTCAACGTAATCGATGACCAGGGCCTTCTTGCCCTCGGCCGGCCGCATGATCCGCCCGACCACCTGGAGCAGGCGGCCTTCGAAGCGGATCGGGGTGGCCAGCACCAGGGTGCTCAGCCCGGGGCAGTCGAACCCCTCGCCAATCAGCTGCAGGGTGGCCACCAGCACCGGCACCCGGCCGGCCTGCACCGCCTCGACCACCTGCAGCCGCTGGTCCGGGCTGGACTGGCCGGTGAGCACGGCCGCGGCCACGCCGTCGGCCGTGAGCAGGTCGGCCAGGGCCTGGCAGTGGGCCACCCGGTCGCTGACCACCAGCACCGTGCCCTGGTGGCCGCGGCGGACCAGGGCGGCCACGTCGGCGGCGATCTGGCGGTTGCGCCGGCTGTCCTCGGCCAGGGCCTTGATCAGCCTGGGGTACTCGCCCTGGAAATCGCGCACGAACCCGGTCGGCCGCTGCTCCAGCTCCGGCCGGACCACCGCGCCGCTGGCCTCGAGCATGCGCCCGTCCACCGCATGCACCCGGTCGCCCATGCTGATGTGAATGAGCCGGGTCATGCCGTCCTCGCGGCGGAAGGCGGTGGCCGACAGGCCGAGCATGTAGTGGCAGTCAAAGGCGGCCACCACCTCGGTGAACAGGCTGGCCGGTACCCGGTGGCACTCGTCGACCACCAGCTGGCCGAACAGCGGCACCAGGGTGTCCAGATGCTTGCGGGCGGTGTTGACGATGGCCACGGTCACCGGCTGCAGGTCGATCCGGCCGTCGCCGGCCTGGCCCGCCTCGATGCCGAGGAACTGGCGGATACGCTGCCGCCACTGCTGCATGAGCTCCCGGGTGTGGACCAGCACCAGGGTGGGCTGCTGGCGGCCGGCGAGTACCGCCAGGGCCATGACCGTCTTGCCCGAGCCGGTGGAGGCCTCGAGCACGCCGAAGGAGTGGGCGAGCACCGCCGCCACGGCCGTCTCCTGGTAGGGCCGCAGGGCCCCCTGGAAGGTGAGGTCGATGGGCGGCAGCAGGCGGCGCTCGTCCACCAGCTGCGGCGAGACGCCGGTTTGCCGGCGGCAGAGGCGCACCGCCCGGTTGCCGAAGCCGCGCGGAAAAAAGAGCCGGCCCTTCTCCTCACGGAAGAAGAAGAGCTGCGGCTTGAGCTTCTTGCCGATCCAGCGGCCGAACCGTTTGGCGTCCTGGTACCTGGGGTTGTCGATGGTCAGCTCGGCCCGCAGGGCGGCGAGCAGCGGGGGCGGCGCGTTCTCCAGGCAGCACTCGTGGTGCACGGTGAGCCGCACCGGGTCGGCGGTGGCGGTCCCGTCCGTGCCGCTCACCACGGTACCGCCTCCCCGCGCATCCGGCCCGTACGACCGGCGGCCAAGGTTCCCGGCCACGCCTTTTTGCCGCCTGCCAGCTTGACAGAACAAAGAAAATAGAGCATGTTAGCACCCGCCGCGGGGCTTGAGCCAAGCCGCGCCGTGCAGACGATTCCGTTCCCCGACCGCGGCCCGCCGCTGTCCCGGCGCCCCGATCCCATCGCTTCTCTTCCCCTACAGCCCATGACCATGCACCCCTGCCTCCGCGCCCTCTGTCTGTTCATTGCCCTCCTGCTGCTGCCACACGCCGGCAACTGCGCCACGGCCAACGCCACCCCCCTGCGCGACATCGTCATCACCATGCCGGCGGAAACCGTGCTCGCCTCGCTGCAGAAGGTCCTGCCCCTGGCCATCCCCTCGCAGCACCCGGGCCTGCAGGGCGACATCGTGCTCGAATCGCTCGACCGGCTGTCCATCGCCAACAACGTCCTGTCCGTGCACGGCGTGCTCAGCGGCAAGAACCTGGTGATGGCCACCAACCTCGCCGGCCAGAACATCCAACTCAAACTCGGCCAGGTGACCCTGCCGATCCACTGCGACCTGCACACCCGCTTCGACCGGGCCCAGGGCAAACTTTTTGTCCGGCCCCGTTTCGCCAACGCCGGCCAGGCGCAGACCGCCAACGGCCAGGCGGGCTCGCTCGACCCGCTGCTCGGCGCGCTCGGCAGCCGCGAGTACCCGGTGGACCTGGAGGCCCTGCAGATGCTCAACATCCGCATGGGCGAGCGGACCATCCCCATCGCCATGCAGCCGGTGAACATCACCGGCACGGACAACTCCCTGATCTTCCGCCTGCTGCCCCGGGTGGGCAGTCCCAGGTGATCCGCACCCCCGACGCGACGAGGCCCATCATGCCTGAAAACTGCCTGTTCTGCAAGATTGTCCGCGGCGAGATCCCGGCCGTGAAACTGTACGAGGACGACGAGGTGGTCGCCTTCCGCGACATCGCCCCGCAGGCCCCCCTGCATGTGCTGGTGATCCCGAAGAAGCACCTGGAGGGACCGGCGGCAGTGGCCGTGGAAGACGAACGGGTGGTGGGCAGGATGATGCGCGTGGGCAACGAGATCGCCGTGCGCGAGGGTTTTCCGCAGTACCGGACGGTGTGCAACAACGGCGCCCAGGCCGGGCAGACCGTGTTTCACCTGCACATGCACATCATCGGCGGCCGCAGCATGACCTGGCCTCCGGGCTGAGGCCCGCGCTTTTCCCGGGCCGAGGCCGGCCGGCCCCGGCTCAGGGCGAAGGGAAGGCCGCCTCCAGGGCCGCGTTCAGCTGCGGCAGCGAATAGGGCTTGGCCATGGTGCCGCTGAAGCCCCGCTCGCGGAAGTGCTGCATGGCCGGGTCCTGCGGGTTGCCGCTGGAGGCGAGGATGCGCGCCCCGGGGTCGCGGGCAAGGATCTCCGCGGCCATCTCCAGGCCGCCCTTGCCGCCGGCCACCTGCAGATCGACGATCACCAGCCCGTAGGGCCTCCCCTCGGCCATGGCCCCGGCATACAGGGCCACCCCCGCTTCCCCCTCGGCGGCCAGGTCGCAGCCGTAGCCCAGGTGCCTGATCAGGCCGGCGGCCACATCGCGAATCAATTCTTCGTCATCCATCACCAGCACCCTTCCGACCCCGGCCGGCGCCTTGGCGGCTGTCTCCCCCGCAATCATCCCCCCGTGCTGTTCCCCCTCGCTTCCGCTGGCGGGCTGGTCGATCAGACCGGCCAGGCCGGCGCGCAACTCCGCCAGTCGCCCGCCCAGGTCCGCAGCCCCGCCCCGGCCGGCCAGGTCGTCGATCACCTGGGCCTGTGCCGCCCAGAAGTTCAGGCCGCACTGCAGCAGCGTGCCCTTGAGGGTGTGGGCCGCGCGGCGGACAGCCGGCCAGTCCTCGTTCGCCAGCCCCTGGTCGCAGGTGGCCACCAGGGTGGTGACGCTGCGCCGCGAGGCGGCCAGGAGCCGCTCCACCTGGGGCGCGGTGAAATCACCGGCCGCCAGCAGGGTGGCGCGCACCGTCCCGTCGGTGGCCGCCTCCGGCGCATCGGCCGCAGTTCCTGACGTGGGCGGTGTGACCGCCGGCGCCGCGCCCCGTGCACCGCGCCCGGGCCGGAGCAGGCGGAGCACGGTGTGCAGGTGCTCGGGCTGGAAGGGCTTGGTCACGTAATCGTCCATGCCGGCGGCCAGGCATTTGGCCTCGTCGCCGCCCATGGCGTGCGCGGTCATGGCGATCACCGGCACATGGCCGCCGGCCAGGCGCACGGCGAGCTGTGCCGCGAGCCCGGGGTCAAGCGGGGCCGGCGGTTCTTCCCCGCACTCCATGGCCCGGATCACCCGGGTGACGGTGAGCCCGTCCATCTCCGGCATCTGCACGTCCATGAACACCGCGTCGAACGGACCTTCCGCGGCCAGGGCGCGCAGGGCCTCCAGGCCGTGGGCGGCCGCGGTCACCCGGTGGTCCTTTTCGAGCACCATGCGGATCAGGTCGCGGTTCACCTCGTTATCGTCCACCACCAGCAGTTCCAGGCCGCTCACCCGGCCACTGTCAGCCCCCTCGGGCGGGCGGACCGCCTCGGCCTCGGCTTCGCTGCCGACCTCGACCGCCACGGTGCAGTGGAAGGTGCTGCCCTCGCCCGGCCGGCTCTCCACCCACAGGCGGCCGCCCATCAGCTCCGCCAGCTGGCGGCTGATGCTCAGCCCCAGGCCGGTGCCGCCGTAGCGGCGCACGTAGGAGCTGTCCGCCTGCTCAAAGGTGTTGAAGATCCGCGCCTGCTGTTCGGCCGGGATGCCGATGCCGGTGTCGCGGACCATCCAGTGCAGGAGCACGCCGCCGGCCGCACCGCTCTCCGGCATCTGCTCGACACTCACCGCGACCTCGCCGCGTTCGGTGAACTTGATCGCGTTCTGCACCAGGTTGAGGAGGATCTGGCGGAGGCGCAGGTCGTCGCCCACGCACACCGGGGGCAGGTCGTCGTGGGCGCGGACGGTGAGTCGCAGCCCCTTCTCGGTCGCGGGCACGTTCATGGTCGAGACCACCGTTTCCAGCAGGCGACGCAGCGTAAACGGCCGCTTGCTCAACTGCAGCTGGCCGGCCTCGATCTTGGAGAAATCGAGGATGTCGTTGAGCAGGGTGAGCAGGCTGTCCGCCGAGTTGCACACCGCCTGCAGGAGTTTGCGCTGGTCCGGGTCGCGCTCGCGCTCCAGCGCCAGCCGGTTCATACCGATGACGGCGTTCATGGGCGTGCGGATCTCGTGGCTCATGTTGGCGAGGAAGGTGCTCTTTGCCTGGTTGGCCGCCTCGGCCGCCTCCTTGGCGGCGAGCAGGTCGCGGGTGCGGTGCGCCACCTCCTCTTCGAGG
The DNA here is from genome assembly GCA_964567725.1 of uncultured Desulfobulbus sp. Classification (GTDB taxonomy): domain Bacteria; phylum Desulfobacterota; class Desulfobulbia; order Desulfobulbales; family Desulfobulbaceae; genus Desulfobulbus. Next base: position 16,298 of record CAZMNU010000002.1, on the reverse strand, counting down.
AACAGGTCGCGCGCCTCGATCCTGGCGATCATGTCGTTGAACCCCTCGGCCAGGAGGCCCAACTCGTCCCGCCCGTGCACCGGCGCGCGCACATCGTAGCGCTGCTCGCGGGTGACAGCGGCCATGGCCCCGGAGAGCGACAGGATGGGATCGACGATCACCCGCAACAGCCGGCTGGAGGCGAGCAGGGCCAGGGCCAGACCAGCCACCAGCATCCCCCCCATCAGGCCGGCGAGCAGCAGCAGGTTGCGGTTGATCCCGGCCAGGCTCAGCACCAGGCTGACCGTGCCGATCCGGTCCGGGCCCAGGGATACCGGCTGCCAGATCTCGCCATGCCCGTCACGGAAATGGAACACGCCCTCGGCCTGGCCGGCCGGGGGCTGCGGCCCGTGGGCAGCGGCCAGGGTCGGTTCGCGGGTGAACTCGGCGACGATGCCGCCCGCCCGGTCGAACACCCGGCCGGCGAGGATGCTCGGCTTGGCCTCGAGCGACTGGAGGATGGTGGTGAGCGCGCCGCGATCCTCGAAGGTGATGCCGGCCCGGCAGTTTTCCGCGAGGATCAGGGCCAGGGTCTGGGCCTCGTTGGCGATCTGGCCGCGCAGCAGGAACCGCTGGGAGAAGAACGAGGCGGCCATGAACACAATCAGGGCCCCGGCACATACGACCAGGACAATGGCGTGCAGCTTGCGGCGGACGGGAAGGTGGAGAAACCGGTTTTTCATAGGGCTTCAGAGGACCTCGAGGGCGAGATTGAGCAGCGAGGCACTGACCTGAATGCCATTCGCCCGCGCCCTGGTGTTGTTGATGACAAAGGCCAGCCGCCCGTCCCGGTTACGGAACTCGAACACCCCGCCGCTCGCGGCAAAGCCGGGGATGTCGCTGACCGTGACCACGGGCAGAACGGCGGTCGCGGCCAGGATCCGGTCCTGGCGGGCCGCCTCGGAGCGGCTGACAAAGAGCAGATGGCAGGCGCCCACAGTGCTCGGCACGGTGTCGGTGTGGCGCAGGGCGATGGGGTGGCCGGCCACCTGTTTCTCCTCCACCCCGGCCAGGGCCGGGCCGAAGGGGTCCACGCCGAGGATGCACAGGTTCAGGCTGGGCGAAGCACCGGCCCAGGCGCTGGCCGGCCAGGTGGTGAAGCGGGCGAAGTTGACGAGAAAGCCGGCCTTGAGCTTGTATTCCAGCCCGGTATCGTCCGCCCGCAGCAGCGACGGGTGCCCCCACAGGCAGAGCAGGCAGAGGAGCGGGAAAAACACCCGCACTGCCGCGAAACGCAGGACAGCCACGGATCAGAACCGCCAGGTGAGCTTGGCGTAGACGCCGCGCTCGATTTCGGTGGGCGGCGTGGCTACCTCGAGAGCGTACTGCAGCCGGCTCGGTTCAAGCAGGTTCTGGCCGGCGAGCATGAGTTCGAGGTTTTTCGTCGGGGTCCAGATGAGGTTGGCGTCGAACAGGAAGTAGCTGTCGATGGGGATGGCGCCGCCCACCAGGTTGGTGCTGTCCAGGCAGGTGATGGCGTCGACGTAACGCAGCCAGAGGTTGAGCTGCCAGTGTTCCGCCAGGCTGATGCCGGTGCGCAGCGAGGCCTGGTGCGCGGGGCTGGTGCCCTCGAGCAGGTCGGCCATGCCGGCGATGGCGGCCGGGTCGTCGACCTCCAGGTTCTGGGTCAGCCAGCTGTAGGTGAGCGCCAGCGACAGCCAGGAGGCGGCCTGCCAGTCCATGGCCACCTCGACGCCGGAGCTGTCGCCCTCCATGCCGTTGCCGAACTGGAAGTTCACCCCGTCCGGCCCGGGCTGCGGGCTGATCGAATAGAGCTGGTCGTAGATGTTGTGGAACAGGGCCAGGTCAAAGGAGAGGTTTTCCCTGGCCCGCCAGCGATACCCGGTCTCGTAGGCGTTGACCACCTCGGACTCGAACCCCTGGCTGCCCAGCAGGCGCGCGGCCTGCACGCCCTCCGCGCCGGGGTAGACGCCGACCACCAGCCGGCCGCGCTGCTCGAGGATGGTCGGGGTGCGCACCGCCCGGGCGGTCTTGGCCCACAGCGAATGGCGCTCGGCCGGCTGCCAGAGCAGTTGGGCGCTGGGCTGCCACTCGCTGCCGGTGAAGTCGTTGTGTTCGTACTTGGCGCCGAGCGTCAGCCACAACCGGTCGGCGAGCAGGGTGCATTCATCCTGGAGGAATCCGTTGTACAGGTGGTCGGTGCCGTCCGGCAGCCGCGCCTGGAACATCTTCTGGTCGAATTCGCCGCGCACCGCCCGGTAGCCGGTACCCAGGGTCAGGCTGTTGCGGCTGCCCATCCGGGTTTCGTACTGCAGGTCCGCGTCGAAGGTGTCGAACTCGAAGCGGAAGTAGCGCTCGTCCCGGTCCTTGCGGTCGTAGTAGGCCTTGAAGGTCAGGGCCGACTCCGCGCCCACCTCCTGCCGAAAGCGGCCGAGCAGGTTGCCGCCGCGCACCTCGACCTGGTCGCGTACCGCGGCGAGAAAGGGCGGCCGGTCCTGCCAGTAGGGGAAGAGGAGCTGGTCGCCGTCGTTGCGCACCAGGTCGCCCTGCAGGGTCCACTCGCGGCTCGCATCCGGGTTGCCGTCCAGGCGGAAGCCGCCCTGGGCCGGCTGCCAGGAGTCGTAGGCATCGGCGCCGCTGCCCGCCAGCTCGTTGCCGGCATGGTCGTCGTAGGTGAGGTAGAGACGGCCCGAGGCGGTGTCGCTGATCCGCCCGCCGTAGCGGCCGCCGGCGGTCAGCCGCTCCTCGGTGCCGGCGCCGAAGCGGACCAGGGTGCCGTGGGTGTTTTGGGCCTTCCTGGTGATGATGTTGATCACGCCGTTGACCGCGTTGGCGCCCCACATGGTGGCCCCGGGTCCGCGGATCACCTCGATCCGCTCGATGTCCTCGATGAGGGTGTTCTGCTCGTCCCAGAAGGTGCTGCTGAAGGCCGGCGAGTAGACCGAGCGGCCGTCCATGAGCACGAGCAGCTTGTTCGAGGTGAAGCCGGAAAAGCCGCGGGAGGCCACCGACCAGGTGGAAGCGGAGACCCGGGCCACCTGCAGGCCCGGTGCCATGGCCAGGGCCTCGGGCACGGTGGTCACACCGGAACGGCGGATGTCCTCCTGGGTAATGACGTACACCGCGGCGGGGGCGTCCTTGAGGTGCTGCTCCTTTTTCGCCACCGAGGTGACGGTGATGTTCATCAGTTGGGCAAGGTCCATGTCCAGGAACTCGTTGCTGTCCGCCGGGGCCGCGACGACGGGGCCTGGCGGCAGGAGGACGAGGAGCAGGCTGGCGGCAAGGGTGGCGGTGCGCATCGGTCGGGTCCCGTTGTTTTTTTTGCAAAAAATCTTACGGCACCACCTTGTGCCGCAAGTGAGAATCTATCTGGTTATCGACAGGGCAGCAAGGCAGCGTCAACAAATTTTCGGCAATATTCTCGGCCGCGATGGAAAAATCCCCCTGAAACGATCTGCCCGGCCCGGGCTGCGCCTCGACACTGATGCCCGTTCACCGCTGCGGGAAAAAACCTGTGCTGCAACCCTTTTCGGCTGCCTTCGGCTTCCCCTGACCGGGACTATTTGTGTTGCGCCGTGGGTGGTGCGGTGCTTTACTGCGCCACCATTTTTCCTTTCCCGGGAACAGCGATGATGCACGGACTCTACGACCCAAACGACGACAGGGACAACTGCGGCTTCGGGCTCATCGCCCACCTCCACGGCGAGGCCAGCCACCGGCTGGTGCGCACCGCCATCGAGGCCCTGGCGAGCATGACCCACCGGGGCGGCATCGCCGCCGACGGCCGCACCGGCGACGGCTGCGGCCTGCTCCTGCAGAAGCCGGACGCATTCCTGCGCCGGGCCGCGCTGGCCTGCGGGGCCGGCGAACTGACCCCGCTCTACGGCGTGGGCATGCTCATGCTCAGCCGCAACGAGGAGCGGGCCGCGACCGCGCGGCGCACCCTGGACGAGGAACTCAGCACTGTGGGCCTGCGGCCGGCCGGCTGGCGACCGGTGCCCACTGCGCCCTCCTGCCTCGGGCCCATCGCCCTGGCCAGCCTGCCGCAGTTTGCCCAGGTCTTTGTCAACGCCCCGGATCTCGACCAGGCCCAACTCACCGCCCGGCTGTTCATGGCCCGGCGCCGGGCGGAAAAGCGGCTCGAGGCGGATGCGGACTCTTCCATCGCCAGCCTGAGCGCGGGCACGGTGGTCTACAAGGGGCTGATGATGCCCGTGGACCTGGCCGGCTTCTTCCCGGACCTCGCCGACCCGGACCTGGAGAGCGCCATCTGCCTGTTCCACCAGCGCTTCTCCACCAACACCATGCCGCGCTGGTCGCTGGCCCAGCCCTTCCGCCTGCTCGCCCACAACGGCGAGATCAACACCATCACCGGCAACCGCAACTGGGCCGAGGCGCGCACCGGCAAGTTCCGCTCGCCGCTCTTGCCCGACATCGAGGCCATCGCCCCGCTGGTCAACCGCACCGGCTCGGACTCGTCCAGCCTGGACAACATGCTCGAGGTGCTGGTGGCCGGCGGCATGGACCTGCACCGGGCCATCCGCATGCTCATCCCGCCCGCCTGGCAAAACGTCGAGCACCTGGACCCGGACCTGCGCGCCTTCTACGAGTTCAACTCCATGCACACCGAGGCCTGGGACGGGCCGGCCGGACTGGTGCTCACCGACGGCCGCTTTGCGGTCTGCGCACTCGACCGCAACGGCCTGCGACCCTCGCGCTGGGTGCTCAGCCGCGACGACCTGCTCGTCGTCGCCTCGGAGGTGGGCGTCTGTGCCCTGGACCCGGGCGAGGTGGCGGCCAAGGGCCGGCTCGGCCCGGGCCAGCTGCTCTCTGTGGACACGGCCACCGGCACGCTCCGCCACACCGCCGAGGTGGACGACGAACTCAAGCGCCGCCACCCCTACAAGCAGTGGCTCAAGGACAACACCCTGCGGCTCGAAGGCACCCTCGGCCAGGACCGGGCCACCCGCGAGCTGGAGGGCGAGCCGCTAGCCATGGCCATGAAGATGTACCAGGTGAGCCTGGAGGAGCGCGACCAGCTGCTCCGGCCGCTGGCCGAGACCGGCCAGGAGGCGGTCGGCTCCATGGGCGACGACACCCCCATGGCCGTGCTCTCCCGGCAGCAGCGCCCGCTCTACGACTGGTTCCGCCAGCAGTTCGCCCAGGTGACCAACCCGCCCATCGACCCGCTGCGCGAGGCGGTGGTCATGTCCCTGGAGACCACCATCGGCCCGGAGCAGCAGTCGATCTTCGCCGAGAGCGAACAGCACGCAAACCGGGTGATTCTCACCTCGCCGGTGCTGTCCACGGAAAAATACCGGGCCCTGCTCCACCTGGACCGCTGGGGCTACCGGGTGCACCGGTTGCCGCTCGGCTACGACCCGGAGCAGACCGACCTGCGCGCGGCCATCGAAACCCTCTGCCAGGAGGCCGCGGCCGCGGTCCGTGCCGGCGCGGTGCTGCTGCTCCTCTCCGACCAGGACTGCGCCCCGCCGCAGCTGCCCGTACACGCCCTGCTGGCCGTGGGCGCGGTCCACCACCACCTCTGCCGTGAGGGGCTACGCTGCAACGCCAACCTGATCGTGGCCACGGCCACGGCCCGCGACCCGCACCAGGTGGCCTGCCTGATCGGCTTCGGCGCCACCGCCATCTACCCCTACCTGGGCTACGCCGTGCTCGCCGACCTCTGCCGGGCAGGCTCCCTCGCCCTGCCCGCGGACAAGGCCCTGAAGAACTACCGCCGGGGGATCAAGAAGGGGCTGTTGAAGATCCTCAGCAAGATGGGCATCGCCACCGTGGCCTCGTACCGGGGGGCGCAGCTGTTCGAGATCATCGGCCTGGACCATGAGGTGGTGGAGGTCTGCTTCCCGTCCACGCCGAGCCGCATCGGCGGGGCCACCTTTGCCGACCTGGAGGCGGACCAGCGGGCCCTGGCCCGCGCGGCCACCCGGCCGCAGCTGCCCATCCACCCGGGCGGCCTGCTCAAGTACGTGCACGGCCAGGAGTACCACGCCTTCAACCCGGAGGTGGTGCTCGGCCTGCAGGCCGCGGTGGCAAGCGGCGCCCCCGGCCAATGGCGGGCCTGCGCCGCGCTCATCAACAACCGGCCGCCGGCCACCCTGCGCGACCTGCTCCGCCTGCGTCCGGGCATCCGGCCGATTCCGCTGGACCGGGTCGAGCCCGAGGCTGCGATCCTCCGCCGCTTCGACACCGCCGCCATGTCCTTGGGCGCGCTCTCGCCCGAGGCGCACGAGGCCCTGGCCGAGGCCATGAACAGCCTGGGCGGCCGCTCGAACAGCGGTGAGGGCGGCGAGGACCCGGCCCGCTACGGCACCGCGCGGATGTCGAAAATCAAGCAGATCGCCTCGGGCCGGTTCGGCGTCACCCCGGCCTACCTGGTCAACGCCGAGGTGCTGCAGATCAAGATCGCCCAGGGCGCCAAGCCGGGTGAGGGCGGCCAGCTGCCGGGCAGCAAGGTGAACGAACTGATCGCCCGGCTGCGCTTCGCCGTGCCCGGGGTGACCCTGATCTCGCCGCCGCCGCACCACGACATCTACTCCATCGAGGACCTGGCCCAGCTCATCTTCGACCTCAAGCAGGTGAACCCGGAGGCGCTGGTGTCGGTCAAGCTGGTGTCGCGGCCGGGCATCGGCACCATTGCCGCGGGCGTGGCCAAGGCCTATGCCGACCTGATCACGGTGAGCGGCTACGACGGCGGCACCGCGGCCAGCCCGATCTCGTCCATCCGCCACGCCGGTTCGCCCTGGGAGCTCGGCCTGGCCGAGGTGCACCAGACCCTGCAGGCCAACGACCTGCGCGACAAGATCCGCCTGCAGACCGATGGCGGCCTCAAGACCGGGCTGGACGTGGTCAAGGCGGCCATGCTCGGCGCCGAGAGCTTCGGCTTCGGCACCGCGCCCATGGTGGCGCTCGGCTGCAAGTACCTGCGCATCTGCCACCTGAACAACTGCGCCACCGGCATCGCCACCCAGCGCGAGGACCTGCGCCGCGACCACTACCGGGGCACGGTGGAGCGGGTGGTGCGCTACTTCCGCCTGCTCGCCGGCGAGACCCGGGAATGGCTGGCCGCGCTCGGCGTGCCCACGCTGGCGGAACTGGTCGGCCGGGTCGACCTGCTCGAACCAATTACCGGCATCACCCCCCGGCAGGGGCGGCTCGACCTGCGCCCGCTCCTCCACTCGGACGCGCTGCTGGCCACCAAGCCCCGCCACTGCTCGATCGACCGCAACCGGCCGTTTGACCGCGGGCCGCTGGCCGAACGCATGGTGGCCGACATCCTGCCGGCCATCGAGAAAAAAAGCGGCGGCGCCTTTGCCTACACCCTGACCAACGCGGACCGCTCCATCGGCGCCCGTCTGAGCGGCGAGATCGCCCGCCGCTGGGGCGACCAGGGCATGGCGGACCGTCCCGTGCGGCTCAAGCTGGACGGTGTCGCCGGTCAGAGTTTCGGCGCCTGGAACGTGGGCGGCCTGGAACTTTCCCTGAACGGGGACGCCAACGACTACGTGGGCAAGGGCATGGCCGGCGGCAAGATCGTGCTCCGGCCGCCGCACCGTTCCACCTTTGCCACCGAGGCCACCCCGATCATGGGCAACACCTGCCTGTACGGGGCCACCGGGGGCCGGTTGTTCGCCGCCGGCCGCGCCGGCGAGCGGTTCGCGGTGCGCAACTCGGGCGCTTTTGCCGTGGTCGAGGGCGTGGGCGACCACGGCTGCGAGTACATGACCGGCGGCCTGGTGGCGGTGCTCGGTCCCACCGGCTCCAACTTCGGAGCGGGCATGACCGGCGGCTTTGCCTACGTGCTCGACCTGGACAACCGCTTCGTCGACCGCTACAACCACGAACTGGTGGAGATCCAGCGGGTCCACTCCGGCTACATGGAGGAGTACCGCAACCACCTGCACCGGGTGATCGAGGAGTTCTGCCGGGAGACGAACAGCGACTGGGGCTGGCGGCTGCTCGACGACTTCCCGGACTACGTCGGCCGCTTCTGGCTGGTCAAGCCCAAGGCCGCGGACCTGGAAAGCATGCTCGACCGGCTGCGCCAGCGCGGCGAATAACCTCCACCAGCACACCACCATGAACAAGCGACCCGACAACGTCTTCCAGTTTCTCGAGGTGGAGCGCAAACTGCCGGCCAAGGTGGGCCTGGTCACCCGCAAGACCGCCTTCCGCGAGATCTACGAGCCGGTGACCGAGGAGAGCCTGCGCGACCAGGCCGAGCGCTGCCTGGCCTGCGGCAACCCCTACTGCCAGTGGCGCTGCCCGGTGCACAACCTCATCCCGGACTGGCTCCGGCTGATGGCCGCGGGCGAGGTGGAGGCGGCGGCCGAACTCTGCCACCAGACCAACACCCTGCCCGAGATCTGCGGCCGGGTCTGCCCGCAGGACCGGCTGTGCGAGGGAGCCTGCACCCTGAACGACGGCTTCGGTGCGGTGACCATCGGCGCGGCCGAGAAGTACATCACCGAGACTGCCCTGGCCCGCGGCTGGCGACCGGACCTGCGCGGCGTCCGTCCCACCGGCCGGCGGGTGGCGGTGGTCGGCGCCGGCCCGGCCGGCCTGGCCTGCGCCGACGTGCTCGTGCGGAGCGGCGTGCAGCCGGTGGTGTTCGACCGCTACCCGGAGATCGGCGGCCTGCTCACCTTCGGCATCCCCGAGTTCAAGCTGGAGAAGTCCGTGCTCGCCCGGCGGCGCGAGCTGTTCACCGCCATGGGGATCGAGTTCCGCCTGGGGGTCGAGGTCGGGAACGAGGTGAACCCGCAGGCCCTGCTCGACGAGTTCGACGCCCTTTTCCTTGGCCTCGGCACCTACCGGTTCATGCGCGGCGGTTTCCCGGGCGAGGACCTGGCGGGCGTGCACGACGCCCTGCCCTTCCTCGTCGGCAACGTCTGCCAGTGCCACGGCTGGCCGGCCCAGGCCCCCTACGTGGACACCGCCGGCCTGCGGGTGGTGGTGCTCGGCGGCGGCGACACGGCCATGGACTGCTGCCGCACCGCGGTCCGCCAGGGCGCGGCCAGCGTCACCTGCGCCTACCGCCGCGACGAGGCGAACATGCCCGGCTCGCGGCGCGAGGTGGCCAATGCCCGCGAGGAGGGGGTGGATTTCCTGTTCAACCGCCAGCCGGTGACCATCCTTGGTGAGCTGCACTGCGAGGGGGTGGAACTGGTGAGCACCGAACTGGGCGAGCCGGACCAGGGCGGCCGCCGGCGACCGGTGGTGGTGGCCGGCAGCCAGATGACCGTGGCCGCGGACCTGGTGCTCATCGCCTTCGGTTTCCGCCCCAGCCCGCCCGCCTGGCTCACCCGCTGCGGGGTCGAACTGGACGAACAGGGGAGGGTGCGGGTCGCGCCCGAATCCGCCCCCTTTCCCCTGCAGACCGCCAACGCCAAAATCTTTGCCGGCGGCGACATGGTGCGCGGCTCGGACCTGGTGGTCACTGCCATCTGGCAGGGCCGCCAGGCCGCCCGCGGCATCCTCGCCCACCTGGGCCTGGACTGAATTCCTCTCCTCCCACAGGGTCCAACAAAAAAGCCGCTGTCCCGGCACAAGGCGGGACAGCGGCTTGTTTCCTCCGCCCGGCGGGCGGGACGGACAGGTCAGGCTCAGCCGGCCTCGAAACGGATGAGGGTCTCGTCCGCCTCCACCGCCTGCCCTTTCTTGACCAGCACCTCGGCGATCACCCCGTCGATCGGCGAGGCCACGCCGCTTTCCATCTTCATGGATTCCAGCACCACCAGGTTCTGGCCGCGGAACACCCGCTCGCCCTTCTGGGCGAGCACATCCACCACCAGGCCGGGCATGGGGCAGAGAAGGATGTCGCTCTGCGCCTTGTCCTCCTTGGCCGGCATGAACTGCATCATCTTCCACTCCTTCGGGGTATAGACCTCGAACAGCCGGGAGATGCCGTTGAAGCTCATGAACATGAACGACTCCTCGAAACGGATGCGGAAGCGGTAGTCCTGGCCGTTGATGTTCAGCTTGAGCCGCCGGCGGAAGAATTCGAACCGGGGGATCACCACCTTGTACAGGGTGCCGTCGGCGCGGATGGCGCAGGTCTGCCCGCTCACCGGCGGCTCCTCCAGGACGATCTCGAACACGTCGTCCCGGCAGCGCACCATGTAGCGGTGCGAGCGGGCCTGGTCGTGCTTGACGCCGATCTCCGAGACCATGTGGCGCATGGACTTGCGCACCGCCACGGTGCGGGTGTGGTAGATCAGGGTGGCAGCCAGGGCGGTCAGGCGGAGCTGCTGGATGGGCGGCGACAGCTTGGCCCGGCCGCCTTCGAAATGCTGATCGATGAAGCCGGTGTGCAGGTTGCCCTCGGCGAATTCGGGCAGACAGAGCACCCGGGTGACAAAGTCGATGTTCGTGCTCACGCCCTCGATGTGGTAGCCGTTGAGCGCCTCGACCAGCCCGCGCCGGGCGTCCTCGCGGGTCTTGCCGTAACAGATGAGCTTGGCCAGCATGGAGTCGTAGAACACGTCGATCTTGCCGCCGATGTTGACGCCGCTGTCCACCCGCACGCCTTCGCCGCGCGGGGCGAAGTAGCGGGTGATCATGCCGGTGGAGGGGATGAAGCCGCGGGTCGGCTCCTCGGCGCAGATGCGCGCTTCGATGGCCCAGCCGCTGAAGCGGATGGCCCGCTGGTCAAAGGGCAGCGGCTCGCCGCTGGCGATGCGCAGCTGCCACTCCACCAGGTCGAGCCCGGTGACCATCTCGGTGACCGGGTGCTCCACCTGCAGGCGGGTGTTCATCTCCAGGAAGTAGAAGTTCTGCTTGGCGTCCATGACGAACTCGACCGTGCCCGCGTTCACGTAGTTGGCGGTGCGCGCCAGGTCGCAGGCGGCCTGGCCCATGCGCTGGCGCAGTTCGGTGCTCACCGCGGGCGAGGGCGACTCCTCGACCACCTTCTGGTAGCGCCGCTGGATGGAGCATTCGCGCTCGCCCAGGTGGATGACGTTGCCGTGGCTGTCGGCCAGCACCTGGATCTCGATGTGGCGCGGCTGCTCGATGTAGCGCTCGACGAACACGCGCGTGTCGTTGAAGGCCTTCTGCGTCTCCTGGCGGCTGGCGGCCAGGGCCTCCTTCATGTCCTCGGCCTTGCGGACGATGCGCATGCCCTTGCCGCCGCCGCCGGCGGCCGGCTTGAGCAGGATCGGGTAGCCCACCTCCTCGGCGATCTTCAGGGCCTCGGCCTCGTCCTTGATGGCCTCGATGTGGCCGGGAATGACCGGTACCCCGGCGTTCTTGGCCAGCTCCTTGCTGGTGATCTTGTCGCCCATGATGTTCACCGCCTCCACCGGCGGGCCGATGAAGACCATGCCGGCGGCCTCCACCGCGCGGGCGAACTCGGCGTTTTCGGAGAGGAAGCCGTAGCCGGGATGGACGGCCTCGGCGCCGGTGGCGTGGGCCGCGGCGATGATCTTGTCGATCACCAGGTAGGACTGCTGCGAGGGCGAGGGGCCGATGTGCACGGCCTCGTCCGCCAGCTGCCGGTGCAGGCTGCGGCTGTCGGCGTCCGAGTAGACGGCCACCGTGCCGATGCCCAGGCGGTTGCAGGTGCGGATGATGCGGACGGCGATTTCGCCACGGTTGGCGATGAGTATTTTTTTGAACATGGCGTGCCTCACAGGGGGATGTTTCCGTGTTTGCGATCCGGGCCCTTGGTGCGCTTGCTGTCGAGCATCTGCAGGGTGCGGATGAGATGCATGCGCGTGTTCCGGGGGAAGATGACATCGTCAATGTAGCCCCGCTGCGCGGCGAGGAAGGGGTTGGCAAAGGTGCTGCGGTACTCTTCCATCTTCTCGTTGAGCACGGTCTCCGGGTTGTCGGCCGCGTAGATCTCCTTGCGGTGGATGACCTCGGCCGCGCCCTTGGGCCCCATGACCGCGATCTCGGCGGTGGGCCAGGCGTAGTTGACGTCGCAGTGGATGTGCTTGGAGTTCATCACCAGGTAGGCGCCGCCGTAGGCCTTGCGCACGATTACCGAGATGCGCGGCACGGTGGCCTCGGTGAAGGCGTAGAGCAGCTTGGCGCCGTGGCGGATGATGCCGCCGTGCTCCTGGTCCGGGCCGGGCATGAACCCGGGCACGTCGACCAGCGAGATGAGCGGGATGTTGAAGGCGTCGCAGAAGCGGACGAAGCGGCCGGCCTTGAACGAGGCGTCGTTGTCGAGCACGCCGGCGAGCACCGCCGGCTGGTTGGCCACCAGCCCCACGGTCTGGCCGCCGAGGCGGCCGAAGCCGCAGATGATGTTGCGCGCGAACCCGGCGTGCACCTCCATGAACTCGGCCCCGTCGAGGATCGAGTGGATGAGCACGTTCATGTCGTAGGTCTGGTTGGAATTGCTCGGGATGAGGTAGTCGAGCGCCGGGTCGGTGCGGTCCGGGGCGTCGCTCAGGTCGAAGATCGGCGCGCGGTGCCGGTTGTTGGAAGGCAGGTAGCTGATCAGCCGGCGCACCTCGCGCAGGGCGAGCACGTCGTTGTGCACGGTGAAATGAGCCACGCCGCTCTTGCTCGCATGCACCTTGGCCCCGCCCAGATCCTCGGAGGTGATGTCCTGGTGGGTGACCGTCTTGACCACCGAGGGACCGGTGACGAACATGTAGGAGGAGTCTTCGACCATGAAGACAAAATCCGTGATCGACGGGCTGTACACCGCGCCGCCGGCGCAGGGCCCCATGATACAGGAGATCTGCGGCACCACGCCGCTGGCGCGGACGTTGCGGTGGAAGATCTCGCCGTAGGCGGCGAGCGCGTCCACGCCCTCCTGGATGCGCGCCCCGCCCGAGTCGTTCAGGCCGATGATCGGCGCGCCCACCTTGACCGCCAGGTCCATCACCTTGCAGATCTTCTGGGCATGCGCCTCACCCAGCGAGCCGCCGATGACGGTGAAGTCCTGGCTGAACACGAACACCTCGCGGCCGTCGATGTTGCCGTGGCCGGTGATCACACCGTCGCCGAGGTAGCTCTTCTCCTGGCCGAGACTGCCGCCGCGGCTGCCCTTGAGCACGTCGAACTCCTCGAAGGAGCCGGCGTCCAGGAGCAGGCCGAGCCGCTCCCGGGCGGTGAGTTTGCCCTTGCGATGCTGCGCCGCCATCTGCTGTTCGCCGCCGGCGGCGACCGATTCCTCGCGCAGCCTCTCCAGTGTCTCGAGCGTTGCCTGGTATTGCGTATCCATGCGTGTCACCTCGTGATGGAAGCCGCCGCGGGCCGCGACAGGGCCGCAGGCGGATTCGCTGTTAACGATCATCCCTCGTTGTTCGCCCCCCCCGATCGCCCGGGCCGGTCCTGCCTGGGGGCAGGGCGCCGTCGGCAGGGAGGATTCTCATTCCCATCGGCGAACCGTTGCCGCTTCTTTTACTGGAAAAACAGGCCGGGTTCAAACACTTTGACCACAGGCGAAATGAACCGGCGAGCGAAAAAAAGGGCGGCCGGAACTGTCCCGACCGCCCCTGGCTGAACTGCTGCGATCGCATCGCAGGCATCATCCCATGAGGAAACTCCACAGGATACCGGCGCACACGGCCGAGCCGATGACCCCGGACGAGTTGCAGGCCATGGCGTGCATGAGCAGGAAATTGGTCGGATCCGCGTGCTGGCCCATCATGTGCACCTCGCGGGCCGAGCCGGGCACCGCCGACACCCCGGCCGCGCCCAGGAGCGGGTTGATCTTTTCTTTCAGGAACAGGTTCATGAACTTGGCGACGAGCAGACCCGAGGCGGTGGCGATGCTGAAGGCCACCGCACCGAGCAGAAAGATGCCCACGGACTTGGGGTTGAGGAACACGTCGCCCTGGGTGGAGGCGCCCACGGTCAGGCCGAGGTAGATGGTGGCAGTGTCGATGATGGCGTTGCGGGCGGTGTTGGCCAGCCGGTCGACCACGCCGCTCTCCTTCATGATGTTACCGAAAAAGAAGGGGCCGAGCAGCGGGATGGAGGCCGGGGCCATGAAGGTGCAGAGGATCAGGCCGACCACCGGGAAGATGATCAGTTCCTTGCGCGACACCTGGCGCATCTCCGGCATGCGGATGCGCATCTCTTTTTTGGTGATCAAAAGCCGCATGATCGGCGGCTGGATGATGGGGATGAGCGCCATGTAGGAATAAGCGGCAATGGCCACCGGGCCGATGAGGTGCGGCGCCAGCTTGGCGGTGAGGAAGATCGAGGTGGGCCCGTCGGCGCCGCCGATGATGGCCACGGACGAGGCCTCGTGCGGGCTGAAGCCCAGGGCCAGGGCGCCGAGGTAGGTGCAGAAGATGCCCATCTGGGCGGCAGCGCCGAGCAGCATCAGCTTGGGGTTGGCAAGCAGGAAGGAGAAATCGGTCATCGCCCCCAGGCCGAGGAAGACGATGGAGGGGTAGAGTCCGCTGGTCACCCCGAAATACAGGTAATGCAGGACGCTGTTGGCCTCGTAGATGCCGATACCGAACCCCTTGAAAAAAGGGATGTTCCCCAGGATAATGCCGAAGCCGATGGGCAGCAGCAGCAGCGGCTCGTACTTCTTGGCGATGGCCAGGTAAACGAAAAAGACCCCGACCACGATCATCACCAGGTTGCGCCAGTCGACCAGGCCGAAGCCGGTGTTGCCCAGAAACTGCAGAAAAAGATCCATTCTACCCCCCTGTTGCTCTCAGCCCGGGCGGGCCGGTTTATGCGGAAAAACGAAACACACCCTCACCCAGCGGCTCCAGCCTGCCGGCCTCCACCATGGTGCGGATGGACAGGTGGACATGGGGCAGGTGGTATTTTTTGGCGAGCACGTACAGGTCCGCCAGGACGAACTCGGCGTCCAGTTCTTCAATCAAGGGCAGGTAACGCTCCACCGTCCGTTCGAGGTCCAGGGGATCTTCCGGGGGGGGCGGCACCACCGGTTTCTCCGGCGGGGCCACGGTGACGGTCACCTTGGGGGGACGGTCGAGCAGATCGGTGAGTTTGTGCAGTTGGGAGATGAGGAAGGCAAGGGTGGCCAGCCCGGAAAAGACGATGCAGGCCCCGGTTGCGGCGGCGACCCAGCCGTTGTGGTGGGAAATGGCTTCGAACCCGTACAAAGGCTACCTCCTGCGGTTATGGAGGCGGCCGACTCCTGGAAGAAAATCGGCAGGATGGTCGCCCCGGCGAGGAATTTTCACTCTTTTTACACCAATTGAGGCGCTTGTCAAACGGTTCCTGAAACCCCGGTCCGACCTGCCGGCGCCCTTGCCGGGCAGGCGTTTGCAGGCGGGTGCGATCATGCTTCGGGCGGACCCCGGCGTGCAAAGAACTTGATAAACGCGGTGGAAAGTTTTTAGAATGGTTTCCGATTGTTTGCAGGCAGTTCGCCGACCTTCGCCCCCCATCCTCCACCGGACAGGAGACGGAGGTCTCCCCTTCACGGCACCGCACAGGAGTACCGCTCATGCAACTCTACGCCAGAGACCTGATGACCAAAAACTTCGACACCATCCATCGGGACGCGCCCGTGGAACTGGCGATCAAAAAAATCCTCAATGCCAAGGTCCGGCCCACCGGGCACAAGACCATCAGCCTGATGGTGGTGGACGACGAGCACGCCCTGGTCGGCACCATCAGCATGCACTACATTCTCTACCACCTGCGTCCCTTTTCCCTGCTGTTCGCGGTGGAGGACACGGATATGTCCTGGAAGGGCGAACTCGATGGTTTCGTCCAGGCCGTGAAGGCGAAAAAGGTGCGCCAGATCATGAACCCGGACGTGCTCAGCATCCCCCCGGATGAACCGCTCATGGCCATTGTCGACCGGATGATGCACAACCGGGTCCGCCGCCTGTCCGTGGTCGAGCACGGCAAACTCATCGGCGTGGTCTACATGTCCGACATCTTCTACCACCTGTTCAGCGAATGATCCGCCCGCGGCCGGCCGACTCCTGGAGCCGGCCGGCCGCCCCTGCCCCTTGCGCGGCGGCATCGGTTTCTCCCGCCATACAATCACCGTCGCCACCCCGGCCCACCGGAAAAATTTGACAGGCTACGGTGCGATGTGCGTCAATAAGGGTGGCTGCGCCCGTCTCCGGGCACAACCGCCGCGACCGTTCGTCACCGCTGTCCCTGTCACTCCGGAGGGATCCCATGTACCGATTCGCCCCCATCCTCGTTCTTGCCTGTCTGCTCCTGGTCGCGCCGCCGGCGCAGGCCCACCAGGTGCGCGACCTCACTGCCCCGGAGGTGCGGGAAATGGTCGAGGAGGACGGCGCCCTGCTCGTCCATGTGCTCAGCCGGATCGAGTTCGACATGCAGCACATCCCCGGTTCGATCAA
>CAZMNU010000001.1:9127-108847 GCA_964567725.1 uncultured Desulfobulbus sp. | reverse complement strand
CAAACAGCTGATCGGCGCCGGCGGCTGGCTGGCCTACGCGGACGCCAAGTATTGAGGTTTTTCCTCCGGGCAGGGCGACCAGGACCTCGGCCGCCCTGCCCGGCTCGCACCAATTGACCAACTGCACCTGTTTTGCCGAACGACACCGCCCGCCCCTGTTCATTTCCTGAAAGACCCCACCTCCCGCAGGCGTCCGGCCTTTCTTCGCATCGTTCAACCTGCACGGCCCCGGTCACGGCCGGGTCCTGAGAGAGCACCATGGAAAACGCCTTTGCCGACCGCATCACCGACGTGCCCCGGTCCTTTATCCGCGAGATCCTCAAGGTCACCATCGACGCGTCGATCATCAGCTTTGCCGGCGGTCTGCCCAACCGGCTCTACTTCCCGGTCCAGGGGCTGCAGCAGGCCGCCCACGACGTGTTCGCCGAAGCGGGCGCGGACGCCCTCCAGTACGCCAACACCGAGGGCTTCCCCGGCCTGCGCCAATGGATCGCCGACCGCTACCGGGCCAAGGAAGGGCTGGACATCCCGATCGAGGACATCCTCATCACCACCGGATCGCAGCAGGGACTGGACCTGCTCGGCAAGACCTTTCTCAACGAGGGCGACGACCTGGTCATCGAGGAGCCCGGCTACTTGGGCGCCATCCAGGCCTTTGCCATGTACCGGCCGCGTTTTCACCCGGTGCCCGTGGCCGAGGGCGGCATGGACGTGGCCACGCTCACCCGGGTGCTCGGGGAGCGACGCCCCAAGCTGCTCTACACGGTGACCAACTTCCAGAACCCGTGCGGCATCAGCTACAGCGACGACAACCGGCGGGCCGTGGCCGAACTGGTGCGCTCCAGCGGCTGCCTGATCATCCAGGACGACCCCTACGGCGACCTGCGCTTCACCGGCAGCCGGAGGCTCTCCTTCAAGCGCCTGCTGCCGGCGCAGACCGTGCTGCTCGGCTCGTTCTCCAAGACCGTGGCCCCGTCGCTGCGCATTGGCTGGCTGGTGGCGCCACCGCCGCTCATGGACAAGCTGGTGATCGCCAAGCAGGCGGCGGACCTGCACACCGATGCGCTGGCCCAGCGCATCCTGCACCGCTTCCTCACCGACAACGACCTGGACGTCCACATCGCCACCATCATCCGCGCCTACGGCCGGCAGAAAGAGGCGATGATTGGCGCGATCCGGGACCACTTCCCGGCCGGTGTGCAGTGCACCGACCCGGAAGGCGGCATGTTCCTCTGGGTGACCCTGCCCGAGGGCATGTCGTCCATGGCCCTGTTCGATGCGGCCATCCGCCAGAAGGTGGCCTTTGTTCCCGGCACCCCCTTCTACGTGGACCGCAAGGACAGCAACACCCTGCGCCTGAACTTCTCCTGCTCGGACGAGCCGACCATTGTCGAGGGGATCAGGCGCCTGGGCACTTCCATCAAGGAACTCTCGTAACCACAGGAGGAACCACCATGAATCGTATCAAGAAACTGACCCTGCCGCTCTTCGCCGCCTGCCTCTGCGCCGCCCTGATCGGCTGCTCCGAGGACAAGAAGGAGGCGAAGAGCACAGCGCCCGCCAGCCAGGAACAGGCCGTGCAGCAGCCGGTCGAGCAGGCCAAACAGGCCGCCGAGGCAACCACCCAGGCGGTCGGAGAAGCCGCCGAGCAGGCTGCCGAGGCCACCAAGGAGGCCGCTGACAAGGCTGCCGAGACCACCGCGGAGGCTGTGGACAAGGCCGCGGAGGTCACCGGCGAGGCCGCCAAGGCTGCGGACACAAACGCGGAGAAGGCTATGGACAAGGCTCGCAAGAAACTGGAAGGCTGCTGATCCCCTTCCCTTGTACCAATAAAAAAACGGGTGGCCGTGCCATGGCACGGCCACCCGTTTTTTTTCCTACCGCCGGCCACGGCCGGCCGGGTCTAGAGTGAAACCGCGGCCAGCGAACGGACCGCCTCCTCCTGTTCCGGGGTCAGCGACCGGGGTATCTGCACGGCGATCTTCACCAGCAGGTCGCCCCGTTGGCCGATGGGACCGGCGGGCAGGCCGTGGCCCTTGATACGCAGCTTGGCATCCTGCTGCACACCGGGCGGCACCTTGACGTTGAATTTCTTGCCGTCCAGGGTGGTCACCTCGATGCTCGTGCCGAAACAGGCCTCGCTGAACGGGATGCGGTGCTCCACCACCAGGTCATCCTCGACCCGCTGGAACACCGGGTGTTCGGCCACGTGCACCTTCAGGTAGAGGTCGCCGGCCGGCCCGCCGGAGGGTGATACCCCGCCCTTGCCGGGCAGGCGCAGCCGCTTGCCGTCCTCGATCCCCTTGGGCACCTTGACCGAGACGTTCTGGCTGCGGCCGTTCTGACGCAGGCTGATGGTCTTCTCGGCGCCATGGAGGACATCCTCCAGGGTGACGGTCAGTTCGTAGGTCAGATCGCCGCCTTTCACCGGCTGCGGTCCACACCCGCCGCCGCAGCCACCGCCGCGCATGGTCTGGCCGAACATCCCCTCGAAGGGCGAACCGCCGCCGGCCGTGCGGAAGCCGCCGGTGTGGAAACCGCCCGTACCGCGAAAACCGGTGCCGAAACCGAACTGGCGGAGGATGTCGTTGAGGTCGAAGTTACGGAAGATGTCTTCCTGGGAGTAGCGCTGGCGAAATCCGCTGGAACCGAAGGTGTCGTACTGCTTGCGTTTTTCCGCATCCGAGAGCACCGCGTAGGCCTCGCTGATCTCTTTGAACTTTTCCTCCGCCGCCTTGTCCCCGGGGTTCTTGTCCGGGTGGTACTTGAGGGCCAGTTTGCGGTATGCCTTCTTGATCTCGTCGGCGGTGGCCGTTTTCGCCACGCCGAGTACCTCGTAATACTCCATAGCGCTCGTATTCTTCGGGTAAAAGGAAACCGGCCGGGGCCGACGTTGGCCACACTATAAGCGCGACCGGCCGATTGTCCATCACCCGGGAACCGGCGGGACGGATTTTTCCGGGGCCGGGCAGCGCTCCGCTTAAAAATCGTCGGGTGGGTTCCGGGTGGCGGCGGACGGCAGACGGCTGAGCCGGTCGATGAGCAGGGCCCGGCGGCTGGCCGGCTGGTTGAGCAGCACCACGTAGGCACGGCCATCGGCGAGGTAGCCCGCCCCGTTGGCCACGCCGGTGAGGGTGCCGGTCTTGATCCAGCCATGCCGGTCCCGGGGCAGCAGATCCCGGTGCGGCCGGAACACCTCGAGCAGGCGGAGCATGGCCCGGGCGGTCACCCGGTTGTCGCGTGACAGGCCGGCCCCGTCCACCTGGACGATCGCTCGCGCGGATGCGCCCAGCTGGCTGCCGAGCGACTCGGCCACGGCCCGGCGTGCCTTGTCCCAGGTGGCGGGAAAACCGAAGCGCTCGGCCCCGCAGGCCAGGAACACCAGGTTGGCGGTGAAGTTGGTGGAGTAGTGGAGCAGGGAGCGGCTCATCGCGGTGAGGGTCTGGTCGTTGCGCAGGGTGGCCAGTGGTCGCGCCCCGGCCGGCGTGGTGCGCAGGCCGCCAAGTGCGGCCACCGACACGCCGGCAGCCTCAAACTGGGCGCGGAACAGTTCCCCGGCATACCAGGCCACCCGCGCCGCCGGGTCGCAGCCGCCGGCGCAGACATTGAGCCGGTGACGACCGGTCGGCCGGGTGCGGCCCATCTCCACCATGATCGGCAACAGGGGCGTCTGCGCCTCGCCCGGGGTGATCCGCCCGGAGGGCTCCCGTTCGAGCGGCACGCTGTTGAAGTTGACCGAAAGCGGCCCGACCGGCGCGTCGTAGGGGTTGTCGCTCCCCGCCTGACCGGGCGTCAGCCCGGACAAATCGAAGGCGGAACCGTCGACAAACAGCGTCTCCACCCGCGCAAGGCCCTGCTCGCGCAGGCGCACGGCCATGGTCGCGACCGCCTCCGAGGTCAGGGTCGGGTCGCCGAACCCCTTGATGTACAGGTTGTGCCGGGCATCGAGGTGAAATTCGGTCGGGAAGCGGTACTCCGGGCCAAGAATGCGCAGGGCTGCGGCCACGGTGGCGATCTTGACGATGCTGGCCGGCACCATGGGCTGGTCCAGCCGGCACCCGTACATTGGCTGGCCCGCCCCATCGGCCAGGCCGTAGGCCCCGGCCGGTGCGATGTCGGCCAGCAGGCGGCAGTCGGCCAGTGCGGTCCGGCCGATGGCCAGCAGCAGGAGGAAAAAACAGAAAACCCGGAGCCCCGCGCGCAGGCGGGCTCCGGGTTCTTGGGTCCGGACGGACAAGGGCTCAGCCGATCTTGGGCAGGCGGGCCAGCGATTTTTCGATCGCCTCCCTGGGGAAGGCGTAGTCGCTCAGCTTGCCGGACAGGTAGTTGTCGTAGGACGGCATGTCGATCACGCCGGTGCCGGAGAGGTTGAACAGGATGGTCTTCTCCTCCTTGGGATCCTTCATGGCCTCGATGATCGCCCCGCGGATGGCGTGGTTGCTCTCGGGCGCCGGGATGATGCCCTCGGTGCGGGCAAAGAGGATGCCGGCCTCGAAGCACTCCATCTGGTGGACCGACTTGGGCTGGACAATGCCTTCGCGCACCAGCGCGGAGACGATGGGTGCCATGCCATGGTAGCGCAACCCGCCGGCGTGGATGCCCGGCGGCACGAAATCGTGGCCGAGGGTGTACATGTACAACAGCGGCGTCATCATGGCCACGTCGCCGGAATCGTAGGCGAGTTTGCCGGCGGTCATGGACGGGCAGGAGGCCGGCTCGTAGCCGTGGAACTCGATCTTTTTGCCTTCGAGGTAATCGGGCACGAACGGCGCCACCAGGCCGGCGAAGTTGGAACCGCCGCCGCAGCAGCCGATGACCACGTCCGGGTACTCGCCGGCGATTTCCAGCTGCTTCTTGGCCTCCAGGCCGACGATGGTCTGGTGCAGGACCACATGGTTGAGCACCGAACCCAGGGCATAGTTGGTGTCGTCGCGGCTGCTGGCATCCTCGAGCGCCTCGGAGATGGCCATGCCGAGCGAGCCGGGGGTGTCGGGAAACTCGGCCAGCAGGGCGCGGCCGGTTTTGGTGTCCTGGCTCGGGCTGGCGACCACCTCGCCGCCGTAGGCCTGCATAATGAACTTGCGGTAGGGTTTCTGGTCGTAGGAAACCCGCACCATGAACACCTTGCACTCCAGGCCGAACTTGGAGGTGGCGAGCGCCAGGGCCGAGCCCCACTGGCCGGCACCGGTCTCGGTGGTCAGCCGTTTGACGCCCTCGCGCATGTTGTAGTAGGCCTGGGGCACGGCCGAGTTGGGCTTGTGGCTGCCCACCGGGCTGACGCTCTCGTTCTTGAAGAAGATCTTCGCCCGGGTGCCGAGGGCCTCCTCGAGTTTGGTGGCGCGGACCAGCGGCGACGGTCGCCAGATGGAGTAAACCTCCTGCACCTCCGGGGGGATGTCGATGAACCGTTCCTGGCTCATCTCCTGCTCCAAAAGACCCATGGGGAATACCGCGGACAGCTTCTCCGGGCTGATGGGCTGATGGGTTTGCGGATCGAGCGGCGGCAGCAGGCCGCCTGGGATATCGGGCACAACGTTGTACCACCTGGTTGGCATCTCGTCATCGCGCAGAACGATCTTCTTCATGTTCTCTCCTTGGTTCTCGTATGGTGCAGGGCATGGCCGTCGAGGGTGCGGCGCGTCCCGGCTCGCCTGCAGTATTGGGTGGCGCCGGCCCCGGCTCGGGCCGGGGCCCGTTCATGGGGTCGCTGCCGGAAACCGTTTTTCATACCGTACATCTGCAAAATACTCAAGAAGGCTGCGCCATTTCCCGGGCCGCGGTCTTGCGTATCGCTGCCAACAGGGCCTCCTCCCCGGTCAGACCCAGCACCTGTTCGAGGATCTCCCGCGGCGACACGCCCGGCTGGCCCTGGTGACAGAGCAGATCCATGACCAGGGTGGCGTCCCACCGTTCGAGGCGGGCGACCAGCGGGCGGATGTCCAGTTCCTTGTGGCGGTTCTTGCGGAACCGGTCGATGACGAACTGCCCGCCGGCGAGAAAGGCGGCCATCCGCTCCCCCACATCAGCCCGGGCGAGCGCCGGTGTGCGCACCTCGTAGGTGAGGAGCGAGCAGGCGGCTGTCCCCCGCGGCGCCGGTTCCACCGAGGTTACCCGGATGGTCCCGGGCAGCCGATCGTTGAGCCGGGTAACGGCGGCCGCCGGATCAGCCAGCGGCCGGGTGAGGGCCATGTCCCAGTATTCGGCCTCGCTCTCCACCCCCACCGGCAGGGCCTGGCTGAAGCCCACCTGCGGCGAGGGGTTGAACCCGTGCGAAAAGGCGAGCGGCAGGCCGGCGCGCTGCAGGGCGCGGAAGACCAATTGAAGCAGTTCGAGGTGCCCGTAGAACCGGCTGTCGCCGGTGCGGCGGTAGTGCACCCGGTAGGCAAAGGTCGGCGGCGGCTGGCCGCCCGGCCGGGGGGCTGGATGGGGCGGAGGCGCGATTGGCCGGGGCGGGGGCGCCGGATGGACCAGCGGCCGGACCGTGCGGAAATCGCAGAGGCCGCAGCCCTGGCAGCCGTGCACCCGGCAGTCCGGGGTGTAGGCGCGCGCCAATGCCCGGTCCCGTTCAGCCTCGAGAAAGGAACGGTCCACGCCGCAGTGCAGGTGGTCCCAGGGCAGGACCTCGTCCGCCTGCCGCGGCCGCAGGCAGCTGTCCAGGTCGATGCCCAGGTCGGTGGCGGCCTGTTGCCAGCGCTCCAGGCGAAAGTGTTCGGACCAGCTGTCGAAGCGGGCGCCGCGTTGCCAGGCGGTCTCGAGCAGGCGCGCCAGCCGCCGGTCACCGCGGGCGAACACGCCCTCGAGAAAGGACTGCTCCGGGTCGTGCCACTTGAGCTTGAACCCCTTGGCCGGCAGCAGCTGCTTGAGCCGGTTGATGCGC
The DNA here is from genome assembly GCA_964567725.1 of uncultured Desulfobulbus sp. GTDB lineage: Bacteria > Desulfobacterota > Desulfobulbia > Desulfobulbales > Desulfobulbaceae > Desulfobulbus. The sequence goes on along the minus strand of CAZMNU010000001.1, from coordinate 101,970 downwards.
CGCTTCGACTCGGCCAGGCCGAGCTGCCCGGCCCACTGGAAGGGGGTGTGCGGCTTGGGCACGAAGGTGGCCACGCCCAGATTCACCTGGGGCGGCCGGCCGCGGCCCTGGCCGGCCTGCTGGCGGGCCTTGCGCGCCAGTTCGACGATCGCCTCCACATCCTCGTCGGTCTCCGTGGGCAATCCCACCATGAAGTAGAGCTTGATCAGTTTCCAGCCGAGCGCAAAGGCGTCCCGGCAGGTGGCGAGCAGGTCCGTTTCGGTGATGCCCTTGTTGATCACCTCGCGCAGCCGGTCGGTGCCGGCCTCCGGGGCCACGGTGAAGCCGGTTTTCCTGACCCGCTTGATCTGCTCCATGATCTCTGGTGTCAAAGTTCCGACGCGCATGGAGGGCATGGACACGCTCACATGGGCGGTGCTGAACCGGTCCATCAGCTCGACCATGAGCCGGTCCAGGCAGGAAAAATCGCCGGTGGACAGGGACAAGAGGGCCAGTTCCTCGAAGCCGCCGGCGGCGATGCCGGCCTCGGCCAACTCGAGGATGTCGTCGAGCGACCGCTCGCGCACCGGCCGGTAGAGCATCCCGGCCTGGCAGAAGCGGCAGCCGCGGGTGCAGCCGCGGGCTATCTCCACCCCCAGCCGGTCGTGCACCGGTTTGACCACCGGCACCAGCGGCCGGCGCAGATGGGGCGCATCCCCCAACTCGGCGAGTACGCGCCGCTGCACGAAGGTGTGCTCCGGCCGCAGCGGTTCGATCGCCTCGAGCCGGCCGTCCCGGTAGCGGGGCGCAAACAGGGCCGGCACGTACACGCCCCGGACCGCGGCCAGCCGGTCGAGCACCGCCGCCCGGCCCAGCCCCTCCGCCCGGGCACGCAACAGCAGGTCGGCGATCTCGATGATCACCTCCTCGCCGTCGCCGAGCACGATGGCATCGAAGAAGTCGGCCACCGGCTCGGGGTTGAAGGCGCAGGAACCGCCGCCCAGCACCAGCGGGTGGGCGTCGTCCCGGTCAGCGGCCCGGAGCGGCAGTCCCGCCAGGTCGAGCACGGTGAGGATGTTGGTGTAGCAGAGTTCGTACGGCAGGGTGATGCCGAGCACGTCGTAGCTGCCCAGGCCGACGCGCGCCTCGAGGGAGAAGAGCGGCAGCCCGGCGCGCCGCAGGGCCGCCTCCATGTCCACGTCCGGGGCGTAGGCGCGGTGGGCCACCACCTGTTCGCGGCCGTTGAGCAGGTGATAGAGGATCTGCAGCCCCTGGTGGGACATGCCGATCTCGTAGAGGTCGGGAAAAACGAGGCAGAAGGTGAGATCCTCGGCCGTCATCCGGCCGCTCTCGGCGTGGAGTTCACCGCCGATATATTGACCCGGTTTGCGCACCAGGGGCAGGATGGCCTCGAGATCGAGTGGGGAAGCTGGGGTCATGGTCAATGTGGGCAGAAGGGACGGCAACGCCGGAATGCAGCCGAAGGGGACAGGTATCGCAGGGAGTTGCGGTGATTCGCCGGGCGGAGCGGGCAGTCGGAAGTGATGGGAGTCCCAGGACCGGATCGGGCCGCGACCACCGGGTCGGCGGTTGGCCCCGGATCGCCCCTGATCCTGGCATGTATATTGCTTGAGCAGGGAAGACCCGCGACCATGGATCGCCGCAGCGGGTGGCGGTCACCGCCTGGACATCAGCCCAGAGAGATTCGCACGAGCCCCAGAGAGCCCATGAAAACACTGACACTCGCCTTCATCTGCCCCCCGCTCCTTGCCCTGCTCCTTCTCTGCGGCCTGGCCGCGGCCGAGGTCAGGCCGGAACTCAGGGACCTCCGCTTCAGCACCGTCGCACCGGGTTCGGAAAAGGTGGTCCTGCACCTGAACGGCTCCTATAGTCCAAAAGTGTTCACAATGAAAGGCAAAACACCGCGCCTTGTGCTCGACTTCGCGGGCATGACCCACAGCACCCGGGTCAGCCCGACCACGGTGGTCAACGGCGCCCTGGTCCAGCGCATCCGGGTGGGCCTGCACCCCGGCGAGGCCCCGAAAACACGGGTGGTGCTCGACCTGGCCACCCTGGCCGGGGTCAGCTTCGACCAGCAGTTCGACCCCGCGGCCTCGACCCTGACCATCGAACTCACCGGCCAGGGCAAAGGTGCGACCCCGGCGGCCCCGACCGTGACCGGCCGCACGGCCCCCGGATCAATGCAGAAGACGCCCAATGCCGCCAGGAACACGCCAGCGCCCCGTTTGGCAAAACCCCCGCTGGCAGCCACCGCGGGCCAAGCGGACACACCATCCGCTCCGGCCGCCGACGCGGGCAAACAGGACGGGACGGGCGCCATCAGCGGGGCCATCGGTGCAGTGGACGGCGCGCCGACAGCGCAGAAAAAAGAGGCCGTGGCCGCGCCGGTGGCCGCCGCCCCGGCCAAGCAGGACAAGCCGCCGCAGACCGCGGCCGCGCCGGAAACACCGGCTGGGACCAAGGCAGCCGCCACCCCGGCGGCCGCGACCAATCAGCCGGCCGTGGCGGCAACAGCCGCTGACAAGGCCGCACCGCCGGTCGCTGCCCAGGGTGCAGCAGCCACCCCCGGCGAACAACCGGCCCCGACCGCAGCCACCCAAGCGTCCCAGGTCACGGCGGACAACAAGACCGCCCAGACCGCCTCCGCCCCGCAGCCCCAGGCGGCAACCGAGACCACCGCCCCCGCGCCGGCCGCACCGGCCGGGCCAATGCTCGAATCCGTCACCTTTGACGGCAAGTCGCCCAAGGGGGAGATGGTCTTGTTCAAGCTCAACACCTTCCATCCGCCCGAGGTGCACGGGGTCGAGCAGGGCATCCCCCGGGTGATCTGCGACTTCAAGGATACCCGCCTGGCCGACGCAGCCCAGAACCTCATCAAAACGGACGGCCAACACGTCAAGGTCATCCGTATCTCGAAAACCGTGCAACCGGAAAAGGTGCGGGTGGTGCTCGACCTGGAGCCGAACCGCAGCTACGATCTGCAGCAGGTGTTCTTCAAGGAGGACAACCTGTTCGTGATCATTGTCAACACGGTGCAGAACTGATCGCGCTCACTCCACCGGCTCGACCATGAAATGCGGCGGCACGGCCAGCTGAAAGGTGGCAGCGGGCAACGGCGTTTCGCCGTAGACCGTGTCAATGTGCACGGTCAGGGTGCCGGTGATGGCGCTGCCGGTCACGCGCAATTCCCTTGGCCAGCGGTAGCCGGCGCGGTCCGCGTTGGCGGTGCCGCTGTAGACCACGTCCAGCACCGGGGTACCGTCGTCCACCAGCAGGTGACGGCGCAGCGTCCCGCTCCTCCGGTCGAGCAGGAGGTGGCGGGTCGCGCCGGCCGGTGCCTCCAGCACGTACCAGAACCCCGTCCCCTCCTTGTCCCGCGCCGAAGCGGTGACACGCCCCGTTCCCTCCGGAGCCATGCCGCCCAGCAGGGCGAACAGGTCCTCGGCCGCCACCGCGTCGGGCACGTAACTGTGCCAAAATTTTGAATCGGTGCTCCCCCGGTAGGCCCGGCCCTGGCGATTGTCCACCAGGGTGAAGGAGGCGCCGTCGCTGACGGCAAGCATCAGGGGCCTGCCCAGGGGATCGTTGACGGCAAAGCGCAGCAGCGCCGGCCGCTGCAGTTGCAGGACCGCGGCCACCCCGCCCTTGCTGCCGAGAAAGTCCCAGTTCAGGCGAAGGTCCGCGTCGACGGCGGCCGGCACGGAGTTGGTGACAAAGGTGGTGAACAGGGCGTCCGCTTCCTGCCCTTCGTCCGGGGCGAGCGGCACGGTGGACGGCAGCCGGGTGGCGCAGCCGGCCAGGGTGAGCAGCAGCGCGGCCAGCACGGCCGCAACGGTCCCGCACAGTGGGCGGCCCGTCACCGCCCCCCCTGTTTCTCGATGATGCGCACCTTTTCCTCGATCCGCTGTTGCTCGGCCTCGTTCTCCGGCTTGAGCTGCAGGGCCTTGCGGTAGGTCTCCAGGGCCTGCCGCTCCCGCCCGGCCTCCAGGTAGACATCGCCCAGGTGTTCGAGAATGGCCGGGTCGTCGGGCGAAAGCCGCACCGCCGCCTCCAGTTCCCTGATGGCCTCATCGATCCGGCCCAGCCGGAAATAAACCCAGCCCAGGCTGTCGCGGATGTAGCCGTTGTCCGGCTTGAGTTCGATGGCCCGCTGGATGTAGTCGAGCGCCTTGTCCAGGTGGACCTTGTCGTCCGCCCAGCTGTAACCGACGAAATTGAGGGCCGCGGCGTGGTCGGGCTTGAGTTCGATGATCTTCTGCATCACCTGCAGGGCGCCGGCATGATCCCCACCGTTCTCGAGCAGCAGGCCGTACTCGTAGAGCAGGTTCTCGTCCTCCGGAAACTCCTCGAGCCCGCGCAGCAGGGCCCTGCGGGTCAGTTCGTCCCGCCCCTCCTGCTGGTGCAGGCCAGCGAGCATGGTGTACAGTTCGGGGTTGCGCACCCCGTCCGTGGCGGTGAGGTTCTCCTCGAGGCGCTGCACCGCCTCGTCCACCCGGTCCTGTTCGCGCAGGATACGCACCTCCAGGCTCAGGGCGTCGGCATATTCGGCGGCCTCCCGGCCGATCCGGCGGATCTGGTCCAGGGCCTGCCGGTAGTTTTTGCCCTGGGCGTGGAGCACCGCGAGAAAGAAGCGGGCCTCGGGCAGATTTTCCCGGGCGAGAATCTGCTCGGTGATGGCAATGGCCTTGCCGAAATGCTTCTGTTTGGCATAGAGGCGGGCAATGGTCAGATCGACCCGCTGCGGCTGATCGACCAGGGCGCGGAGATTCTTGAGCTCGTCCAGAGCCAGGCTGTCCTTCTTCTGCAGCAGGTAGACATGCACCAGGGCGATGCGGGCGGCCTCGTTGTGGTCCTCGCGGGCGATGATGTCCCGGTAGAGGGCGACGGCCTCGTCGTAGCGGTTCGCCTTGATGAACAGCTCGGCCAACTCCATCTGCAACTCGCTCGACCAGTTGCGGGCAAGCGCCTGGCGGTAATGCCCGGCCGCCTCGTCGGTGCGCTCGCCCAGCTGGTCGAGCCGGGCCATGAGCACGTGTCCCGGATAGGAGGCCGGATCCAGGGCGAGCACCCGGCCGAGCACGGTCCGGGCCCGGTCGTACTGCTTGTTGCCCAGGTACATCTCGGCGAGCAGCAGGAGGATGGCCGGGTCGTCCGGGTTGCGGTCGCTGATCAGCTGGTACTGGTGCATGGCCTGCTCATTCTGCCCCTGCCGGGTGAGCACCTTGGCGTAAAGCATGCGCATGCCGGTGCTGTCCGGGTGTTCGCGCAGGTAGCGGTCGAGCCATTGGCCCGCCTCGTCGGTGCGCTCCAGGCGGAGCAGCAAAAGCGGCACCTTCTCGCTGACGTAGGTGGCCTCTGGATCGCAGATCAGGGCGTTCTCGTAGGCCTCGAGCGCCTCCTCGAAGCGCAGCAGCAGTTCGGCGTGGCGGCCCCAGAGGAAATAAAAATACGAGCAGGCATAGTCCGCATCGCCGGCCGCAGCGGGCGGCGGTGGCGGTGGCACGACGGCGGCCGGCGTTTGTGCCGGCGGCTGGCAGGCCGACAGGCAGAACCACAGGGTGGCGAGGAGGGAGAGCAAGCGGAGCGGGGCCGGGAAGGTCAACCAGCGCATGGAAACCCCTTGTGCACGAGCAGAGGATGCACCGCCTCGCGGATGGCGGCCTGCACCGCTGCCACCGGCCGGGCGGCCTGGATGCGCACTATACAATCATGGGGGAAGGATGCAAAGAGCGCGGCAACCTTTTCCAGCTGTTCCTGCTGCTCGAAATCATTGAGCGTTTCGCCGCGCAGGTCGCGGATGCGGGCCACCCCCTCGTCGACCGGCAGGGTCAGGAGCAGCACCAGGTCCGGTTCCGGGGCAAAGGCGTTGGCCGCGAAGATGGCGTTCGCATCGCTGCCGCCCGCCCCCTGGTAGGCGGCGGTGGAGAAGTAGTAGCGGTCGGTGAGCACGATGCGGCCCTGTTCGAGTGCCGGCAGGATGCACTCCGTGACATGCTGGCGCCGGTCGAGCACGAACAGTTCCAGTTCGCGCTGGCGCGACACCCGCGACCGGTCCCGGTAGAGGGCGCGGATTTCCCGGCCGTAGGGACCGTCCGTGGGTTCCCTGGTTTCGACCACCGCACACCCCTGCCCGCGCAGCCAGTCGGCCAGGAGCGGCAGCTGGGTGGACTTGCCGGTGCCGTCGATGCCTTCGAAGGCGATGAGCAGGCCGCGCTTCATGAAACCGCCGCTGCCGCCCGGTTGGCGACCATGGTCCGGGCCAGGCGGACCGCCGCGGCCAGGCTGGACGGGTCGGCCTGCCCCTGGCCGGCGATGTCGTAGGCGGTGCCGTGGTCCACCGAGGTGCGGACAATGGGCAGGCCGAGGGTGACGTTGACCCCGTCCTGGAAGTGGAGCAGCTTGAAGGGGATGAGCCCCTGGTCGTGGTACATGGCGATCACCGCGTCGTAGCGGCCGGCGGCCGCCTGGTGAAACACCGTGTCCGGCGGCCAGGGGCCGCTGATCTCGCCGCAATCGGCGGCGGCCGCCATCCCCGGCCGGATGATGCGCCCTTCCTCGTCCCCGAACAGCCCCCCCTCGCCGGCATGGGGGTTGAAGGCGGCCACGGCGATGCGCGGGGTGGCCACCCCAAAATCCCGGCGGAGCGAGGCGGAGGTCATCTCGATGCAGTCGCGCACCGTGTCCACGGTGAGCAGGCCGCTCACCCGGGCGAGCGGTTCATGGATGGTGACCAGCACGACCCTGAGCCGGTCGCCGGCCATCATCATCCGCACCCGCGGGGCATGGGTCAGGGCCGCGAGCATCTCGGTGTGGCCGGGGTAGGGGTAACCGGCCTCGCGCAGGCTCTGTTTGCTGATCGGGCAGGTGACCACGGCACTGCAGATGCCGTCCAGGGTCAGGCGGACCGCCGCCTCGATCCAGCCGGCCATGGCCCGACCGGTGACCGCGTCGGGTCGGCCCCAGGTAACCGCACGGCTGTCCAGGGTGCCGGTCCGGAACACCGGCAGGGTGCCGGGGCGCACCGGGTCGCCGGGCCGCCAGCTCACCGGTTCCAGGGCAAGGCCGAGGTGTTCGGCCACCCGCCCGAGCATGCCCGGGTCGCCGACCACGATGGCCGGGCCGCCCTGGAGGGTGTCGGCCCGGCTGAACAGCCGGCAGAGAATCTCCGGGCCGATGCCCGCCGGGCAGCCCATGGTCACGGCCAGCGGCCGGTGGTCAGTCTGCGCTGTGCTGCACATAAGACTCCGTGGTTATTCAGAAAGCTCGAAGGCGTTCTCGATGTGGTCGATGCGTGCGGGCTGATCCTCGCGGTCCAGGGTCACGGCGATCACATCGAAGCGGGCTGCGGCATTCTCCAGGTGGTGGGCTGCCAGGTAATCCTGGGCGATACGCGCCAGCTGCCGCTGCTTGCGTTCGTCCACCGCCTCCTGGGGCACGCCGTAGCGGCGGGAATGCCGTGTTTTCACCTCGACAAAGACGATCGTGCCGCGCCAGCGGGCCACGATGTCCACCTCGCCGAACCGTTTACGGTAGTTGGTGGCGAGGATGTCGTAGCCCCGCTGCTGCAGGTGGCGCAGGGCCACCCCCTCGCCGAGCCGGCCTGTGCCGGTGGTGCGGACCTTCCTGGCTCCAAACAGCATGGCCCCTAGCCCTTCTCCGGCCAGAGCGCGGCCTGGGTGATGGTTGCCGGGGCCGGCCCGGGGGCACAGCACTCGCGCACGCCGCGAAAGGTCCGCCGGTGCACCGGACAGGGACCGAACTCGCACAGGGCCTGCCGATGGGCGCGGGTGGGGTAGCCCTGGTTGCGGTGGAAATCGTAGTGCGGGTAGCGATGGTGGCAGGCGGCCATGATCCGGTCCCGGGTCACCTTGGCGACAATCGAGGCGGCGGCGATGGAGGCACTCTGTCGTTCGCCCTTGACCAGGGTGGTCTGGGCCACCGGAACCGGCACCCGGAAGGTGCCGTCCACCAGCAGGTGATCGGGCGGATGACCGTCACAACGGGCGGCACAGTCGTCCATGGCCCGGTGCATGGCCAGCAGGGAGGCCTGGAGGATATTGAGCTGCTCGATTTCGCGCGGGTCGGCACTGCCCACGCCGATGCGGGCAGCCCCCCCTTCGAGCAGGGCAAACAACTGCTCACGCCGGCGGGCGGTGAGCAGCTTGGAATCCTTGAACATGGAGTGGTCGCCGTCCGGCGCCAGGATCACGCAGGCGGCGACCACCGGCCCGGCGAGCGGACCGCGGCCGGCCTCGTCGATGCCGGCCACGCGGGTGCAGCCTGTCCGGTAGAGCGCCCTTTCAAAGCGGAAGGTGTCGTCCGGGTCGGTCGCCACAGCGGCAAAGAGGGGCTGCTGCCTGACGAGTGCGGTCATCGGCATCACCCCCGGCGAGCCGTTGCCGGCGCGCAGGCCCTCACACCCCCGAACCGCTTGAAAACACACGGGCACCCGGCGGTCGTTGCGACTGCCGGGTGCCCCCAGGGTGTTGCCGGTCCGGTCCCGGAACCCCGTGCGCGCACGGATCCCGGAACAGGGAAGCGTTGCTCAGAGAATGCCGCGCTCACGGATACGCGCAGCCTTGCCGCGGCGTTCGCGCAGGTAGAACAGGCGCGAGCGGCGAACCCGACCCGGCGTGACCATCTCGATCTTTTCGAGACGCGGCGAGTGCAGGGCAAAGGTTTTCTCCACGCCCACACCGTGGGAAATCTTGCGCACCGTGAAGGTGGCGTTCATGGTGCCGCGCTTGCGCTTGATCACCACCCCCTGGAACACCTGGACGCGCTCCTTGTTGCCTTCAATGATGCGGATATGCACCTTGACGGTGTCGCCGGGCCGGAACTCGGGGATGTCAAAGCGCATCTGCTCCTGATCGATTCTGTCGAGTATGTTCATGTTCGTTCGTTTTCGGGGAGGATCGCCATGGTTTGTCGACCCTGCTCGAGGGATGCCTCCAAATCATCCTGATAAAATGACGTCATCGTCACACGTCTCTGCAAGCCGGCCCGGTGCGGGTCGGCTGACTGTCTGGGTCATGCTGGCGGCTCGGGTGGTGCGCCGAGCAACCGGTCAAAAAGTATGGCCGCGGCCGAGCGCACGGACAGGTGGTTGAACCCGGACACGCCGCGGATCGGCGGCAGTACGCCGTCGGCCATGGCCAGAACCTCCGGCGCCAGTCCCCAGGCCGTGCCGAGCAGGAGCAGCACGGGTTCCCCCTGCCAGATCCGTTCCCGCGCCGCCGCGAAGTCGACCGTGTTGTCCTGCTCGCGGGCGCAGGTGGCGAGCACGCATGGTCGGGCGCCGTGGCGGGCCGTGGCGCCGGCCATGGCCTCGTCCAGGGTGGCGCAGACCCTGATGATCGACAGGGCGTCGCTCCGGTCCGGGTTGGTGCGGCCGCCGTGACCGTCAATCCAGTGGCCGACGATCTGCCCGGCCAGTTCCTGCTGCTCGTGAAACGGCGTGACCACCCAGTAGGTGGTGACGCCGAAGGTGCGCCCGGCGCGGGCGATGTCGTGCAGGTCGAGATTGGTGACCGCCGAGCCGATGGTCTCGCCGATGCGGCTGACCACCGGGTAGTGCACCAGGGCGACGTCGACCCGCAGACCGTGCTCTCTAGCCGTTTTCTCTGCCAATGGCCTCGATCTGCTGCCGCAGCCCCGCCCGTCCGAGCATCTTTGTTTCCGTCGGCGTGAACCGTACCGTGGCCAGCAGTTCGGGGCGCCGCGCCAGCGTCAGCCGCACCGACTCGAGAAAGCGGTGGGCGGCGATGGCCGCATGGTCGCCGGAAAGCAGCACCTCCGGCACCGGTTCACCCTCGAACACCCGTGGCCGGGTGTACTGCCCGTGCTTGAGCAGGCCGCGGCTGAAGGTATCGCAGGCGGCCGAATCCTCGCAGCCGAGTACGCCCGGCAGCAGTCGCGTGACCGCGTCCAGGACCACCAGGGCGGCCAGTTCGCCGCCGGTCAGGATATAGTCGCCGATGGACAGTTCTTCGTCCACGTAATGGGCGCGAAAGCGCTCGTCCACCCCTTCGTAGCGGCCGCAAACCAGGGCCAGTCGCTCCTCCCCGGCCAGTCGGGCGGCCGCGGCCTGGTCGAACCGCTCTCCCCGGGGCGAGAGGAGGATGACCCGCGGTCTCGGCCCCTCGCTGTTCACCGCCTTGAGGCAGGCGGCCAGGGGTTCCGGCTTCATCACCATGCCCTCGCCGCCGCCGAAAGGACGGTCATCGGTCATGTGGTGGCGATCCTGGGCGTGGTCGCGAATGTTGTGGACCGCCACGCGGATCTGCTCCGCGCACAGTGCCCGCCGCACCATCCCCTCGTTGAGCGGCGAGACGAAAAATTCCGGAAAAATCGTCAGGATATCGAACCACATCAGGAGTCGCCAGCACTCACTGGTTGAGTTCGAGCAGCCCCGGGGGCGGATCGAGCACCACCCGGTCCTCCTCCACGGCGCGGACAAAGGCCCGCACCGCAGGCACCAGCACCTCCACCCCGTTGTCGCGGATAACCAGGACATCCTGGCCGCCGCTGCTGAGGATGGCGGCCACCCGGCCGAGGTACCGGCCGTCAACGGTTTCCGCCCGCCGACCCTCGAGGGTGTGCAGGTAGAACTCGCCCGGTGCCGGCGGCGGCAGTTGGCTGGTCGCCAACCAGACCTTGCTGCCGGCGAGTTGTTCGGCCGCTTCCCTGGTGGTGCACCCGGACAGCCGCAGAACCACGCCCTGGCCGCTCACCCGGGCCTGCACGGCCGTGTGCGGAATTTTTTCCCCGCCCCCTGCCGCACTCAGGTACAACTGCCGGTAGCGGGTGAAACTGGCCGGGGACTCGGTCAGCGGCCGGACCTTCACTTCGCCCTTCAATCCGTGCGCCCGCGTCACCGTGCCGAGCAGCACGAACGAGCCGCTGCCGTCAGCCTGAAGCGGCGCCACTACTCGACGATTTCGAGCCGCGGCCGCCTGCCGTCAGCGGTATGGGCGGCGGCCAGCACGGCGCGCATGGCTCTCGCCGTCCGTCCCTGCTTGCCGATCACTTTGCCAAGATCGCCCTGGGCGACCCGCAGTTCGATGACCAGGTTGTCCTCGTCCTCCTGCAGCGTGACAGCGATGTCGTCCGGGTGGTCGACCAGACGGGAGGCGATGAACGTGATCAGGTCCTTCATTTACGCCGCGGCGGCCGCTCCGGCGCGGTGTTTTTTGAGCAGACTCTCGACGGTTTCGGTCAGCGTGGCGCCTTTCTGCATCCAGGCGTCGAGCTTCTCACCGTCAACGGTGACTGCGGCCGGGTTCTGCATCGGGTCGTAGGTGCCGACGATGTCGAGGAACTTGCCATCACGCGGAGCCTGGCTGTCGGCAACGACGATGCGGTAGAAGGGCTGTTTCTTGCGGCCTTTTCGGGTCAAACGAATACGAACTGCCATGGGTGACGATCCTCCAGTGGACGTGTGAAACCGGCGCGACGATCAGGCAAAGCGAAACCATCGAGCCGGGTTGAATACTGCCTTGTACTATCGTTTCAGCCCCTTGGGGAGCTTGCGGCGTTTGCCGCCGGTCATGATGCCCTTGCCTTTCAGGTTCTTCATCATCTTGAGCATCATGGTGTAACTCTTCAACACCCGGTTGACCTCGGCGACGCTGGTGCCCGAGCCGTTGGCAATCCGCTGCCGGCGGCCGGCATTGATGATCAGGTGGTTGCGCCGCTCCTTCAGGGTCATGGAGCGGATGATCGCCTCGGTCTTGACCAGTTCCTTCTGGTCGGGCTTGGGCGCGTCCTTGAGCTGCTTGAGCTTGTTGATCCCCGGGATCATGCCCATGAGCTGCTCCAGGGTGCCCATCTTCTTGATCTGCTGGATCTGATCGAGGAAGTCCTCCAGCGTGAAGGCATTCTTCTGGATCTTGCGGGCCAGCTGCTCGGCGTTCTTCTGGTCGACCACCGCCTCGGCCCGCTCGATGAGCGAGAGCACATCGCCCATGCCGAGGATGCGCGAAGCGGCCCGGTCCGGGTGGAACACCTCCAGGGCATCCACCGATTCGCCCACACCGACGAACTTGATCGGCTTGCCGGTAACCTTCTTCACCGACAGGGCGGCACCGCCGCGGGCATCACCCTCCATCTTGGTGAGGATGACGCCGGTGATCTCCAGGTCGGTGTTGAACTTGGCGGCCACGGTGACCGCATCCTGGCCGGTCATGGCGTCGGCCACGAACAGCACCTCGGTGAGCGGCACGGCCCGGCCGATCTCCTGCAGCTCGGCCATGAGCGCCTCGTCGACGTGCAGGCGACCGGCGGTGTCGATGATGATCGTGTCGTGATCATCGGCCGCGGCCCGGGCCATCGCCTGGCGGGCGATCTCCACCGGCCGCTGCTCCACCGTGGAGGCGAACACCGGCACCCCGACCTGCTCGCCGAGCACGTGCAGCTGCTCGATGGCCGCCGGCCGGTAGACGTCGGCCGGCACCAGCAGGGGCGCGCGGCCCTGCGCCTTCAGCTGTTTGGCCAGTTTGGCGGCGGTGGTGGTCTTGCCCGAGCCCTGCAGGCCGGCGAGCATGATCACCGCCGGCCGCCTGCCGTCGAGGCGCAGCGGCTGGGCCTCGCTGCCGAGCAGCTGGACCAGCTCGTCGTGCACCACCTTGACCACCTGCTGACCGGGCGACAGGCTGGAGAGCACCTCCTGACCGATGGCCTTGGTGGTGACCGCGGCCACAAATTCCCTGACAACGCCGAAGTTGACATCCGCCTCGAGCAGCGCCGTGCGCACCTCGCCCATGGCCTCCTGAATGTTTTCTTCAGTCAGCTTGCCATGGCCGCGCAGTTTTTTGAAAACGCTTTCCAGGCGGTCGGTGAGATTCTCAAACATGGTCGCTCGGGTGTCGGTTGGACGGTTGGCGCACGCCGGACAGACAAAGGCACGCATCCACCCGTGGACGCGGGTGGAAATTTTTTTTATTACTCGAACCGGTTACGGATGTCAAGCAGGAAGAAAACCATGACGGGCCGGGCGGTTAGCACCCGGCCAGGGTTGCCGCCACCGTGTCGAGCGTTTCCGGGGTATCGGCCTGTACACAGGTAACCGGTGAATTTTTCGGGAGAATTTTCCGGATCATGCCGGTCAGGACATTTTTCGGCCCCAGTTCAACAATCACCTCGACCCCGGCGGCCACCATCCGCTCGACGATCTCCAGCCAGCGCACCCGGGAGGCGATCTGCCGGGCCATCATCGCCTTGATCGCCCCGGGCTGCCGCTCACCGTCGCCGGTGACGTTGAACAGCACCGGCACGGTCGGCGCACCAAAGGGGATGGTTGCCATGTGGGCGGTGAAATCGTTCACCGCCCCGGCCACCAGGGGGCTGTGGTTGGCCACGCTCACCTTGAGGGGAATCACCTTGCCGCCGCGGGATGCACACAGTTCGCCCGCCCGGTCGAGCCCGGCCTTGTCGCCGGAGAGGACGATCTGGGTGGCGGTGTTGTGATTGGCGACCACCACCACGCCCTCCCCTGCCGCCCCGGCGAGGAGTTCCTCGATCTCCGCCAGGGTCAGGCCGATCACGGCGCGCATGCCGCCCGGATGGGCGCTGCCCTCGCGCTCCATCAGCTCGCCACGTTTCGTCACCAGGCCGAGGGTGTCCTCCAGGCTGAGCACGCCGGCCCCGTGCAGGGCCGAATACTCGCCCAGGCTGTGGCCGGCGAAAAACGACGGCGTGAACCCCGGCAGCCGCTTGCAGAGCTGCTGCCAGCAGAGCAGGTTGACCGCGGTGAGCGCCGGCTGCAGGTAGAGCACCCGGGTCAGGTCGTCCATGGGCCCCTCGAAACAGAGCCGGCGGATGGGAAAGGAGGAAATCTGCTCGGCCAGGTCCATGAGGCTGGCGGCATCCGGATCCTGTTCGACCAGGGCCTGGCCCATGCCGATGAACTGGGACCCCTGGCCGGGAAAGATAATCGCTGTTTTTTTCATGTGTTCTGCTGTGCTGCCGGGTCCTCCGGCACGGGTCGGTGCCGGTCGAACACCAGGTTTCTGAGGATGAAGAGGAGCACGCCGACGGTGATGGCGCTGTCGGCGATGTTGAAGGCCGGCCAGTGGGACGCACCGAGGTGGAAATCGAGAAAATCGATGACATGACCGAGCCGGACCCGGTCGATCAGGTTGCCGATGGCGCCGCCGGCGATGAGCGCCAGGGCCAGGTTGTACCAGCCGCTCAGGCTGGCGTAGCCCCGCCGGGCGATAACGATCAGCACCAGCGCCAGGCTGGCGGCGCCGATGAAAAAGGCCTGCCGCCACAGGGCGGGCTGGCCGGCGAGGATGCTGAAGGCGGCGCCGTTGTTGGTCAGGTAGGTGAGGTTGAAGAACCCGGGGATCACCACCTGGCTGTCGTACAGGCTGAAGTGGTGCACGACCCACAGCTTGCTCGCCTGGTCGAGACCCACCACCGCCAGGATGACCAGCAGAAACGCTGTCATGAACCCGTCCGCTCAGGCCGCCAGCTGTCGAACCACGCCGGCGCAGCGGGCGCACAGGGTCGGGTGCTCAGTGTCCGCGCCCACCGAGGTGGCAAAGGTCCAGCAGCGCTCGCACTTGACGCCCGGCGCCGGCCCAACCGCGATGGCCACGCCGTCCAGCCCTTCCGCCCCGGTGAAGGTGAGCGCCTCGTCCCCGGCCGCCTGCAGCCGCAGACTGGAGACGATGCACAACTCCTGCACCAGCTCCAGATTGCCGGCCAGGAAGGCCTGCCAGTCCGCGTTCACCTGCAGCACCACCTCGGCGTCCAGGGACAGACCGATCAGCTTGTCGCGACGGGCCGTTTCCAGCACCCGGGTGATGGCGGAGCGCAGGGTCAAGAGCCGCGTCCAGCGCTCGTTGAAGGCAGCGTCGACGGCGATGTCGTCCACCTCCGGGAAGCTGGCGAAAAAGACCGAGCGATCGAGCGGGTCCTTGTCCCCCAGGCCGTGCAGGTGCTCCCAGGCCTCGGCCGCGGTGAAGCAGAGCACCGGCGCCATCAGGCGGAGCAGCCCGTCGAGGAGGCGGTACATCACCGTCTGCGCCGCCCGCCGCTCCGGCCCGTCCGGGGTCGAGCAGTAGAGCCGGTCCTTGAGGATGTCCATGTACAGGCTGGAGATGGTGGTGCCGCAGAAATTGAACAGCCCGTGGTAGACCGCGTGGAACTCGTAGCGCTCGTAGGCGCGGGTGAGGCGCCGGGTCAGCTCGGCGAAGCGGGCAAGCGCCCAGCGGTCGATCTCGAAAAGCGCCTCCGGGCGGACCGCGTCGCGCGCCGGGTCGAAATCGGAGAGGTTGCCGAGGAGAAAGCGCAGGGTGTTGCGCATCTTGCGGTAGGCGTCGGACACGTGCTTGAGGATCTCGTCCGAGACCTTGACGTCGTCCTGGTAGTTCTCGCTCGCCACCCACAAGCGCAGCACCTCGGCGCCGTAGCGGTCGATCACCTCCTGCGGGGCGACCACGTTGCCCACCGACTTGGACATCTTCTTGCCCTGGCCGTCGACCACGTAGCCGTGGGTGAGCACGCCCTTGTAGGGCGCCCGGCCGCGGGTGCCCACCGAGGTGAGCAGGGAGGACTGGAACCAGCCGCGGTGCTGGTCGCTGCCCTCCAGGTAAAGGTCCGCGGGCGAACGCAGCTCCGGCCGCTCCTCGAGCACCGCCGCGTGACTGGTGCCCGAGTCGAACCAGACGTCGAGGATGTCCGTCTCCTTGCGGAACGTACGGCTGCCGCAGGCGCAGACGACGCCCTCGGGGACGAAATCGGCCGCCTCGTGCAGAAACCAGGCATCTGCCCCTTCCTTCCGGAACAGCTCGTCGATGCGCCCGCAGACCGCCTCGTCCTTGAGGATTTCGCCGCAGTCGGCGCAGGTGAGCACCGTCACCGGCACGCCCCAGGAGCGTTGCCGGGAGAGACACCAGTCGGGCCGGGCCTCGACCATGCCGTAGATGCGCTGCTGGCCCCAGGAGGGGGTCCAGCTCACCTCGTTGATCGCCGCCAGGGCCTTGTCGCGCAGCTGCAGGCTGTCCATGGAGATGAACCACTGGGCCGTGGCCCGGTACATGACCGGCTCCTTGCAGCGCCAGCAGTGCGGGTAGCTGTGGTTGAGCACCTGCTCCTTGACGAGCGAACCGTCGGCAGTCAGGTCGGCGATGATCCGCCGATTCACCTGCGGCACCTGCTCGCCCGCGTAGCGGCCGGCCTCGGCGGTGAAGCGGCCGTCGTCGTCCACCGGCGAGAGCACCTCGAGGCCGTAGCGGCGACCGGTCAGGTAGTCGTCGGCGCCGTGGCCGGGCGCGGTGTGCACGCAGCCGGTGCCCGAGTCGGCGGTGACGTAATCGGCCAGTACCATGAGCGAATCGCGCTCGAGGAAGGGGTGGCGGCACCGCTTGCCTTCCAGGCCGGCGGCGGAGAAGGTGGCGAGCAGGCGGTGGTCGTCGATGCCGAACAGCTGCATGCACGGGCCGACCCGTTCGCTGGCGAGGATCCACACCTCGCCCCGCACCTCGACCGCGGCATAGGTCAGGTCCGGGTGAAAGGCCACCGCCAGGTTGGCGGGCAGGGTCCAGGGGGTGGTGGTCCAGATGAGCACCTGGACCTGGCGGCCGGCCAGTTCCGGCGCCACCCCGCCCAGATCGTCGACCACCGGAAACTTGACGTAAATGGACGGCGAGTTGTGATCGGCGTAGTCCACCTCGGCCTCGGCCAGGGCGGTCCCGCAGGTGGCGCACCAGTAGACCGGCTTCTTGGCGCGGACCACGGCCCCGGAGAGCAGGAAGCGGTTGAACTCCCGGGCGATGACCGCCTCGTAGGCGTGGTTCATGGTCAGGTACGGATTGTCCCAGTCACCGAGTACGCCCAGCCGCTTGAACTGTTCGCGCTGCGTTTTGATCCACTTCTCCGCATACTTGCGGCAGGCGGCCCGCTTGCTGAGCACCGGGATGGTCTGCTTCTTCTCGCCCAGCTCCAGATCGACGTTGTGCTCGATGGGCAGGCCGTGGCAGTCCCAGCCGGGAATGTAGGGGGCATTGCAGCCGGCCATGCGCTTGGCGCGCAGGATGATGTCCTTGAGCACCTTGTTGAAGGCGGTGCCCAGGTGGATGTTGCCGTTGGCGTAGGGCGGGCCGTCGTGGAGAATGAACAGCGGCCGGTCGGCCGCGGCCTGCTGCAGTTGCCGGTAGAGCCCCTCCCGCTCCCAGCGCTTGAGCACGAGCGGCTCCCGCTGGGTAAGATTGGCCTTCATCTTGAATGTGGTCTGCGGCAGGTTCAGTGTTTCCCGGTAGTCCATCGTTCTTCCCGCTGGCAAGCAATTGAGTGTAGGGTCGGCGCAAAACGCGAGATTTTACCAAGCCCGAATGAATGTGCAAGGGAAAAGGCCGGCGGGCCGGCGGCGACACCGGACCTTCACGGCCCTTGCCAGTTGCCCGGCACAGAGGTATTCTGCGCCGGTCCGGGGCGGCCGACGCCCCTCCCCCTGCCAATGCATCATCGACGACGGAGCGACATCGTGACAGCCGAAACCCACGCCGGCCGCTGCAGCCTCTGCGGCCTCGAACTGGCAAGCCCGCCGCCGGGTGACGCCCCCGCCACCTGTTCCGCCTGCCTGGCGGTGGAGCGGTATGTCCGCGAGCACCCGGAGGTGGTGAAGACCCTGTGGCTGCGCCACCAGGACGAGGCCATCCTGCCGCGGGCCGGCGCCCGGCGCATCGAGAGCGAGGCGGAGCTGCCGGAGGTGCTCGACGGCAAGCGCTACCGCACCATCGACCGGGACCGCAACAAGTGGTACCTGTCGGTGAGCGAGGTCGAGGGGAGGCCGGTGGAGGTGTTCGCCTCCACCGCCTTTGACCGCGACCACGAACTGCAGTCGCGCATCTCCAACCTGACCACCATCACCCGGCTCATCTCGCTCATCCTGCGGCACATCTCGCTGGGGGAACCGCTCACCTTCGACAAGTGCCTCAAGCAGATCCAGCGCTCCTCCCGGCAGAAGAACGACCTGCCCGACATGCTCTACGGCGTGCTCAGCCGCTACCACCGGCCGGCGGACTGAGCGGTCCGCCGGGCAGAAAGCGGCCCGGTCAGAGCTTTTCCATGAATTTTTTGGTGTCGATGACAAACCGTTCGTGCCGGCCGCGGCCGATCTCGCCCCGCTCGTCGTGCGCCACCACCTCGAACACCAGCCGGCGGCGGTCCACTTCCACCAGGGTGGACTCGCAGGTCACCCGCTGCCCCACCGGCGTGGCCCTGGTGTGGACGATGTCCACCTTGACGCCCACCGTGCCCCAGCCCTCGGGCAGGAAGGGCAGCACCGATCCGAGGCAGGTACTCTCCATGAGGGCGACCAGGGCCGGGGTGGCGAACACCTCGACCAGGCCGCTGCCGTAGCGGGCCGCGGTATTTTCGAAAGTGACGCTCAACGCTTCCTTGCCCTGGGTTCCGGTGGGGATGTGCAGTTCCATATGCGCTCGACCTCGTGCGGTGAAGGGGAACGCCACGACCCGCAGGCGGGTGCGGCGCAAACCGACAAAACATTCGTGAATTTGACCTTATAACGACAAACCGGGCGACCGTCAAGCGGCAAGCCAAGGCTCCGCGGCCAGACCGCCGCCACCCGGAACAGGGCCAGGGTCGCAGGCGGCCGGGCCGGTCCTCAGTGCCCCCGTTTTTCCCTGCCTGGTGGAGGGCCTGCAAATCCTGTCCCGCCGGCCAGAGGTTCCTTGTACTCTCGGCCCGAGTATGCTACAGTGTGCGGCTTATAAAGGGCCGTTTCAGCGCCTTGCCGGGCAGTGGCAGGACCTGTGTCTGCCCCACTTTCCGGCCCGCGGGCGCACCTACCGCTGCCGCCGCCCGCCGGCGGAACCGCCACGTCGCCGCGCGCAGCAGAACCGTGACCACTGCAGAGGGTTATGACAGCCGCACCCACCACACTCGATCAGGGCAACGCCCCGGCCGGCGAAGACGCCACCCTCAGCGCCATCTACTCCCTGCTCGCCCTGACCATGCGCTACCCGGAGGCGGCCAGCTGCAACGATCAGCTGTTCGATACCCTGGAATCGCTGCTCGCCTCCCTCGAATGGTCCGGGGAGTTGGCCGCACTCCAGGACTGGCGTCGCCGGTCCGCAGACCCGCTCGACGAACTCCGCACCGAATACACCCACCAGTTCATCAACGCCGTGCCCCACGCCACCGTGCCGCCCTACGCCTCGGTGTACCTGGACGGCAGCGGCATGCTCCAGGGCCCGACCACCGAGCGCACCCGCGACTTCTACCGGGCGCACGGCTACGACCTGGCCAGCGAGACCGAACCCGCCGACCACCTCGCCCTGGAACTCGATTTTCTCGCCGCCCTGACCGGCGAAGGCCGGGACGAGGCCGAGGAGGTCTTCCTGCGAACCCTGTTCCGGCCCTGGTTCACACGGTTCAAGGAACGCTGCACGCAAGAAGTTCGACATCCCTTCTACATGGTGTCGATCCAGTTAATCGACTTTTTCACCAAGGAGGAACAGTAAATGGCATCGAATCTCACCCGGCGGAATTTCCTCAAGGCCGCCTCGCTTGCCGCTGCGTCCGTGCCGCTGTCCAAGGTGGCGGCCAGGGCCCAATCGGGTGTCGTCAAGGCGCCGCTGGTTGCGCCGGGCAGTTTCAAGGACACCCAGACCGCGGTCGGTGGCCTCTGCGAGATGTGCTTCTGGCGCTGCCAGCTGGTCGGCAAGGTCCGCGACGGCCGCCTGGTCAAACTCGAAGGCAACCCCAAGTCCGTGGACAACGGCGTCTCCCTGTGCGCCCGCGGCAATGCCGGCGTGGCCATGCTCTACGATCCGGACCGGCTCAAGTACCCGCTCAAGAACGTCGGCAAGCGCGGCGCGCCCAAGTGGCAGCGGATCTCCTGGGAGGAGGCCCTGGATACCTGTGCCAGCAAACTCAAGACCATAGTCGATCGTGACGGTGCCAAGGGGCTCTGCTTCTTCGGCCACGGTTCCCATGCCAAGTACCTGATGGATTTTCTCGAGCGGACCGTGGGTACGCCCAACGTGAGCGAAGCCTCCTTCTTCCAGTGCCGCGGCGTCCGCGACACCGCCTACCTGACCACCCTGGAAATAGCGCCCGATGAGAACGTGGACATGGCCAACGCCAAGGTGATCTTCCTCACCGGCATGCACATCGGCGAGAACATCCACCTCTCTCACGTCAAGAACTACCTGCGCGGGCTCGACCGGGGAGCAAAGCTCGTCGTTGTCGACCCGCGTTACTCCGCCTCGGCGGCCAAGTCGCACATCTGGGTGCCCATCCGCCCGGGCACGGACACGGCCATGCTGCTGGCGATCATGAACTACCTGATCGAAAACGAGAAGTACAACGTCGACTTTGTCGACGAGTACGGTGAAGGGTTCGAGGAGTTCGCCGAGGGCATCAAGGAGTGGACGCTGGAGAAGGCGGCTGCCGAATGCGACGTGCCGGCGGCCCAGATCAAGGAGGTGGCCGACCTTTTGGCCGCCAACATGCCGCATGTGGCCATCCACCCGGGCCGACACACCACCTGGTACGGCACCGACTTCCAGCGCAGCCGGGCCCTGGCCTGCCTGACCGGCTTGCTTGGAGCGATCGGCTGTAAAGGCGGCCTGGTCATTCCCAAGAAACCCAAGGGACTGGCCAAGGTCAACTGGCCCCACCTGGAGCACGAAGAAGACATCGTCCTCAGGGAACTGGCGGAAAAACACTACTTCGCCCCTCCCGGCGCGCCGACCGAACTGCTGCGTGACGCGGCCATCACCGGCGAGCCTTACCCCATCAAGGGCTGCGTGATCTGCGGTCAGAACATTATCCAGTGCATGCCCAACCAGGAAAAGACGATCAAGATGCTCGAACAGATGGAGTTCGTACTCTGCGTCGATATCATGCCCACCGACAGCACCATGTACGCCGATATCCTCCTGCCCGACTGCTCCTACCTGGAGAAGGGGGACATCGTCAAGACCGGCCAGCAGTGGGATCTCTCCGAAGAACCCCAGCAGTACATCGCCCCGCGCATGGCGCTGGTCGCCCCGGGCTTCGAACGCAAGGACTCCATCTGGATCACCAACGAGATCGCCAAACGCATGGGCTACGGGGACAAGATCCCGGCCCAGTCCCAGGAAGAACTTGCCGACAAGGCGCTTGCCGGAGTGAACCTGAGCCTGGCCAAGATCAAGGCCGAGGGCGGAATCCACGTGCAGCCGGGCGAGGACCCCTACAACAACATCGAGGACCTGACCGTCTATTTCTACAGCGAGGACATGGAGGACGAAGACTACCCGCCCGTTCCCACCTACACCCCGGTGGAACGGCCGCCCGAGGGTTTTGTCCGCCTGGTCTACGGCCGGACCCCGCTGCACACCTTCAACCGTACCGCCAACAACCCGTGGCTGGTGAACGAGGCGCCGATCAACCCGTTGTGGGTGAACGACAAACTGGCCGCCCGGCTGGGCCTCAAAGAGGGCGACACGATCAAACTGGTCAACCAGGATGGCGTCACCTCGCGCACCACCACCACGGTCAAGGTGACCCCGGGCATCCGCGAGGACGTTGTCTACATGTACCACGGTTACGGCACGAGAAACCCGGAAATGACCAATGCGGTCGACCGGGGTATCGACGATACCAGCCTGATCACCAGGATCGCCGTGGACCCGGAATCCGGTGCGCACGGCATGCGCAACAACTTCGTCAAAATCATGAAGGCCAGCTGATCCCGGTCGCAGAGGCGCCGCTGTCAATTCTGATCACCTCGCAAGGAGAAAAATAATGCAATAT
Organism: uncultured Desulfobulbus sp.; assembly: GCA_964567725.1. Lineage (GTDB taxonomy): Bacteria > Desulfobacterota > Desulfobulbia > Desulfobulbales > Desulfobulbaceae > Desulfobulbus. The sequence continues at coordinate 80,196 of CAZMNU010000001.1, read as the reverse complement.
GGCATGGTTATAGATGTGGACAGGTGCGTGGGCTGCCATGCCTGCGTGATCGCCTGCAAGGCCGAATGGGAGGTTCCCACCCAGTTCGACCGCAACTGGGTGCACCGCCTGGGACCGAGTATCACCTCGGACGGCATGGCGGCCACCTACTACCCGGGGCTGTGCAACCACTGCGCCGAGCCCCCCTGCGTGCCGGTCTGCCCGGCCGACCCGGTCAGCGTTACCTTCAAGGACGCCAAGACCGGCAAGACGGTGACCATGGAAGTGGGCGCCACCTGGAAGGACCCGTTCAACGGCACGGTCCAGGTGGATACCGAACGGTGCATCGGCTGCGGTGCCTGCCGGGATGCCTGCCCCTACAACGCCCGCTTCGTCAACGAGGCCCTGGCCGATGACCACAGTCTCGGCAAGGTCGACAAGTGTACCTACTGCATGCCGCGCGTGGCCGAGGGACTGGAGCCGGCCTGCGTGCAGACCTGCCTGGCGCGGGCGCGCATCTTCGGTGACCTCGACGACCCGAACTCCGAGGTGTCGCAGTACGTCAAGAAGGGTGCGGTCGGCCTGACCTCCCAGGCGGTGCAGATCGGCCCGCATGGCCTGTACTTCGCCAGCAAGAAGGGTGACAGGGAACTGCTCATGCAGGCCGCGCCGCAGGAGATGCCCAAGGTGTCCATGCGCCGCTCCATGCTCACGAAGATGTCCATCGTGGCCAAGAACCAGGTGAAAGAGATCGGCCTGCTTGGTCTCGCCGGCGGCCTCCTGGTCAAATCCCTGCAGGACGACGAGAAATAGCGGTTCGCCTCGTCTGACCTCGTGTCCCATGGCCCCGGCCGCAGCGATGCGGCCGGGGCTTTTTATTGTCGCCGGCGCCTGTCCGCCAAGGGATGAACACGGGTCGAGGACGCAATTTCTCCTTGTGTCCCGGCGGGATTCTGTCGAAGAACGGATATGACCGCCCACACCCCAAAGCCGCCCCCTGCCCCCGCCCGGCCACCGGCCGCCGTGCCCTTGCCTTCGCCGCCGCTCCTCTCCGGCTGGCAGCAGACGGCCCAGCCGGTGTTCGTGGTCGAAGATTCCTTCTACCGCTCGCGCATCCCGCGGCCGGCCCACTGGTCCATCGCCTGGTCCGACCTGATGATGACCATGTTCGTCCTCTTCCTCACCCTGTTCGTCCACCAGCGCACCCAGCAGGAGATCGCCGCCCACGGCAGTCCCAACCGGGTGGCGGACGAGACCCTGCCGGTGCAGGCGGAGGAGGGCGGGTCCACCCTGGTGTTCCACCCGATCACCCAGCAGGTCAGCAGGCGGAGTCCGGCCCCACACGCGGAGGCCGAGCCCGCACGCCGGGAGCAGACCGGTGCGGACGTGCTCATCCGCCACCGGCTGGCGAATGAGCCAAAACCGCCGCCAGCACCGACGCCAGCCGCAGCGGAGTCGCCCGCCGCAGCGAGCGCGGACAGCGAGTTGATCACCGGCCTCTACGACCTCTCCCGGGTGACCGTGGCCGCGGAAAAGCTGGAACGGTTCGCCTCGGTGGAGTTGGTGCCGGACAAGGCCATGCGCATCAGCCTCACCGGCGACCTGCTCTTCCCCACGGGCGAGGCCGACCTCACCCCGGCCGCGCGCGAGGCGCTCGAGAAACTGGTGCCGGTGATCGCCCAAACCCCCTACCGGATCAACGTCATCGGCCACACCGACGACCGGCCGATGCAGTCCGCCCGCTATCCCTCCAACTGGGAACTGTCGCTCGCCCGGGCCAGCCAGGTGGCCCGCTTTCTGATCGAAACCAGCGGCCTGCCGGCCGGCCAGTTCAGCGTCAGCGGCCATGCCTCGTTCCGGCCGGTGCAACCCAACACCAGCGAGGAGGGTCGCCGCGCCAACCGGCGGGTGGAACTGATCCTCTCCCGGGAACCGGTGGCGGCCGAACCCGCACCCGCGGCAACCGGCAACCAGCCCGTGACAGGACGCCCCAGCCGATGAAACGCCCGCACCTGCTCGGCCTGCTCCTCTGTGCCACCGTCTTTTTCGCCGGCTTCCTGCTCAAGGGGCATCTCGGTCTGTACCTCAACCTGGCCAGCCTGATGATCGTGGTCGGCGGCAGCGCCACCGCGGCCCTGCTCTGTTTCCGGCTCGAGCGGCTCGGCATCGTCGCCCGGGTGGTGCGCGCCTCCTACCGGTCCCGGCTGAAATCCGAGGCCGAGATCGTCGACATCCTCATCGACCTGGCGATCAAGTCGCGCATGGCCGGCATCCTCTCCCTGCAGCAGGACGAGCACGAGACCTCGGTGCTGTTCCTGCGCCGGGGCCTGGGCTGCCTGGTGGACAACTACGAGCCGCAGCAGATCCGCGACATCCTCAACACCGAGATGTATTTCTTCAAGCTGCGCCGCGAGGACAGCGAGCGGGTGCTGCGCACCATTGCCGATTTCTGCCCGGCGTTCGGCATCGTCGGCTCGGTGGCCGGCCTCATCCCCCTGCTCGGCGGCATCGGCGAGACGGGCATCATCCTCAGAACCGTGCCGCTCGCCCTGACCTCGATCCTCTATGGCCTGATCCTCGCCAACTTCGTGTTCATCCCCTCTGCCGCCAACCTGCGTGAACGCACCAACCACGAACTGCTGCTGCAGAAGATCATCCTCGAGGGCATCATCGCCATAGAGGGTGAAGTCAACCCCACGGTGCTCAAGACCAAGCTGCTCTCCTTTCTCACCCCCTCGGAGCGCAAGGCCGACCTGGTGCCGCTGGCCCGCATCCGCGAACGGTTCCGCATAGAGGACGACAACCGCCCCGATCCGCCCCTGTTCTGACCCTGGCCGCCCCTGCGCGCCACCGGAAAATCCGGGTGCAAAAAGGCGCCGGCCGTGTATTATAAGGCCTGCCCGCGTGGCCGTCCGGCCGCTGCCGTCTCCGTCGCAACATCCCGATTTACTTCAGCTTATCAAGAGGTCCCGATGCGCCCGCTGCTGCTCCTCGTTCTTGCCTCGGCCCTGCTCTGCGGCTGCGGTCCGACCACGGTCACCTCGCTCGTCAGGGAACACGGAGCCAAGCAGCTGGCCGCCCGCGACCTGCTCACCCTGGTCAGGGGCAATACCCTGCGGCTGCGCGCCTACAACGAGGAGGTGGCGCTCTACTTCGACCCCGCCGGCCGGGTGTACGGCCGCGATCAGTATGCCGACCGGGATGCGGGCCGCTGGCAGGTGAGCGAGGGCGGCGAACTCTGCCTGCGCATGGAGTCCTGGTGGTACGGGGACCTGCGCTGCCTGGAAGCGTACCGACCGGCGGCCGGCGGCACACTCTACCTGGCCGGCGGCAACGGCGTGATCCGCTTTTCCGGTGCGCAGCAGACCGGCGACAGCCAGTCGCTGGCCGTAGCGGGCGAGCGCATGGAGCGGCGTCGGCCCCTGCGCGCAACCGCAGACCAGCTGGCCGGGTCACTGCCGGAGGAAGAAAAACAGCCCGCAGACCGGGCGGTGGCCGCGCCGCCGGTGGTCGAGGAACGGACGCAGCCCGCGGCCGACGCCCGGGATACCAGCGTGACCGTCGAATTCCTGGCCCGCGACTGCCCGGGCTGCAACCTGGCCGGTGCGGACCTGGGCAAGGCCGAGCTGGCCGGGGCAAAGCTCGCCGGCGCGGACCTGCACGGGGCCAACCTGAGCATGGCCAACCTCCGGAGGGCCGACCTGCAGAAGGCCAACCTGCAGGGCGCCACCCTGGTCTACGCCAACCTGCCTGGGGCGGACCTGCGCGGCGCCGACCTGCGCGGCGCCCGGCTGAAAGGCGCCAACCTGATCAAGGCCGATCTCACCGGCGCCCGGCTCGAAGGGGCCGACCTGAGCGAGACCCTGCGCGACGGCGCCCGCGGATTGCCGCCGGTCCACACCCCGTAAGCCGGCATCACCGATCGCGCTGCGCTCCGGCTGCTGCCCGGGCCGAGCGGGCCGCAGCCGACCCGGATCCCAGTTCCCTGTGCGCGGGACCGCGTTGCCACCTCCCCGGTGGCCGCCCCGGTCGCCGCGCCCCGACCCATCACCCCACGGAAGGTTCCATGTCCGCACCCTTTGTTCATCTGCACGTCCACACCCAATATTCCATGCTCGACGGCGCCATCCGCGTCGGTGACCTGATCCAGCGCGCCAAAGAATTCGACATGGCGGCGGTGGCCATCACCGACCACGGCGCCATGTACGGCGCACTCGAATTCTACGAAAAAGCGAACAAGGCCGGCATCAAGCCCATCGTCGGCTGCGAGTTCTACGTGGCCGAGCACGGCATGCTCCGCCACGACCGCACCGCCGGCCACAACTTCCACCTGGTCGCCCTGGCCATGGACCGGACCGGTTACGCCAACCTGATGCAACTCAGCAGCCTGGCCCAGACCAGGGGGTTCTACTACCGGCCGCGCATCGACCTGGACACCCTGTACGCCCACCAGGAGGGGCTGATCATCCTCACCGCCTGCCTGCACGGCGAGATCGCCTGGCGCCTCACCCACAAGGACCCGGCGGGCGCGCGCAAACGGGCGCTGGAATTCCAGCAGGTCTTCGGCGACCGCTTCTACCTGGAACTCCAGGAAAACGGCATCCCCGAGCAAAGCGTGGCCAACCGCGGCATGATCGAACTCGCCAGGGAGCTGGGCATCAAGCTGGTGGCCACCAACGACTGCCACTACCTCAACCGGGACGAATCCTACGCCCACGAGGTGCTGCTCTGCATCCAGACCGGCCGCACCATCAACGACCCGAGCCGGTTCCGTTTCCCCACCGACACCCTGTATTTCAAGTCGCCCGGGGAGATGGCCGCCGAGTTCGCCGCCTGCCCCGAGGCGGTGACCAACACCCTGGAGGTGGCGGAGCGCTGCAACCTGGAGCTGGAGTTCGGCGCGCACCACTTCCCGGTGTTCCCGGTCAAGGAGGGGGAGACCCTGGACACGCTCTTCGCCCGGGCCTGCTGGGACGGGCTGGCCCGCCGGCTCGACGAACTGCACGAACTGGCCCCGGTGAGCAAGGAAACCGAGACCGCCTACCGCGACCGGCTCACGCTGGAGATCGACGTCATCAGGAAAATGGGATTTTCCGGCTACTTCCTCATCGTCGCCGACTTCATCAACTGGGCCAAGGAGCAGCAGATCCCGGTGGGCCCGGGCCGCGGCTCGGGCGCCGGCAGCCTGGCCGCCTACTGTTTGTCCATCACCGACATCGACCCCCTGCCCTATGGCCTCCTGTTCGAGCGGTTCCTCAACATCGAGCGGGTATCCATGCCCGACTTTGACGTGGATTTCTGCAAGGAGCGACGCGACGAGGTGATCGACTACGTCCGCCAGCGCTACGGCGGCGACGACCACGTGGCCCAGATCGTGGCCTACGGGTCGATGAAGGCCCGGGCCGTGCTGCGCGACGTGGGCCGGGTGCTCGACATCCCCCTGCCCGAGGTGGACCGCATCGCCAAGCTGGTGCCCGAGGAGCTGAAGATCACCCTGAAGAAGGCCATCGACGCCGAGCCCCGGCTGCGCGAGGCCATGAAGGACGACGACATCCGCCGGCTGCTGTCCATCTCGCAGACGCTCGAGGGGCTGTCGCGGCACAAGTCGACCCATGCCGCCGGCGTGGTCATCTCGCCCCGGCCCATGGTCGAGTACCTGCCGGTGTGCATCGGTCCGAACAAGGAAATTCTCACCCAGTACGACATGAAGTACACCGAGAAAACCGGGTTGATCAAATTCGACTTTCTCGGCCTCAAAACCCTGACCGTGATCGACCGGGCGCTGAAGCTGATCAGGTTCGACCTGGACAAGACGGTGGATCTGCGCAAGATCCCCATGGACGACGCCAAGACCTTTGCCCTGCTCTGCCGCGGGCACAGCCTGGGCGTGTTCCAGCTGGAGGGCGATGGCATGCGCGACCTGCTGATGCGCATGAAGCCGGAGCAGTTCTCCGACCTGATCGCCCTGGTCGCCCTCTACCGGCCGGGTCCGCTGGACTCGGGCATGGTCGACACCTTCGTCGACACCAAGCACGGCCACCGTCAGCCCGACTATCCGCTGCCGCAGATCAGGGAGGTGCTCGAAGAGACCTACGGGGTGATCGTCTACCAGGAACAGGTGATGAAGATCTCCAACATCCTGGCCGGGTACAGCCTGGGCGACGCGGACATCCTGCGCCGGGCCATGGGCAAGAAGATCCCGGAGGTGATGGAAAAGGAGCGCGGCAAGTTCATGGCCGGGGCCAAGGCGAACAACATCCCCGAGGACAAGGCCAAGTACATCTTCGACCTCATGGCCAAGTTCGCCGGCTACGGCTTCAACAAGTCCCATTCGGCCGCCTACGCGCTCATCGCCTACCAGACCGCCTACCTCAAGGCCCACTACCCGGCCCAGTTCCTCGCCGCCCTGCTCTCCTGCGATGTGGAGAACACGGACAAGGTGGTCAAGTACATCAACGAGTGCCGCCAGGATCACATCGAGGTGCTGCCGCCGGACATCAACGAGTCGTTCAGCGACTTCACGGTCATCAACGACCGTATCCGCTTCGGCCTGGCCGCGGTCAAGCACGTGGGCGGCGCGGCGCTCGAGGCGATCCTGGCGGAACGCACGGCGAACGGGCCGTACCGCTCGCTGAGCGAGTTCTGCGGCCGGATCGATTCCTCCAAGGTCAACCGCAAGGTGATCGAGAGCCTGATCAAGGCCGGCGCCTTCGACTCCATGGGCGGCCGCCGTGCCCAGTACATGGAGATCCTCGACCAGTGCATCGACCGGGCCAAGGCGGTGCAGCGCGACCGCTTGAGCGGCCAGATGAGCCTGTTCGGGGTCGGTCAGCCGGCCGGCGCCCAGGCGGACGCGGCCGAGGTGGAACTGCCGGACATCCCCGAGTGGCCCAAGCTGCAGCGGCTCGCCGGGGAAAAGGAGACCGTGGGCTTCTTCCTCACCGGCCACCCGCTGGAAGGGGTGCGCGACGACCTGCGCCGGGTGACGGACACGGACATCGGCGGCGCGGCCAAACTGCGCGACGGCCAGGCGGTGCGCATCGGCGGCCTGATCGCGGCCTGCAAGGAGCACAAGTCGAAGAAGGGCGACCGCATGGCCTTCACCGTGCTCGAGGACATGAACGCGAGCATCGAGGTGATCGTCTTCCCGTCCACCTTTGCCGAGTGCGCCCACCTGCTCACCAGCGAACAGCCGCTGGTGGTCAGCGGCACGGTGCAGCAGGGCGAACGCACCGCCAAGGGGACGGCGGGCGGCGAGGAGCGGCCGCACGGCGAGGATGGCAAGCAGCAGGAGCAGCTGCGCGCCAAGGTGATCGCCCAGGAGGTGCGCACCCTGGAGGAGGCCCTGGAGCAGTACGCGGAGAAGGCGGTGATCACCCTGCCGGCCGGGGCGACCTCCCGCCAACACATGATGGACCTCAAGGAGGAACTCTACCGGTTCCACGGCAGCACACCGGTGGTGCTGACGCTCCACTTCGACAACCGCGGCCAGGTGGACATCCAGGTGATGAAGGACATGGGTGTGCGCGCCTGCCCGGACTTCATCCGCACCATCGGCCGGCTGTGCGGGCCGCGGGCGCTCAGCCTGCAGGTGAAGAAGCCGGAGGCGGCCCGCCGCGGCGGCAACGGCAGCGGTCGCAACGGCAACGGCAACGGCCGCACCAGCCACTGAGCCGCCGGTCCACGGGCAAAAAAAAGCGGCCCGTCGTCGGACGACGGGCCGCTGTGCGTTTCAGGCCGCAGCCGGTTCCGGCCGCGGCGCCCTGCGCCTTGCTCAGGCGTTCTCGAAAATCTCGTATTGGGTGGGGGCGCCGAGCAGTTTGTCGATCTGGTCCTGCAGTTCGATACGCTCCTTGCTCAGGGTCCACTCGCGCCAGTCATCGAGCGTCTGCCAGGTGCTGATGACCATGCTCACCCCCTCCTCGTCCACCCGGTTGAAACTCTCGCCGGAAATGTACCCCTTGCGGCTCAAGGTCAGCGCCCGCATCTTTCTCAGCAGCGCGTCCAATTCGGGCATGTTCTTCTCCGCCACCTTCCTCTTGATCAATACCTTGACAGCCATGATGTCCTCCCTGTGTTGATGTAGCATTGACAGATGTCCATGAACAACCAAACAGCGTCCATCGTGTTGCCCATCAAGTATACGCAGTCAGGGAGAGGGATGCAAAGGTTTGCACGGCTCTTCGGGAAAAATCCCCTGATAAAACCGTTGCGGGACAGCACTCTTTGCCCGGCGATGGCGGCCCGGCCGGCTCAGTTGACCTTGAGTTTGCCGCCCGTGCCCATGCCGTGCGGGCCGGTGGCCTCCTGTGCCTCGTAATTTTTGACCGCCTGCACGAGGTTGTTGAAGGCGTCGGTCATCGAGGCCACCACCACCTTGCCCTCCGGCGTTTTCTTGTAGGCCGACAGGGCGCCGCCGACATCGCCTTCGAGCATGCCGAGCACGCCGCCCACGTCCATGGATTTGGCGCTGCCCTCGGCCACCGCCACCTGGACACCGGAGCGGTTGTCCACCAGGGTGAGCATGCTCTGCGCCCCCTTGCTCTGCAGGGAACTACCGACCAGGGCGCCGACCGTGCCGAACAGGCCGCCGACCATCCCGCCGACACCGCCCATGTTGTTGTCCTGGAAAATCAGGGTCGGGCTCACGGTGTAGTCCGCTGCCACCATCTGGCCCTTGCCGAAGCTGCTCTTCTGCCGGAGTTCGCCCGCCTGCTCGAGGTCGCGTTCGCGCATCATGCTGTTCATGCCGGCGCCGCGCTCGACCACCACGAAACAGTTGCTCTGCTGGGCCAGGAGCCGCAGCACCGGCACCGTGGACTGGATGCCGTAGCGGCCCAGCCAGGAGTACCAGTTGGCGGTTTGGTCCTCGTTGACCGCCAGGGTGCCGAACGGCGAGGTGCAGCGCTCCAGGCTGGCATTGGCGTTGGCGGACCGGGCGCCGCCGGCGCTGCCCGTGGCCTCGCTCTTGGCCCCCGCATCCCCCATGTTCATCTGGCTGCAGGCAGGCAGGACGCAGGCGGCGAGAGCGATGGCAAACAGGTACTTTTTCATAATTCCTCCGTGGTGATGTGGTGGGTGGACGGGTCAAAAGCGATGCAGGTGGACGGTCACGGCACCACCGGGCACGCAGCCCAGCTGTTCGGCCGCGTTCGCCTGGTTGGCCGCAATTTCAAGATAGCCGCCGCTGTCGATGAGAGCCAGGAGTGCACCGGCGGGTGCCTCGGTGTAGGTGCGGTGGAAACGTTCGACCCGGTGGCCGCCGATTTCGGCCCAGGCGAAGCGGTTCGGGTCGAACAGGCCGGGACCGGTGCGGATGGTGGTGCGCACGTTGCCGAAACGGTCGATGCGCTGCACCTGGCCGAGCAGACGGTTGTCGCCCGGGACACCCGCCGGCACGATCACCATGGTCAGTTCCGCCGGGTCGATGGCCGGGCCGAGATCGGTCAGGGGCCGGCCCGCGGCCAGGGCCGCGGCCACCGGCGCCATCAGGTCGCGACCGTGAAAGGTGGGGCTGGCGGTGATGGGGGTGAAGTCCGGGTGTGCCACCCGGTGCACGATGTCGAGTTTGCGGTCATTGATGAGCAGGGAAAGGATACCGTTATCCGGGGCGACGAACAGGTGGCCGCTGCCACGAGCGGCAAGGATCGGCCGGTGGCCACCCACCCCCGGGTCGACCACCACCAGGTGGACGCTGCCGGCGGGAAAAAACGCGAAACTGGTGCGGATGGTGACCGCGGCGGTGACCACGTCCCAGGGGGGCACCCCGTGGGTAAGATCGACCACCGTGGCCGAGGGGCAGCCCTTGAGTACAGCGCCCCGCAACTGGCCTGCATAGGGGTCCTGCAGACCGAAATCGGTGGTCAGGGTGACGATGGCAGGCGTACGCTCTCTCATGGGCATCCCCGGCCGGGGGCTGGCTCTGATAAAGGGGAAACAGCCGCAACCGCCGGCTGCGGGCCGGGGGAAAACAGCCGAACATTCCGACCGATGATCAATGGTAGAGCAGGACGCCTCGGGGCGTCAAGGTGGAAGCGCGGCCGGGCAGAAAAACCCGGCCGGCCGGCGGGCCTCAAGCAGGCGGCAGGACCGGAGGCACGGTCTCAGGCGAAGCTGAGGCCGCAGTCAGGACAGGAGGATGAACTGGTGGGGAAACGACAGCCGCAGGCCGGGCAGGTGGCCTCGTCCCGGCCGGCATCGAACACCTCGCCCGCCAGGCTGGTGTCGTAGTCGGTGAGCACGGTGGTGCGCCGGTGCTCCTCGTCGAGCAGGGCGAGTACCTCGGCCAGGTCCGCGGCGCGCACCTGCAGGAGCAGTTCCGCGCCGCGACAGGTGGTGCGGCAGCCGGCCGGGCCGTCGGTGCGGGTGATGGCGGCCAGGCCGTGCGCCTCGAGCAGCGCCTGCAGCTGGCGGATCTGCCCGAGCGGCCCGCGCCGGACCGGGGTGAGCGGCTCGTCCGGGCCGATGGGCGCGGGCCGGCCGATCCGCTGCCGGTCGAGCCGGGCGCGCAGCGCCGCACCGCTCTCCAGGGCCACCCCGCAGGTGGGGCAGGTGGTGATCTCCGGCCGGTACTCGTCGCGGCAGGCCGGGCAGTAGTTGCACTCCGGATCGATATCCATGGCACCAACCTGGCAGGGGTTCAGAGGATGTAGCGGCTCAGGTCCTCGTTTTCGCTGATGTCGGTCAGCTGGCGGCGGACGTAGTCGGCGGTGACCCGGAACTCCAAATCCTCGCGGTCGGTGGCGTCGAACGAGACCTCGTCCAGCACCCGCTCGATCACCGTGTGCAGCCGGCGGGCGCCGATGTCCTCGGTCTTCTCGTTGACCTGCACGGCGATGCGCGCCATCTCGCGGATGGCCTCGTCCTCGAACACAAGCTGGACATCCTCGGTGGCGAGCAGGGCGGTGTACTGCCTGATGAGCGCGTTCTGCGGCTCGGTGAGGATACGGAAAAACTCCTCCTCGCCGAGCGCGTGCAGGTTCACCCGGATGGGGAAGCGGCCCTGCAGTTCGGGCACCAGGTCCGAGGGCTTGCACACGTGGAAGGCGCCGCTGGCGATGAAGAGGATGTGATCGGTCTTCACCGGCCCGTACTTGGTGGTCACGGTGGTGCCCTCGACAATGGGCAGCAGGTCACGCTGCACGCCCTCGCGCGACACCTCGGGCGCGCCCGAGCCGGAGCCGCCGCGCGAGGCGATCTTGTCGATCTCGTCGAGGAAGATGATGCCCGACTGCTCGGTGCGGCGGATGGCCTTTTCGGTGACGCTCTCGTGGTCCACCAGCCGCTCGGCCTCCTCACGCCGGAGGTATTCGAGGGCCTCGGGCACCTTCATGCGACGGGGCTGCTTCTTCTTGGGGAAGAACTTGGAGAAGGCGTCCTGCAGGGAACTCTGCATCTCCTCCATGCTCGAGGCGGAAAACATCTCCACGCTCGGCGCGCCGGTCTGGGCCGATACGGCCAGTTCCACCGTGCGGTCGTCCAGTTCGCCCCGGCGGAGCATCTCGCGGAACCGTTCGCGGGTGGTCTGGCCCTGGTAGTCGGCCTGGCGGGCGGCGCCGTCGTAGCCGAGTTCGATGGCCCCGGGCTTGGCCGGGGTGGTGGTCTGGGCCGGGGAGCGGGGCAGGAGCAAGTCGAGCAGCCGCTCCTCGGCGTTGGCCGCGGCCCGGCCCTGCACCCCTTCCGCCTCCTCCCGGGTGACCATGGTGATGGCCAGTTGCACCAGATCGCGGATCATCGACTCCACGTCCCGGCCCACGTAGCCGACCTCGGTGAACTTGGAGGCCTCGATCTTGAGAAACGGGCTCTGCGCCAGGTGGGCGAGCCGACGGGCGATCTCGGTCTTGCCCACGCCGGTCGGGCCGATCATGATGATGTTCTTGGGGGCGATCTCCTCGCGCAGGGGCGGTTCGACCTGCTGACGACGCCAGCGGTTGCGCAGGGCGATGGCCACCGAGCGCTTGGCCTCGGCCTGGCCGATGACGTAGCGGTCCAGTTCGGCCACGGTTTCCCGGGGGGTGAGCGATCCTCTGTGGGCGGAGGCATTCATATCTTTTCGACGACGATGTTGGTGTTGGTGTAGACGCAGATGGAGCCGGCGATCTCCAGGGCGGTGCGGGCGATGGCAGCCGCGTCGAGCGTGGAATGGTCGATGAGGGCCCGCGCCGCCGCCTGGGCGTAGGGGCCGCCCGAGCCGATGGCGAGGATGCCGTCGTCCGCCTCGATGACGTCACCGGTGCCGGACAGCAGCAGCGAGTGGTCGGCATTGACGGCGATGAGCATGGCCTCGAGGCGGCGCAGCATCTTGTCCGTGCGCCAGTCCTTGGCCAGTTCGACCGCACTGCGCATGAGGTTGCCGTTGTACTGCTCGAGCTTCTGCTCGAGCCGGTCGTAGAGGGTGAAGGCGTCGGCGGTGGCGCCGGCAAAACCGGTGATCACCTGGTCGTGGTAGAGGCGCCGGACCTTTCTGGCCTGGTGCTTGATCACGGTCGCCCCGAGGGAGACCTGACCGTCGCCGGCGACAACGACCTCGCCCCGGTGACGGATGGCGAGGATGGTGGTGGAGCGGATGGGTTGAGGGCGCATGTTCCTGTGCTGCTGGTGGTGATTGATAAAAAAACAATGGGAAGACGATTAAACATCAAGCCGCACCCCGTCAATGGTCGGGCCGGTTTTCCGCCCGTTGCACGCCCGGCTCCGCAGTGCCAGTCATTCCTTGCGCCGCGCCTGCGGATGGGCCTGGTCGTAGACCCGGGTGAGATGATCGATGTTCAGGTGGGTGTACATCTGGGTGGTGGACAGGCTGACATGGCCGAGCAGTTCCTGGACGGTGCGCAGGTCCGCGCCCATCTCGAGCAGGTGGGTGGCGAACGAATGGCGCAGGCCGTGCGGGGTGACAGTCACGCCGATGCCGGCGCGCAGGCCGTAGCCCTGCACGAAGCGCTCCACCGACCGTGCCGTCAGACGCGTGCCCCGGCCGTTGAGGAACAGGGCCTGGCGCTCGATCTCCCGGCCGCGGGTGGCCCGGGCGAGGATGAGCGCATCCCGCTCGGGCAGGTACTGGTGCAGGGCCTCGCGGGCGGCCCGGCCAAACGGAATGAGCCGCTCCTTGTTGCCCTTGCCGCGGACCAGCACCATCTCCTCGGCCCAGTCGAGGTCCGCGAGGTTGGCGGCCACCAGCTCGGAGACACGCATGCCGGTCGCGTAGAGCAGTTCCAGCACTGCCCGGTCCCGCCGCCAGTACCGGTCCACGGCGGTGGGCGCCTCGATGAGGGCGAACACCTCGTCCACGGTGAGAAAGGCCGGGATGTGCCGGCCGCGCCTGGGTCCGACCACGCCGGCCAGCGGGTCGGCGGCCAGAATCCCGCGGCGGCGCAGGAAACTGAAGAAGGTGCGCAGGGTCGAGAGCTTGCGTGCCACCGAGGCGCTCGCGTTGGTCCTGTACAGGCTGGCGACAAAGGAACGGACCGTGACCGCGGTGACCCGGTCGGGAGGGCTGTCGTCACCGCAGAAGCGGACAAATTCGCGCAGGTCGCGCTGGTAACTGTCCGCCGTGTGGGGCGAATACCCCTTTTCCACGAGCAGCCAGGAGAGGAACGGTTCGATCTGGGTGATCATCGCCAAAGAGAGGTTGAAACCACGGGGTATTCTGTTTAAAGTCGCTTGTTACTTCCGGATGTTTCATCCGGCAAACAAAATCGTCGCCGCGTTCCGGCGGCCGCAGGGACCATGGCAAAAAAGACGTTCGAACAGGCGCTCGCCAAGCTGGAGCAGATCACCGCCGAACTCGAGGCCGGCGATCTGAGCCTGGAAAAGAGCCTGGACAAATTCAACGAAGGCATCGAACTGGTGCAGTTCTGCAACAGCCGGCTCGAGGAGGCGAAAAGCCGCGTCGACCTGCTCCTGAAAAGGGACGGCGAGCTGGTGGCCGTGCCCTTTGCGGAGGACGAAGGTGGAAATAGCGAACTACCTGAGTGAACGGCGCCGCCGGGTCGAAGACGGCCTTGCCCGCTTCATGCTCGCAGCGGACGGCCCCTTCCGCGAGCACATCGAATCCATGCGCTACAGCCTGTTCGTCGGCGGCAAGCGCCTGCGGCCCATCCTCTGCCTGGCCGGGGCCGAGGCCGTGGACGAGGGGGAGGCGGTTGCCCGGCGGGTTCTGCCGGTGGCCTGCGCGCTCGAGTGCATCCACACCTACTCGCTCATCCACGACGACCTGCCGGCCATGGACGACGACGACCTGCGCCGCGGCCAGCCGACCAACCACACCGTGTTCGGCGAGGCAGCCGCCATCCTCGCCGGCGACGGCCTGCTCACCTTTGCCTTTGAACTGCTCGGCGGCGAGGCGACCGCGGCCATCGACGCCGCCACCCGGGTGCGCATCATCGCGGCCATCGCCCGGGCGGCCGGCCCCCTGGGCATGGTCGGCGGCCAGAGCCTGGACATGCTCTACGAGGGCCAGCAGGTCGGCTACGAGGTGCTGCGCAGCATTCACCGCAGCAAGACCGGGGCCATGATCACCGCCGCGGTGCAGAGCGGCGGCCTGGTGGCCGGCGCCGACCCCGAGCAGGAGGCGGCCCTGTGCGCCTACGGCGACAACATCGGCCTGGCCTTCCAGATCGTCGACGACCTGCTCGACGTGGTCGCCACCACCGAGGAACTGGGCAAGACCGCGGGCAGCGACGAGCGCGCCCAGAAGGTCACCTACCCCTCGCTGTTCGGGGTCGAGACCTCAAAAACCATGGCGCGGGAAGCGGCGGCAGAGGCCGTTGCCGCCCTCGCCTCCTTTGACCGCAAGGCCGACCCGCTCCGGGCCCTGGCCAACTACATCGTGGACCGCAGAAAATAATCATGCTCATCGTCGATACCCACGCCGAGCGGCAGTACCGGCTGCTGGACACCGTCAATTCCCCCGCGGACCTGCGCGATCTCAGCGTGGCCGAGATGGAACAGCTCGCCCGCGAACTGCGCGAGACCATCATCACCACCGTGGCCCGCACCGGCGGCCACCTGGCGCCCAGCCTCGGCGTGGTCGAACTCACCCTGGCCCTCCACTACGTGTTCGATACCCCCCGCGACCGGCTGGTCTGGGACGTGGGCCACCAGGCCTATGCCCACAAGCTGCTCACCGGCCGCAAGGAGCGGTTCGCCACCCTGCGCCAGCACCGGGGTCTGAGCGGCTTCCCCAAGCGGGCGGAGAGCGAGTACGACCCGGTGGAGGCCGGCCACAGCTCCACCTCCATCAGCTACAGCCTGGGCATGGCCGCGGCCAAGGCCATCCGGGACGAGCCGGGCAAGGTCATCGCCGTTATCGGCGACGGCTCGATGACCGCGGGCATGGCCTTCGAGGGCCTCAACCACGCCGGCGACCTGGGCCGGGACCTGATCGTCATCCTCAACGACAACGAGATGTCGATCTCGAAAAACGTCGGCGCCCTGTCCAGTTTCCTCAGCCGCAAGATGACCAGCCGCACCATCCGCCGGCTGCGCGACCACATCGAGGACCGGCTCATGGCCCTGTCCTCGGTGGGCGAGAACATCCTCACCGTGCTGCGCAAGAGCGAAGAAAACCTGAAGAACCTGTTCACCCCGGGCATGCTCTTCGAGGCGCTCAAGTTCAAGTATGTCGGCCCCATTCCCGGCCATGAACTGGACGACCTGATCGCCACCCTGGAAAACGTCCGCGACAACTCGCACGGGCCGGTACTGGTGCACGTGATCACCACCAAGGGCAAGGGCTACAAGCCGGCCGAGACCAACCCGGGCGAGTTCCACGGGGTCGGGCCCTTCGACGTGGCCACCGGCACGCCGGTGAAGAGCGGCGGCGGGGTGAGCTACACCAAGGTGTTCGGCGACACCCTCTGCCGGCTGGCGCGACAGGATGAGCGGGTGGTGGCGATCACCGCGGCCATGCCCGGCGGCACCGGTCTCCTGCCCTTTGCGGCCGAGTTCCCGGACCGCTTCTTCGACGTGGGCATTGCCGAGCAGCACGCGGTCACCTTTGCCGCCGGGCTCGCCCTGGAGGGGCTGCGTCCCTTTTTCGCGGTCTATTCCTCGTTCATGCAGCGGTCCCTGGACCAGCTCATCCACGATGTCTGCCTGCCCAACCTGCCGGTGACCATCGCCCTGGACCGCAGCGGCGTGGTCGGCGACGACGGTCCGACCCACCACGGCGTGTTCGATCTCGCCTTCCTGCGCTTCATTCCCAACCTGGTGATGATGGCGCCGGCGGACGAGAACGAACTGCAGCACATGCTCCACACCGCCCTCTCCCACCACGGCCCGGTGGTGCTCCGCTACCCCCGGGGCAACGGTGAGGGCATCGCCCTGGAACCGGACTTTCGCCGGCTGGAGATCGGCCGGGGCACGGTGCTGCGCAAAGGCGCGGACGTGCTCCTGCTGCCCATCGGCAACCGGGTCGGCCCGGCCCTGGCCGCGGCGGCACGCCTGGAGGCGCAGGGCATCGACGCGGCGGTCATCAACCCCCGTTTCCTCAAGCCGCTGGACAGCGACCTGATCGCCGACTGGGCGGCACGCACCGGGCGGGTGGTGACGGTCGAGGACAACTGTGTCCAGTCCGGTTTCGGCAGCGCCGTGCTGGAGGCGCTCAACGAGCGCGGTCTGCACCTGCCGGTGCGCAGGCTCGGCTACGTGGACCGCTTCATCGAACACGGGCCGCAGACCGTGCTCTGGCGGGCCGCGGGCATCGACGCAGACGGCATCGCCCGCAGCGTGCTCGACCTGCTGCGGCCCGAACAGACCCAACTGCCGGGCTGATCCCGGCGGTGTCCCTGGCAACCGGTCAACGAAAAAACGCAGGCCCCATGAAGCCCACCACCATCGCCCTCGCTGTCCGCCTTGTCTGCATCGCCTGTCTCGGTCTCGCCCTGCTCACGGCTGGAGCGGGCTGCTCGCACAAGAAAAAAGGGGCGACCGTGGTGCCGACGGACAGCAAGAGTCTGCCGCCGCCGACCAAAACCGTGATCCGGCCAACCCCGGCCCCGCCCTGCCCGCCGACCCCGCAGAGTGAACGCTCCGTGGCGGTGCGCGCCCAGCGCGAGGCGGACCTGCGCAACCAGTTCCGGCTCGCCTCGCTGACCCTGGGCGCACCCATCTACATCCGCATCTTCAAACAAAGCAAGGAACTGGAGGTGTGGGTGGAGCGCGGCGAGCGGTTCAAACTGTTCAAGAAATACCCGATTGCCAGGTTTTCCGGCGGACTCGGCCCGAAGACGCGGGAAGGGGACCTGCAGGCGCCGGAGGGGTTCTACGCGGTCACCGCCGAGCACATGAACCCGTGGAGCAATTTCCACCTGGCCTTCAACATCGGCTACCCGAACGAGTATGACCTGCTGCGCGGCGCCACCGGCGGCGCCATCATGGTGCACGGCAAAAAGGATTCGGTGGGCTGCTTCGCCATGACCGACCCGGCCATCGAGGAGATCTACACCATCGCCGATTACGCCCTGAGCAGCGGCCAGCTCTCGTTCCCGGTGCACATCTTTCCCTTCCGGATGACGGTCGCCAACCTGATGCACCACACCCGCTCGCCCCATCTGCCGTTCTGGCGGAACCTGCTGCGCGGCTACACCCTGTTCGAACTGACTCGTCTGCCGCCGACCGTGTCCCTCAACAACCAGGTGTACGCCTTTGCCCCGGGCAGACCGGTGCGGCCGACCCTGGTGGCCCGGGTTCAGCCGCCAGCGCGGGCGACCCAGCCGACCACGGCCCGAATCCTGCCGCAGAACCCTCGCCCCGCGCAACAACCGGATCTGCAGGAGATGCGCCCGGCCGCACCGGCCCCGGCGGCTCGCCCCGTCCGCCTCACCGCCACCCGGGCCACCCGCATGGCGCCGCCGGCCACACCCGCGCGCCGCAGCGGCCAGACCATTCCCTGACCCGAGTCCCGCACGGCCGCACCGGCCACGGACCACCCAAAACGGTGGCCCGCGGCAGAGCGGTCAGTCCCGTCTGTTCACACCTTGTAGTAATCCCGGTACCAGTCGACGAAATGACGGACGCCGACCTCGATGGGGGTCGACGGCTTGAAGCCGACGGTGCGCACCAGATCCTGCACGTCGGCGTAGGTGGCCGGCACATCGCCGGCCTGCATGGGGAGGAAGTTCTTCTCTGCCGTGCGGCCGAGGCACTCTTCCAGCACCTCGATGTAGCGCATCAGCCGTTCCTTGCTGTTGTTGCCGATGTTGAACACCCGCCAGGGACAGTAGCTGGTCGCCGGGTCGGGCTGGTCGCCCCGCCATGCCGGGTCGGGTTCGGCGGCCCGGTCGATCACCCGCACCACGCCCTCGACGATGTCATCGATGTAGGTGAAGTCCCGTTCCATGTTGCCGTTGTTGAACACGTCGATGGGCCGGTCCTCGAGGATCGCCCGGGTGAACAGGAACAGGGCCATGTCCGGCCGGCCCCAGGGCCCGTACACGGTGAAGAAGCGCAGGCCCGTGGTCGGCAGCGCGAACAGGTGGCTGTAGGTGTGGGCCATCAGTTCGTTGGCCTTTTTCGAGGCCGCGTACAGGCTCACAGGGTGGTCGACGTTGTCGTGCACCGAAAAGGGCATCTTGGTGTTGGCCCCGTAGACCGAACTCGACGAGGCGTACACCAGGTGCTGGACGCCGGTGTGGCGGCAGCCCTCGAGGAGGTTGACGAAGCCGACCAGGTTGGTGTCCACGTAGGAGTGGGGATTGACGAGCGAGTAGCGCACGCCCGCCTGGGCCGCCAGGTTGACCACCGCGTCGAACCGCTCCGCCGCGAACAGGGCTGCGGTGCGCTCACGGTCGGCCATGTCGAAGAATGCGTGGGAAAACCCGGAATGGGCCTGCAGCCGGGCGAGCCGGTCCCGCTTCAACTGCGGGTCGTAGTAGTCGTTGAGGTTGTCCAGGCCGACCACGGTTCTGCCCTCGGCCAGCAGCCGCTGACAGAGACCGTGGCCGATGAAGCCGGCGGCGCCGGTGACCAGTATCTTCGTAAATGGGCTCAATCCCTGTCCTCCCTGCTGTCTTCCAGGACCGGATCGACGGGCGCCGCAGCCGGTTCAGTCGTCATAATCACCCGCCGGTCCCTTGTCGCTGGTGATGGTGGCCGCCCGCGCCCGGATCTTGTCCGCGGTCCACTCCTCGGGTGACTCGATCCGCCCGACCTTGGGGCCGAGATCATAACTGCCGGCCGCGAGAATGGCCTCCACGCCCAGCCGGGCCGTGTCAGCGGCGTTGAACACCGAAACCAGCAGGGTGTGGACAAAGTCCTCCACCCGCCGGGCCATGCGCTCGCGCACCGCCCGCGGCTGCCCCATGATGCGGTTTTCGAACACCAGGTTGAGGCTCTTGTAGTCGCCCTTTTTCCAGCCCTTGCTGTCGGCATAGGCGCGCATCGCCTGCCAGAGTTCCTCGGTGACGCCCTCGCCCGGGACCTTGATGAAGTCGCCGCTCGCGTCGAGCACCGCGTTGCCGTAGTCGTTGACCTCCAGGCCCCAGCTGACCATCTGCAGGGCCGTGGCCACGTTGGCCTTGGTGGAGTTGGTCTGCGCGGCGATGGCCCGCAGCCGGTCGGAGTTGTTGCCCGAGGTGCCGTGCTGGGCGCCGCTCACCTTGTAGCGCTCCAGGGCCTGGTGGATTTCGGCGGTGAGTTCCACCTGGATGCCCTGGGCCGAGGCCTCGATGCCGTGGGTGGTGCCGTTGTTGAGGGCGATCCAGTCCGGGAAGATGCCGTGGGCATTGAGTCCCTGGACGATGAACAGGGCCTCCTCGGTGGTGGACAGGCCGTGCTTGCCCTTGATCTCGCCCACCTCGGTCTCGAAGCCGGCCCAACTGGGCACGTAGCGGGACAGCTCGATGCTGGCCAGCAGGTTGTCGGCGTCGGGCAGGTGCGAGGCGTCGATGGCGATCGAGGTGATGCCGGCCTCGAAGATGGTCGGGATCTCGATGGCCGCCGCCGGGATGTCCTCCGCTTTCTTGATGCCGTAATGGTCGGCGTGGATGGCCACCGGCACGGTGATGGCCAGTTCGTTGCACAGGGCGTCCACCTGGCGGGCGATGTTCCAGTAGTTGGTCGGGCAGTAGGCCGAGGCGCCGCCCTCAGAACGGGCGATCTCGATGAGCACCGCCGCCCGGGCCCGCTGCGCCGCCTGGAGCACGCCGCGGATGATCAGGTGGTTGCGGCCGTTGGCGGCAATGGTCATGGCGCCGCCCTTGGCCAGCAGGGCCCGGTCGATCACCTTGCCGCTCACCAGGAGCGCGCGCGAGTTGGGAAACAGGGTACGGATGTTCGGCGGCCGGCCGATCTCCACGGCTTTCTCAAAATCGGCGATGTACGACATGGATGTCCTCCTGTTGACGGTTGGTTCAGGCAGCCGGCCGCCGGCCGGACAGGGGTCCGCAGGCAATGCCGGGCTGTGGTTGTCTGTGAAGAATACTCTGTATCGTAAACAACCTGCCGACGGTTCGGCAAGGACAAATGCGGCGCACCGGCTCAGTCCTGCGGCGGGGTGTCCGCGGCTGTTGTCGCCCCGCTGTCCGCCTCCCCTTTGCCGGGAAAACCGGCCAGGGGCCGGCGGGCGAACAGGCCCACGGCGATGATGCTGACCTCGTAGAGCAGGATGAGCGGTCCGGCCATGAGCAGCTGGTTGACCACATCCGGGGTGGGGGTGAGGATGGCCGCGACGACAAAGGCGATGAGCAGGGCGTACTTGCGGTTGCGGCGCAGAAACGGCCGGTCGACCACGCCGACCTTGGCGAGGAAGACCATGAGCACCGGCAGTTCGAAGACAATGCCGAAGGCCAGGAACAGGCGCAGGGCGAGCGAAAAGTACTCGTTGACCGCGGGCATGGCCTCGAGCAGGTCGCTCGAATAGCCGATGAGGAAGCGGAAGGCCGGGGGAAAAACGACAAAATAGCCGAACAGGGCGCCGCCGGCGAAACAGAGGGTGGAGATGACCGTGAACGGCACCAGCACCCGCTTTTCATGGCGGTACAGGCCGGGGGAGACGAAGCGCCAGATCTGCAGAAAGATGACCGGGCTGGCGAGCAGGGTGCCGCACACCAGGGCGAGCTTCAGGTAAAAAAAAACCCTTCCTGGTACGAGGTGAAGATCAGGCCGCGCCCCTCGGGCAGGACCTGGATGAGCGGGCGGAGGAACCAGTCGGCCAGGTGGCGGACAACGCTGTAGGCGGCGGCGAAGCCCACGGCCACGGCGCCGAGTGAGATCAGCAGGCAGGAGCGCAACTCCGCCAGGTGTTCGGTCAAGGTCTGCTGGTCAAACTGTTCCTGCTGTTCCACCGTGTACACCCCTCCGGGTTGCGTTGTCTGGGGGGAAAGGGCCGAAGAGACGCTCCCTTCTACCCCATCCGCCCCGGCTTGTAAACCGGGATGGATAATGTTTGACTTCAACTTCCACTTGCGGCTACAAGAATCGCACACCACACCAGATCCACCCGCAGGAAGCGGTACGGGAGAACCATGGCCTCCATCCTCGTTGTCGACGATGAACTGAGCATGCGCGAGTTCCTCACCATCCTTCTCGAAAAGGAGGGCTACGGGGTGCGGGCGGCAGCGGACGGCAAGAACGCGCTCGCCCTGCTCGAGGTGGAGCCCTTTGACCTCGTCATCTCCGACATCCGCATGCCCGGCATGACCGGGCTGGAACTGCTCGCCCGCAGCAAGCAGCTCCGGCCCGAGACCGGGGTGATCATGATCACCGCCTTCGCCTCGCCCGACGACGCGGTCACGGCCATGAAGAACGGGGCCTTCGACTACATCACCAAGCCGTTCAACGTCGACGAGATCAAGGGCGTGGTGCGGGCGGCGATGAAGAAGCGGCACACCGCCGGTCCGGTGCCAGAGGAGGGGTTCCCGGAGATCATCGGCCGCAGCCCGGAGATGATGAAGATCTTCGACATGATCACCAAGATCGCGCCCACCCCGGCCAACGTGCTCATCTACGGCGAGTCGGGCACCGGCAAGGAACTGGTGGCCCGGGCCATCCACAACCGCTCGCGGGTGGCGGCCAACCCCTTTGTGCCCATCACCTGCAGCGCCATCCCGGAGAGCCTGCTCGAGAGCGAGCTGTTCGGTCATGTCAAGGGCTCGTTCACCGGGGCCATCGCGGACAAGGCCGGGCTGTTTCAGCAGGCCGACCGCGGCACCGCCTTTCTCGACGAGATCGGCGAACTCACCCCGATCATCCAGACCAAGCTGCTGCGGGTCCTCCAGGAACGGGAGTTCATGCCGGTGGGCTCCACCCGCACGCGCCAGGTGAACGTGCGCATCATCGCCGCCACCAACCGGGTGCTCGAGCAGGAGATCATCTCCGGCCGGTTCCGCGAGGACCTCTACTACCGGCTGGCGGTGGTGCCCATCCGCGTGCCGCCCCTGCGTGAGCGCATCGGCGACGTGCCCCTGCTCGTCGACCACTTCCTCAAGAAGTATTCGACCCTGCTCGGCAAGGAGGTGCAGACCATCTCCAGCTACGGCATGGAGGTGCTCATGCAGTACGATTTCCCGGGGAACGTGCGCGAACTGGAGAACATCATCGAGCGCGGCGTGGCGCTCGAATCCTCGAACATCATCCTGCCGGAGAACCTCATCCTCTCCCTCCACCGGCAGGAAAAGACCACCCCCGCCCGGCCGGCGGACACCGCCGAACCGCTGTTCGTCGCTGCCCGCGACGAGCACGAACTGTTCGAGCGGGGACTGGAGGAGGTGCTCCAGCAGGTGGAAAAAGAAATGATCCTGCACGCCCTGGCCCGGGCCGACAACTCCAAGATGCGCGCCGCCGACCTGCTCAAGCTGAGCTTCCGCAGCCTGCGCTACAAAACCAAAAAGCACAACATCGACTGAGGCCGGCGGTCTCCCCTTTTCCCCCGATCCATTGCACCGCACCCGGAGCCGCCCATGCTGCAGCGCCTCGCCCGCATCTTCACCCCTGTTGCCGACAGCGAGCAGGAGACCCGCCGCCACCTGCTGCGCTGGCTGTTCACCCGCGTGCTGCTGTTCACCCTGCTCATCGCCATCGCCTCGTTCTTCCGCGGCAAGGGGCAGCAGGTGCTCCTGCCGCCCCAGTCGGTGACGCTCGGCTTCCTCCTGCTGCTCTACGCCTACACCGTCGGCTCGGCCCTGCTGCTGCAGAAAACATCCGTACCGGTGCGCACCTTCGGCCTGGTGCAGCTGCTCTCGGATACGGTCGGCGCCGCCCTCCTGGTCTACGCCACCGGCTGCAGCAGTTCCGTGTTCGCGCCCATCTTCCTCCTGCCGGTGATCGCTGCCGGACTCATTCTCCACCGCAGCGGCGGCCTGGTGCTGGCCGCGGCCGCCACCCTGCTCTACGGCGCGGTGCTCGGCAGTGAACTGCTCCACTGGCTGCCCGCCTATTATCGCGCCCCGGCCTACCGCGCGCCGGACAACCTGTTCATAAGCTCCAACCTGTTCGCCACCTACGGGCTGATCTTCTTCCTGGCCGCCCTGCTCAGCGGGCAACTGGCCCGGCGGCTGCGCTTCACCGAGGAGCGGCTCAACCGCACCGCGCTCGAGTACGACCGGCTCTCCATCCTCTACAAGCAGATCTTCGACGACATCGCCACCGGCATCATCACCACCGACAGCCGCAACCGGATCACCTCCTGCAACCGGGCGGCCGAACGGATCACCGGCTGCTCCCGCATGTTCCTGCTCGGCCAGCCGTTCTCCGGCCGCTTCCCGGCCATCTCCCTGCGCGAGGAGCGGCAGGGGCGCAGCGTCTGTGATTTCCGCAAACGGGACGGCACCGCCATCCGCCTGGGCTATTCCTATTCCAACCTCAACATGCCGGCGGAACAGGGGCAGGAGCAGGAAAACGGCTGGAAGGTGATCACCCTCCAGGATATCAGCCAGATCGAACGGATGGAACAACAGATCCGCGAGACCGAGAAACTGGCGGCCATCGGCCAGATGAGCGGTTCCGTGGCCCACGGGTTCCGCAATCCGCTGGCCGCGATCTCCGGCTCGGCGCAGATTCTGGCGCTCGACCAGGACAACCTCGCGGCCATCGATGCGGCCACCTTCAAGACGCTCATCGGCATTATCCTGCGCGAATCCGGCCGCATGGCAAAAACCATCACCGATTTTCTCCAGTTCGCCCGGCCGGCGGCCGTGCAGCCCGAGTGGTTCTCGCTCGGCCGACTGGTGGACGAGGTGGTCAGCGGCCTGCTGCAGGGACCGCTCGGCGCGGCGGCAAGCCGCATCGACCGGCAGTTCGACGCCAACCTCGATTGCTGGGCGGACCGCCAGCAGGTGCAGACGGTGCTTGTCCATCTGCTCGAAAACGGTTGTGCGGCGGTGGGTGCAGAGGGGGGAGGGGTGACCGTGGCCGCGGCCGAGACACAGCAGGACGGCCAGGAGGTGCTGCAGATCGAGGTCCGCGATCAGGGGCCGGGGATTGCGCCCGACCTGCGCGTGAGAGTATTCGAACCGTTCTTTTCCAACCGGGCCGACGGCACCGGCCTCGGCCTGTCCATCGTCCGCCAGATCATCGACAACCACCGTGGCACGGTCGCCATCGTGGACAACACCCCGGTCGGGTGCATCGTCCGAGTGACCCTGCCGCTGCCGCCGCGATCTACTCCCTGACGATCTCGACCCGGGCGCCCAGGCCCCGCAGCTTCCCGGCCATGTTCTCGTAGCCCCGCTCCAGGTGGTAGATGCGCGAGATCTCGGTCCGTCCCTGGGCAGTCAGGCCGGCGATGACCAGCGAGGCGGAGGCGCGCAGGTCGGTGGCCATCACCGGGGCGCCGCACAGCCGGGCCGGGTCGATGCCGCGAACCACGGCGCGCGAGCCCTCGATGGTGATGTTCGCGCCCAGCCGGCGCAGTTCGGCCACGTGCATGAACCGGTTCTCGAAGATGGTCTCGTGGATGACCGAGGTGCCGTCGCCCTGCGCCATGAGCGCCATGAACTGGGCCTGCAGGTCGGTGGGGAATCCGGGAAAGGGCATGGTGGTGATGTCGACGCTGTGCAGGCGGCAGCGACCGGGTGAGCCAATCTCGTCGCAGGCCACGGTCATGCGGTGCTCGGCCACGGCGACCCGGGCGCCGCACAGCTGCAGCTTCTCGGTCAGCGACGGCAGGTGGGCCGGGTCGCAGTCGGTGAGGGTGACCTCGCCGCCGGTGGCCGCGGCGGCGATCAGGTAGGTGCCGGCCTCGATCCGGTCCGGGATGATGCGCGCGGTGCTCGCCTGCAGCCGGGTGCCGCCGTGGACGGTGAGCCGGTCCGTGTCGCGCCCTTCGATCTCTGCCCCCATGGCGGTGAGCATGTCGATGAGGTTGCCCACCTCGGGTTCCTTGGCGGCGTTCTTGATGATCGTCCGGCCCGGGGCGGCGACCGAGGCCATGAGCACGTTCTCCGTGCCGGTGACCGAAGGGACATCGAAATACACCGAGCCGCCGTGCATCCGCCCGTCCGCCACCGCCTCCACGTAGCCCTGTTCGAGCCGGGTGACCACCCCCAGCTGTTCGAAGCCGCGCAGGTGGAAGTTGATGGGCCGGGCGCCGATGGCACAGCCGCCCGGCAGGCTGACCCGGGCAAAGCCTGATCGGGCCAGCAGCGGACCGAGCACGAGCACCGAGGCGCGCATGGTTTTCACCAGTTCGTAGGGGGCCTCCGTGCCGGTGAGCTGATCGGTGTTGATGCGTACCGTCTCGCCCTGGCGCTCCCAGCGGGCGCCGAGGATCTCCAGCAGCTTGAGCATGGTCCGGGTGTCGCGCTGATCGGGCACGTTTTCCAGGGTGTGCCAGCCCGGGGCCAGCAGGGTGGCGGCCATGAGCGGCAGGGCGGCGTTCTTGGCGCCGGAAATGCGGACCGTGCCCTGCAGCGGCAGGCCGCCTTCGATGACGAGTTTGTCCATAAGCGTGGTGTGGGTGAGAGAAGAGGAGGCTGATTGCGGCCAAGGGGCCCGGACCGTTCAGGCGGCCGGCCGACGCCGTGCCTGCAGCACCCGGGGGCGGCCGGACCAGTCGTCGATGACCCGGATGCGGTCGTAGCGCGCCCCGTGCGTCTGAAAGAGTTGCCGCACCGGCTGCGCCTGGTCGGCACCGATCTCGATGAACAGCCAGCCGCCCGGCCGCAGGTGATCCGCCGCGCCCTGGGCCAGCCGCCGGATCACCGCCAGGCCGTCCTCGCCGCCAGCCAGGGCCAGGCGCGGCTCCGCCCGGCTGACCTCGGGCTCGAGCCCATCGATCTGATCCTCGGCGATGTAAGGCGGGTTGCTGACGATCAGGTCGAACGGCCGGCCGCTGCCAAGGGGGGCGAACAGGTCGCCGCAGACCGGATCGACCAGGTCCGTGACCCCGTGGCGGCGGACATTCTCCCGGGCCACGGACAGCGCCGCCGGCGAGATGTCCACTGCGGTCACGAAACAACCGAGTTCCCGGGCCAGCACCACCGCGATCACCCCGCTGCCGGTACACAGGTCCAGGGCGCGCCGCACCGGACCGTCGGTCCGGCAGGCGGTGAGCACCTGTTCAAGCACAAATTCCGTCTCCGGCCGGGGGATGAGCACGGCCGGTGAGACGAAAAAATCCAGGGACCAGAATTCCCGCGTGCCGGTCAGGTAGTGCAGGGGCACGCGCCGGCCCCGCCGGCCGATCAGTCGCCGGTAGGAGGCCGCCACCTGATCGTCCACCGGGTCGGCGGAGCGCAGCACCAGATCGCTTGCCGACAGACCGGTCAGGTGCCGGAAGAGCAGGCGCGCATCCAGGTCCGCGGTGGCGATGCCGGCCTCGGCCAGGGTCCGGGCCGCCTGCCTGATCAGGGCGTCGAGGTGCATGCGGCCGGCTCGGGTCAGGACGCGGATTTAAGCGCTTCCGTCTGGTAGTGGCTGATGATCGGCAGGATCACGTCGTCGAGCATGCCGGCCAGCACCTGGTCGAGCCGGTAGAGGGTGAGATTGATACGGTGATCGGTCACCCGGCCCTGGGGGAAATTGTAGGTGCGGATGCGTTCGCTGCGGTCGCCGCTGCCCACCTGACTCTTGCGGTCCTCGGCCATGCGGTCGTGCCGTTCCTGCTCCATCCGGTCGAGCAGCCGGGCGCGCAGCACCTGCAGGGCCTTGGCCTTGTTCTTATGCTGGGATTTTTCGTCCTGGCAGGTGACCACGAGGCCAGTGGGCAGGTGGGTGACGCGCACCGCCGAGTCGGTGGTGTTGACCGACTGGCCGCCCGGTCCGGAGGAACGGTAGACGTCGAACTTCAGTTCGTTGGGCTCGATGTGCAGGTCGACCTCTTCGGCCTCGGGAATGATGGCCACGGTCACGGCCGAGGTGTGGATGCGGCCCTGGGTCTCGGTGTCCGGCACCCGCTGTACCCGGTGCACCCCGGACTCGTACTTGAGACGAGAATAGACCTGGTTGCCGCTCACCAGGGCGATGATCTCCTTGAACCCGCCGATGCCGATCGGGTTGGAACTCATCACCTCGACCTTCCAGCCCTGCATCTCGGCATAGCGGCTGTACATGCGGAACAGGTCGGCCGCGAACAGGGCCGCCTCGTCTCCGCCGGTGCCGGCCCGGATCTCGAGAAAGATGTTCTTGTCGTCGTTGGCGTCGCGGGGCAAGAGACGCAGGCGGATCTCACCTTCGATGCGCTCCTTTTTCTCTTTCAGCTCCGCGATCTCCCCCCTGGCCAGTTCCACCAGTTCCGGATCCTCTCCCTCACTGTGCACCAGTTCCTGGTTGCCGCTGATCTGCGCACAGGTCGCGGTGTAGGCGGCATGCAACTCGGCCAGCTTCGCCACCAGGCTGTGCTCGCGCACGACTTCCCGGTAGCGCTGCTGGTCGCCGACCAGTTCCGGGTCGGAGAGCTGCCGCTCGAGCATGTGCAGCTTTTCATTGATATCCTGCAGATTCGCAAGCATAGGCGACCAGTGGCAAAGACGGGAAACCCCTCGTGACGGCAGCCGACAACGCTGCCGTGGCCGGGCCGGACAGGGTCAGCAGTCCGGTACCGGCGGCAGGTGCGGCCCTCCGGTCAGGAGGGGCAAAAAGAAGAAAACGGGAGCAGGCGGCTATTTCTTCTTGCTGCCCTGGAACCCGGCGTATTTCTTTTTGAATTTCTCGATGCGGCCGGCGGTGTCGATGAGTTTCTGCTTGCCGGTGAAGAAAGGGTGACAGGCGGAACAGATTTCGACGTGCATTTCGCTGTTCACCGAGCCGAGCTCGATCTCGTTGCCACAGGCGCAGACTGCATTGATCTTGTTGTATTTGGGATGAATATCCGGCTTCACGGTCCGTCCTCCTTGGGAAGGGATAAATTTTTTCTACAAAAGTAAGAAATATATCCTGTTTGCCCCCCGCTTGAAAGCAAAAAACAGAACCTAACGGTTCATGGAGGCAAAAAATTCCTGGTTGGTCTTTGTCTGGCTCATCTTGTCCAGGAGAAATTCCATGGCATCGGCGGGGTTCATGGAGGAAAGCAGCTTGCGCAGAATCCAGATCCGGTTCAGGTCGTCCGGAGGCAGGAGCAGATCCTCCTTGCGGGTGCCCGACTTCTGGATATCGATGGCCGGGTAGATGCGCCGGTTGGCCATCTTGCGGTCGAGCACGATCTCCATGTTGCCCGTGCCCTTGAACTCCTCGAAGATAACCTCGTCCATGCGACTGCCGGTGTCGATCAGGGCGGTGGCCAGGATGGTCAGGCTGCCGCCCTCTTCGAGGTTGCGCGCCGCACCGAAAAACCGTTTCGGCCGGTGCAGGGCGTTGGCCTCGACACCGCCCGAGAGGATCTTGCCCGAGGCCGGCGTCACCGTGTTGTAGGCCCGGGCCAGGCGGGTGATGGAGTCGAGCAGGATGACCACGTCCTTCTTGTGCTCTACCAGTCGCTGGGCCTTCTGGATGACCATTTCGGCCACCTGGATGTGCCGCTGGGGCGGTTCATCGAAGGTCGAACTGACCACCTCCGCATCCACGTGCCGCCGCATGTCGGTGACCTCCTCGGGCCGCTCGTCGATGAGCAGGACGATGAGGATGATCTCCTTGTGGTTGGTGACGATGGAATTGGCGATGTTCTGCATGAGCACGGTCTTGCCGGTCCGCGGCGGGGCGACGATCAGGCCGCGCTGGCCCTTGCCCAGAGGTGCGGTGATGTTCAGCACCCGCATGCTCAGGTTGTCCGGGGTGGTCTCCAGATTGATCTGCTCTTCCGGGTGGAGCGGGGTCAGATTGATGAAGGCGGTCTTGTTCTTTGCCGCCTCCGGGGGCTCGTAGTTGATGGTGTCGACCTTGAGCAGGGCAAAGTAGCGCTCGTTGTCCTTGGGCGCGCGCACCTCGCCCTCGATGGTGTCGCCGGTGCGCAGGTTGAGCCGGCGGATCTGTGACGGCGACACGTAGATGTCGTCCGGACCGGGCAGATAGTTGTAGTCCGGCGCCCGGAGAAAGCCGAATCCATCCTGCAGGATCTCGAGAACACCGCTGCCCCTCAATTTGCCGTCCTCATCCGCCTGCTCCTTGAGGATGGCGAAAATGAGTTCCTGCTTGGTCATATTGCTGTACCCCTCGATATCGAGGGAGGCGGCAAGGCTGACGAGTTCTTTGATTTTCTTGTTTTTCAACTCAGTTGGATTCATTGACCGGTTCTTCCTCCCAGTGGTCGGCGTGATGGGGGCAATCGAGGGGATGGATCATGATAGCTACGGTGGGAAAGGTGAATGAACACGGGACACGATGACTGGACCGCATCATGTGCCGGTGGAGCGGCGCCGAACGCGCCACTGAACAAACACGAAGGAGATTGTAGGGTTGTATGATTGTCTACAAAGATGGGCTGGATGAACAGGCAGGGGCAGAAAAACTGCTATCCAGCGCAGCGAACCGGGCCTGAAAAGAGAAAGAACGAACCGGTCGGCGATATATAGTTTCCGTGAAAGGTCAGGTCAGGAAGCCGATGAGGGAAAAATCAATCGGTTGAGATGTTATGGAGCTAAATATTGGTTTAAGGTGGCGCTGTCAAGCACTTTCTTGGCCGGCGCAAGTTGAAAAGCGCGCCGCCAGTTGCCTGCCCAGGGCCAGGGTCTGCTCCCGGACATCCTCCCAGGAGCCGCTGTTGTCGATCACCCAATCGGCGCGGCGCGCCTTTTCTCCCAGGTCCATCTGGGCGGCGATGGCCCGTGCCGCCGAACGCCTGGACACGCCGTCCCGTCGCATCACCCGGCAGCACTGCGCTCCCGGACGCGCCGAGACCACCAGCACCCCATCCACCTCGTCCTGCCAGCCGGCCTCGTAGAGCAGCGGGATTTCCACCAGTACCAGCGGCACGTCGTGGTGCATCGCCGCCCGGTGCAGCGCCTCGCGGGCGAGCGGATGGAGCAGCGCATCGACCTCGCGGCGGACCGCCGGGTCGGCGAAAAGACGCTCGCGCAGCCCGACCCGATCGACCTGGCCGTCCGCGAGCAGGAACAGGTCGCCGAACCGTTGACGCAGCGCCTGCCAACCGGGCTGGCCGACCTCGAGCAGCTGCCGGCAGCACTGGTCGACATCGACCAGCGGCGCCCCGCAGACACTGGCGAGCAGCCGGCTGACGCTGCTCTTGCCCGAGCCGATGCCACCGGTGATCCCGAGCAGATAGGGCTTCATGCACCGTCCCGGTTTCTCAGCACATCGAGGAGTTGGAGCATGTCCGCCCAGAGCGGAGCCGTGCAGCACAACACCTCACCGCTCACCGGGTGGACGAAACGGAGCGTGCTGGCATGGAGCATCTGCCGCGCCGGCTGCAGCACCCGGTCGCGTCCCGGCGTGCCGCCATACAGCGCATCGCCGGCCACCGGACTGTTCATGGCGGCCATGTGGACGCGGATCTGGTGGGTCCTGCCGGTTTCAATGGTGACCTCGGCCAGGCACCAGCCGTTGGGGTACCGCTCCTGCACGCGCCAGGCGGTGACCGCGTGTTTGCCGCTCTCCGGGCAAACCGCCATTTTCTTGCGGTGCACTGGATGGCGGCCGATGGGCGCGACCATCCGCCCTTGCGGGTCACGGGGTGTGCGCACGAGCAGGGCGTGATAGGTCTTGTGGATTTTTCTGTCCTTGAAATCCGCCATGAGAAGTCGCAGCGCCTGTTCGGTCTTGGCGACCAGCAGCACGCCCGAGGTGTCCTTGTCCAGGCGGTGAACGATCCCGGGCCGGAGGGCGTCGGCAGCGGGCAGTGACGAACCGAACCGGTGAAGCAGTCCGTGCACCAGGGTGCCCTGCCGGTGGCCGCAGGCCGGATGGACAACCAGGCCCGGCGGTTTGTTGATCACCAGCAGGTGGGCGTCTTCAAACAGGACCGGAAAATCCACCCGCTCCGCCTGCAGTTCGGAGGGGGGCGGAGGCGGGAAGGCAATGGTGACGGAATGCTCGGCGCGCAGGCGAAAGCCTGCCTTCACCGGACGACCGTCGACAAGGACGTCCGCGGCGGCAATACGCTTGAGCAGGGAAGAACGGGACAGGTCGGGATACTTGTCGAGGAGAAAATGGTCGAGCCGCTGCCCGGCTTCGGTCGGCAGGACCGGGTAACACACCGGGGGATCACCTCCGGCGGCAGCCGGACCATCCTTGGCCACCGGTATCACGCCGCCCAGCAACCCCGTCGTTCAGCAGAAGATTTTTTCAATCTGCCGCTCGACCTTGTCCTGATCCATCTGTTTGGCGAGGGACAGTTCCTTAACCAGCAGATTCTTGGCGGTGTCGAGCATCTTTCGCTCGCCGTAGGACAGTTCCTTGTCTTCCTTGAGGAGGAAGAGGTCACGCAGCACCACAGCCACCTCGAACACGGACCCGGTCTTGATCTTGTCCATGTAATCGCGGTACCGCCGGTTCCAGGTCTGGGCGGTGACCTTGACGTCCCGCTCCTTGAGAATGTCGATGACCTTGGTGACTTCGTCATCGGAGATGATCGCCCGCAAACCGACGTTGGCGCTCGTTGCCGTCGGAATCATGATGGTCATGTCGTTGTCGAGAATTTTCATCACGTAAAAACTCTGATCGATACCACCGATGGTTTGCTTTTCAATCGTTTGAATCAAGCCTACGCCATGGGCCGGGTACACGGCCATATCACCTGCTGTAAACACATGATCCTCCAGAAGACGGTGAAAAAGACATGCAACGAGACCCGCGACCAAGCGCCGCTTGTCTCTAAAATATTATATTAGCATATTTTTTCAGTATTGGCAAAAGGTCCTGCGCACATGACCCGGGCAAAGAGGACAACGGGGTGAAAACATGATTAATATGCGCTGGCGGAGCGGGCCGGCCGGCGCGAAGCCGGGGCCGCACCAGGTCAGCGGCCGTTAATCCGGTTCATGCACACATCGATGCCCTGCTCGACAAACAGGGAGACCGCCTCTTCGACCAGGCCGGCGCGCTCGTGCAGCAACCGCTGTTCCTCCTCGCTCATCCGCGCCAGCACGAACCGGTCCACCGCCGGTGCATGCCCTGCGGCATCGGCAACCGGCCGGCCGATGCCGATCTTCATCCGCGCAAAATCCTGGGTGCCCAGGTGCTGAATGAGCGAACGGATGCCGTTGTGGCCGCCGGCGCCGCCTCGACGGACCATCCTGATACGGCCGGCGGCCAGATCGATGTCGTCGTGGAGCACGAGCAGGTTGGCCAGCGGGACTTTGAAATAGTCGAGAAAGCGGCGAACGCACTCTCCGGAGCGGTTCATGTAGGTCTGCGGCTTGACCAGGAACAGTTGACTGGACCGGTGCCGGCCCTGACCGAACAGCCCCTGCATCTTCAGGCTGTCGATCCGCCAGCCGTTGACGCTGGCGAAGTGGTCGAGAAAGAGGAAACCGACGTTGTGCCGGGTCAGGTGATAGTCCGGCCCGGGGTTACCAAGGCCGACCAGCAGAAATCGGGTATCCGCCATGCATCAGGGAGAAAAGAAAGGAATCGGGCCGGAGAACAACTCCGGCCCGATCACGGATCGAATAGAGCGCGAGACGAGCGAACAGGGTTTAAAAAACGGCAACGCAGACCGTTTCGGCCTTTTCCAGCATTTCCACATTGGCCGGCACAGCGAGGTCGGCGAAAGTGAGCCCCTTGGCACCCTGCTCGAGATGGGTGATATCGGCCTTGATCACATCCGGGATATCCAGCGGACAACCGCGCAGCCGAACCGAGGTCTTGAACACCTGCAGGTCGCCACCCAGGTCCACGCCCTTGGCCGTGCCCACGTACTCGACCGGCACGGTGAACTGTGCCGGTTTGCTCAGGTCGATCTCGAGGAAATCCACGTGGAGGAGGCTGCCGTCAACCGGCTCCTTCTGGATCTCCTGGACGAGCACGTGCCGGTTGGCCTTGCTGTCCCCCTCGACCTCCAGGGTCACGACCGCATTCCGGCCGTGGATGAACAGCAGGTCCTTGTACAGTTTGGCTGCATCGAACTGCAGGGCCACGGACTCGGCACCACCGCTGTAGAGATTGGCGGGCGTGATTTCGCGCATCCGCAACTGCCGCATCGGCCCCTTGCCGAACACCGTGCGCACCTTTGTTTTCATGTTGACCTGAAGCATGACCACCTCCCCCCTTTCCTGCGGGTTCTATGCAAAATTTGCTGAATATTCCGTCTGTGGACTAGACAAAAAGATAACTGACCGAATCCTCGTTGTGAATCCTGCTGATCGCCTCGCCCAGGAGGGCACCGACCGACAGAACCGTGATTTTTTCGCACCGCCGGGCCTCTTCCTTCAACGGAATGGAATTGGTCACCAGAAGCGACTTCAGGCAGGAGTTGCCGATCCGCTCGACCGCCGGACCGGAAAGGACGGCATGCGAACAGCAGGCATGCACCTC
Source organism: uncultured Desulfobulbus sp. (assembly GCA_964567725.1). Lineage (GTDB taxonomy): Bacteria > Desulfobacterota > Desulfobulbia > Desulfobulbales > Desulfobulbaceae > Desulfobulbus. The sequence continues at coordinate 46,416 of CAZMNU010000001.1, read as the reverse complement.
TTTGGCGCCGACTTTCTTGAGGATCTCCGCGCCGCCGCAGAGGGTGCCGGCCGTATCGACCATGTCGTCGAGGAGGATGGCGGTCTTGCCCTTGACGTCACCGATAACGTGCACGGCCTCGCATTCGTTGGCCCGTTCGCGCCGCTTGTCGACGATCGCCAGGCCGGCGTTCAGTCGCTTGGCAAAGGCGCGGGTACGCTCGACACCGCCCGCATCCGGCGACACCATCACCACATCGGTGAAGCTTTCCCGGATGTAGTTGAGAATGATGGGCGCGGCGTAGAGATGGTCGACCGGAATGTTGAAGAATCCCTGGATCTGGCCGGCGTGCAGGTCCATGCACAGTACCCGGCGGGTGCCGACCACCATGAGCATCTCGGCCACCGCCTTGGCCGTGATCGGCACCCTGGGCCGCACCTTGCGGTCCTGGCGGGCATAGCCGTAGTAGGGCATGACCGCGGTGATCCGCCGTGCCGACGCGCGGCGCAGGGCGTCGATCATGATGATGAGTTCCATCAGGTTGTCGTTGACCGGGGTGCAGGTCGGCTGGATGACGAACACGTCGGCGCCGCGCACGTTCTCGCCGATCTCCACGCTGATCTCGCCGTCCGAAAACTTTTTGACCTCCGCCGCCCCGAGCGGCACCTTCAGATATTCGCAGATTTCCCGGGCAATGGCCGGATTGGCGTTCCCGGTGAAAATCTTCAGATTTTTTGGCATGGCACTCTTCTCTGACAAATGGCTGGGGCGGGAGGATTCGAACCCCCGAATGCAAGGATCAAAACCTTGTGTCTTACCGCTTGACGACGCCCCAGTTTTCAACGGGACACATTGCCTGACGTGTCCCGGCGGGTTTCTCCGGCATAGGGATGGACCAGAAAGGTTTGCGTGATTCGGCGCGCGAACAGCGCGCGACAGGTTTCCGCAGCCTGCCGGTCGGAAAAAAGAGCGAACACCGTCGGGCCGGAGCCGGACATGAGCGCGGCGATCGCGCCCCGGGCGAGCAGTTCCTCTTTGAGACGGCCGATCTCCGGATAGCGGGCGATGGTGACTGATTCCAAGTCATTGTGTAGGGATGCCGGCGCCCCCTCCACCGCTGCTGTCAGCCCGGACTGGCTCAACCGGGCAGCACCTTCCTGTAAATTTTTTAGGTTAGTTGCCTTTCTGTTTTTTGTCAACGCAAAAGTCTGGTACACCCAGCGCGTAGACACGGCAAATCCGGGATTAACGAGCAGCACGGAACACCCGGTCAGCGGGGCGACCGGGGTAAGGATTTCGCCGATGCCGACGGCCAGTGCGGCCGGTGCATCGGCCACGAAAAAGGGCACATCTGCCCCCAGGCGCAGCCCGAGGGCCGCGAGTTCGCCTTCCGTCAGGCCGGCATCGAAAAGCCTGTTCAGCCCCTTCAGGGTGGCCGCCGCATCGCTGCTGCCGCCGCCGAGACCGGCGGCGACCGGGATGTTCTTGGACAGGGTGATCTCCACCCCGGGAAGCGGACCGCCCAACCGTGGCGCCGCCGTTTGCAGGAACAGTTCGGCCGCCCGGTGAACGAGGTTGCCGCCGTCCTCCGGCAGGTCGGCACCGGGGCAGCGGAGGCGCACCCCCTCGCCGCCCGGGCGCAACTCCAGCAGGTCGAACAGGCCGACCTTGTGCATCAGGGTTTCGAGGGTGTGGTACCCGTCCCCCCGCCGCCCGGTGACCCGGAGAAACAGATTGATCTTGGCCGGTGCCCTGACGGCAAGAACCTCCCTGTACATAACCGGACCGCTGCAGCCTCAGCCCAGTTTGACGAACCGCATTTTCAGTTCGTAGAGGATCCGCGCGAGCAGTTCATGCTCGTTGGGGTCAAGGTTGCCACTGGTTTTCTCGGCAAGCAGAACCAGGGTGTCGATGGTGTGTTTGGCCAGTTCCCGGTCAACGATCTTGCGGCCGGTTTCCGGGTGAGGCAGTTCCCCCATATGGTAGAGCGCCGAGGTGTTCAGCGACAGGATGAAGGAGGCGAAGGTCACCTCCGGCATGACGCACCGACCGGCAGCGTCCTTGACGCGACCTTCCGGACACTCGCCGCATGCGGCAGGATTCTCGTTCATGGTGATGTTCTCCGGTGATTGGGTTCGCTCACCCTTCGGCCTGCGGCGGGCGCGTTCCGTGGCAAACGGCCGGGACAGGAGACGACGACGCAACGCCGCACACGGTGCGGACCGGCCGGACCGTCATCGTCCCAAGTCGCGCCATTCGTGCCTGTCGGAAAAAAGAAGGTGAAAATATACCGATATTCCCACAGGCTCACAAGATGAAAGTAGCGAGCGCACGGAGCCTTGCCGGTCATCCACTGCCGCCACGCCGTATCTGCCCTCCCCGGGCACCTTGCCCTTGAAGACCGGGACCGGAGGCGTTATATATACGATTTTTCTTTTCCTTGTCGCCACAAGGGAGTTTTGCCAGATTCAAGGAGTGGTCCATGCACGAAGTCCGCGTTCGTTTCCCCCCCAGTCCCACCGGCTACCTGCACATCGGCGGGGCCAGAACGGCCCTGTTCAACTGGCTGTTCGCCAAAAAGCACCAGGGCAAACTGATCCTGCGCATCGAGGACACCGACGAGGAGCGTTCCACCCAGGCCTCCATCGACGGCATCATCGACGGCCTCTCCTGGCTCGGCATCGACTGGGACGAAGGTCCTTACTTCCAGACCGAGTTCGCCGTTGACCACGTCGAGGCGGCCAACCGGCTCTTGGCCTCCGGCCACGCCTACAAGTGCTTCTGCACCAGGGAGGAACTGGAACAAAAACGGGAGGCCGCCATGGCCGCCAAGAAGCACGACGTGGGCTACGACGGCACCTGCCGCCACCTGACTCCCGAGGAGGTCCAGGCGAAAGAGGCGCAGGGACTGCCCTCGGTCATCCGCTTCAAGGTGCCGGTCCGCCCGGGCAACCTGTTCTACGACGACGAGGTGCTGGGCCGGATCGAGCGGGCCTACAGCGACATCGAGGACTTTGTCATTGTCCGTTCCAACGGCAAGCCGCTCTACCTGCTGTGCAACGTGGTCGACGACATCCGCGACCGCATCACCCATGTGATCCGCGGCCAGGACCACATGACCAATACCACCCGCCAGGTGCTGCTCTACGAGGCCCTGGGTGCACAGTTGCCGGTCTTCGCCCACATGCCCCTGACCATGGACCTGCAGAAGCGCAAGATCTCCAAGCGCAGCCACGGTGAGGTGGTGGCCGTGCAGTTCTACCGGGACCGCGGCTTCATCCCCTGGGCGGTGTGCAATTTTCTCTCCCTGCTCGGCTGGAACCCGGGCAACGACCGGGAATACTTCAGCCGCGAGGAGATGATCGAGGTGTTCAGCCTCTCCCGCATCAGCCGGGTCAACTCGGTGTTCAACTACAAGCCGGGCGATGCCAAGTTCTTCACCGACCCCAAGCTCATCGCCATGAACGAGCACTACCTGCGCACCATGGACATCGGCGAACTGGGCGGGATGGTGCAGGCCGAACTGGAGGCCGAGGGGCTCTGGGACCCGGCCTACGCCACCACCCGGCGTGACTGGTACCTGGCCACCCTGGCGCTCATCCGCGACCGTTTCCACACCCTCAAGGACTTCACCAGCGCCGGCCGGGCCTACTTTGCCGACACCTACGCCATCGACCCCAAGCCGCTGGCCAAGAACGTGCTCAAGTTTCCCGAACTGGCCAACTGGCTGCCGCAGCTGGCCGAACGGTTCGCCGGCCTGGCCGAGTTCACCACCGAGACCACCGAACAGGCCTCGCGGGAGATGGCCGACCAACTCGGCGTCAAGCCGGGGGTGCTCATCAACGGCATGCGCACCGTGCTCACCGGCCAGCTGGCCGGGCCCTCGATGTTCGAGGTGCTCACCACCCTGGGCCGGGAGAAGGTGGTGGCCCGGCTCGCCCATGTCGATCACCTGTTCCTCCCGGCCTGACGCCCGCAACCGGACCACGCGCCCATGACAACCGAAAAAGACACCGCCGCCAAACCGCTCGACTTCATTCGCCAGATCATCACCGAGGACCTGGCCAGCGGCAAGCATCAGACCATTGTCACCCGCTTTCCGCCCGAGCCCAACGGCTTTCTCCACATCGGCCACGCCAAGTCCATCTGCCTCAACTTCGGCGTGGCCGAGGAGCACAACGCGGTCTGCCACCTGCGCTTCGACGACACCAACCCGGACAGGGAGTCCACCGACTACGTGGAGGCCATCCAGCGGGACGTGCGCTGGCTCGGCTTCGACTGGGGCGAGCACCTGTACTACGCCTCCGACTATTTCGACCAGCTCTACGAATTTGCCGTGGAACTGATCCGCCGGGGCAAGGCCTATGTCTGCCATTTAAGCGGCGAGGAGATGCGCGCCTTTCGCGGCACCCTCACCGAACCGGGCCGGGAGAGCCCCTACCGCAGCCGCACGGTGGAGGAGAACCTGGAGCTGTTTGAGCACATGCGCAGCGGCGCGATGGCCGAGGGCGAGTGCGTGCTGCGGGCCAGGATCGACATGGCCTCGCCGAACATCGTCCTGCGCGATCCGGTGCTCTACCGCATCCTCAAGTCGACCCATCACCGCACCGGCGACCGCTGGTGCATCTATCCGATGTACGACTTCACCCACTGCCTCTCGGACATGCTCGAGGGCATCACCCACAGCCTGTGCACGCTCGAGTTCGAGAACAACCGGGCCCTGTACGACTGGGTGCTGGACACGCTCGAGACCCCCAATCACCCCCGGCAGATCGAGTTCGCCCGGCTGAACATCAACTACACGGTGACCAGCAAACGCAAGCTGCTCCAGTTGGTCACCGAGGGGTACGTTTCCGGCTGGGACGACCCGCGCATGCTGACCATCTCCGGGCTGCGCCGGCGCGGCTACACGCCGGCCTCGATCCGCAGCTTCTGCACCACCATCGGCGTGGGCAAGCGCGAGTCCTGGATCGACATGGGCGTGCTCGAGAACGCGGTGCGCGAGGACCTCAACGAAAAGGCCCGGCGCGTGTTCGGCGTGCTTGATCCGCTCCGGGTGGTGATCACCAACTACCCCGAGGGCCAGGTCGAGCAGGTGGTCGCCCAGAACCACCCGCAGCGGCCCGAGTTGGGCACGCGCACCCTGCCCTTTTCCCGCGAACTCTACATCGAGCGTTCGGACTTCATGGAGGACGCGCCCAAGAAATTCTTCCGCCTGAGCGTCGGCCGCGAGGTGCGGCTGCGCTGGGCCTACCTAATCACCTGTCATGAAGTGATCAAGGACGACCAGGGCCGGGTGGTGGAGTTGCGCTGTACCTATGACCCGGACAGCCGCGGCGGTTCCGCCCCGGACGGCCGCAAGGTCAAGGGCACCATCCACTGGGTGTCCGCGCCCCACGCCCTGCAGGCCGAGGTGCGGCTCTACGATCGGCTGTTCACGGTCGAATATCCGGATGCGGACAAGAACCGCGACTTCAAGGAGTTCCTCAACCCCGACTCGCGCACCGTTCTCGCCGGCTGCATGCTCGAGCCCGGCCTGGCCGGGTGCACGCCCGAGGACCGGTTCCAGTTCGAGCGGCAGGGGTATTTCTGCGCCGACCCGGTGGCCAGCCGGCCCGGCCGGCCGGTGTTCAATCGCATCGTCACCCTGCGCGACAGCTGGGCCAAACAGAACGAAACCAGGTGAGCCCCATGCCGACCGTCAACCTGCGCAACATGGCCATCAACCAGACCGGCACCATCGTGGCCGTCCGCGTCGGCGGCGAACTGGGCCGTCGCATCCGCGAGATGGGCCTGGTGCCCGGCACCGAGATCACCATCAAGCAGCGGGCCCCGCTCAACGACCCGGTCGCCCTGCGGGTCATGGACGGCACCCTGACCCTGCGCAACAACGAGGCCGATTACATCGAGGTCGAGGTCGCCCCCTGACCTCGACCCGCCCCCTCCTCCTTTGCTCCAACCGCTGTCCCGGCGGCTTCCCCGGCGGCTCCTGCGCCCCGCCTGCCGCATCTCTGTTTCTCCCGAAAATCAGGAAAATTCCCTCGGCCACGCTTGGCAAAGTCGTTGACAGTGGTAATTGTTTGGTGTACCTAACAATTCGCTCTCGCCGGGTGCAGACCGTTGCCGGCGGCGGCGGACGGCAACCCGCAGCCAACCCGGCCCTCGGCCGACAGCAAGGACGGTAGCCATGACCGTGGATCCCATCATGCTCAAGGAACCTTCGGAAAACCCTGCACAGCCGCTTAACGACCTGGCGGACAGTTGCCCGCGCCGAAACCGGTGGTGCCGGCACCATCGGGGCACGCCGCTGCACGAGACCTGCTGTCGAGGGCGGATGCGGGTGTGCGCGGTCAACGGCGACCGCCGCACCTGCGCCAAGATGGCCAACCTGGGGCTGCTGCCCGGCACCGAGGTGGAACTGCTGTGCAGCGGCGGCGGCCGTCAGTGCATGATCAAGGTCAACGGCGGCACCATCAGTCTCGACGCCCTGACCGCAGCCAATATCCTTGTCGATCCCCTCTGAACGGAGACACCGGCCGTGCAGAATCTCATCGTCATCCTCACCGTCATTGCGGCCCTTGTGTTTCTCGGCCTGCGCCTGCGCACCATCTGGCGGAACCGAAACGCCCCTTCCTGCGGCGGGGGCTGCGCGGGCTGTGGATCCCTGTCCGACTGTTCCTCACCACTAAAAACGCTGCCGACTGACAAGCCGCCGTCGAAGCACAGGTAAGCGGCACCGCTCGGCACGGGTCGCGCCTTTTCCTGCGCCACGGCAACCCGGTTGCCCGGGCTGCACTCGCCGCCAGTTCCTGCCCAGCCGCCACCGACCAGGCCTTCTCCCCTCCCGCCTGCCGCAATGCACCCGGTCCGCCCCCCCACCAACCCAGCAAGGAATACGCTTCCATGAACGCCTCCATCACCGTTGCCCTCGCCGGCAACCCCAACGCCGGCAAGACCACCCTGTTCAACTATCTCACCGGCGCCCGTCAGCACGTGGGCAACTACCCCGGGGTCACGGTGGAACAGAAGGAGGGCTGCTGCCTGCACCGGCAGCAGGGCCTGCGCGTGGTGGACCTGCCGGGCACCTATTCGCTGACCGCCTACTCGGTGGAGGAACTGGTGGCCCGCGATTTCCTCGTCAACGAGAAGCCGGACGTGGTGGTGGATGTGGTGGACGCCTCTAACCTGGAGCGGCACCTCTACCTGGGTTGCCAGTTCCTGGAGTTGGGCGTGCCGCTGGTCATCGCCCTGAACATGGTGGATGTGGCCGAAAAACGCGGACTCACCATCGATACCGAACAGCTTGCCCAGCTGCTCGGCGTGCCGGTGGTGCCGGTGGTGGCGCGCACCGGCGCGGGTGTGGACAAGCTGCTCGACGCGGTGCTGGCGGTGGCGGCCGCCCCGGAGCGACCGAAGCCGCTCTTTCTCCGTTACGGGTCGGACATCGACGAGGCCCTGGCCGACATGCTGCCGGCCATCCGGGAACTGCACCCCCTCACCGCCACCTACCCGGAACGATGGCTCGGGGTGAAGATCCTCGAAAATGACGAACAGATCGTCGAGAAGGCGCGCGCCGCCAACCCGGAGGCGGCCCGACGGCTGGCCGAACGGGGCGACGAGGTGGTCCGTCACCTGCAGAACACGCTCGGCGTCTATCCCGAGGCGGTGATCGCCGACCACCGCTACGGCTACCTCAAGTCGATCATGCGCCAGGGGGTGGTCACCCGCAAATGGGTCGCGGACCGGCTGCACACCTCGGACCGGATCGACAAGGTGGTCACCCACCGGCTGCTCGGGCCGCTCATCATGGCCGGGGTGCTGTTCGCCCTGTACACCTTCACCTTCAGCTACAGCACCGTGCCGGTGGACGGGCTGTCGTTCCTGTTCGCCTCGCTCAGCCAGGGGATCGACGCCCTGCTGGCCGACGGACCGCTCAAGTCCATGCTCATCTCCGGGGTGGTGGACGGCATGGGCGGGGTGCTCGGCTTTGTGCCGATCATCATGTTCATGTTCTTCGGCATCGCCGTGCTCGAGGACTCGGGCTATCTGGCCCGGGTGGCCTTCATGATGGACCGCATCTTCCACCTGTTCGGCCTGCACGGCTCCTCGGTGATGCCGTTCATCGTCTCCGGCGGCATTGCCGGCGGCTGCGCCGTACCCGGGGTGATGGCGACGCGCACCCTGCGCTCGCCCAAGGAGCGGCTGGCCACCGTGCTCACCGTGCCGTTCATGAACTGCGGCGCCAAGCTGCCGGTGCTCACCCTGCTCATCGGCGCCTTCTTCTCCGCCCACCAGGCCCGCTACATGTTCCTGGCCACCCTGTTCTCCTGGATCGTGGCCCTGTGCGCGGCCAAGTTCCTGCGCATGACCGTGCTGCGCGGGGCCTCGACCCCGTTCGTCATGGAGCTGCCGCCGTACCGCTTCCCCACCCTCAAGGGGCTCCTCATCCACACCTGGGAGCGCACCTGGCAGTACATCAAGAAGGCAGGCACGGTGATCCTCGGCATCTCCATCCTGCTCTGGGCGATGATGACCTACCCCGGGCTGCCGGAGGAGCGGACAGCCGCCTTTGCGCAGCAGCGCCAGCAGGCCGAGGCGACCCTGGCCGCCGTCCCGGAGGAAAGGGAACGGGAACTGGCGCGGATCGGCGCCGAGGAGGCCGAGGCCGGGCTGCGCCACTCCATCGCCGGCCGCATCGGTACCGCCTGCGAGGCGGTCAGCCGCTACGCGGGCATCGACTGGCGCACGAACATCGCCCTGATCGGCGGGTTCGCGGCCAAGGAGGTGATCATCTCCACCCTGGGCACCGCCTATTCGCTGGGCGAGGTCGATCCCGAGGCGGCCGGTTCGCTCAGCGAGCGGCTCCGTCGCGACGCCAACTGGAACCCGGTGGTGGCCCTGGCGGTGCTGGTGTTCATCATGTTCTACGCCCCCTGTTTCGTCACCGTGGTGTGCATCGCCAAGGAGGCGGGATCGTGGAAATGGGCGGCCTTTTCGGTGGTGTTCAACACCCTGTTCGCCTTTCTCCTGGCGGTGGGCATCTACCAGATCGGCGCCCTGCTCTACCTGCGCTGACAGCGGACCGCAGGCCCGAGCGTTCAGGGCCGGTAGTCGGCGAAACGCGCCTGCACCTCGGCCATCTGTGCCGGCGACAGCAGCGGCGGTTCGGCCACCGGCAGGGCAAGCAGGTACAGGCGCGCCAGGCTCTCGACCTCGATGGCCAGGGCGAGCAGGTTGTCCAGGTCGGCGGCGTAACAGACCATGCCGTGATGGGCGAGCAGGGCGGCGCGCCGGTCGCGCAGGGCCTCGACCGCCGCGTCAGACAGGGCCTGGCTGCCGAAGGTGGCGTAGGGCGCACAGGGGACGGTGTCGCCGCCGGCCACGGCGACCATGTAGTGGAAGGGCGGGATGGCCCGCTCCAGGCAGGCCAGGGCGGTGCAGTGGGGGGAGTGGGCGTGCAGGATGGCGCCCGCGTCGGGATAGTGGCGGTAGAGGTCGCGGTGCATGCGCCACTCGGAGGAGGGTCGGCGGCGGCCGCTGGCGTTGCCGGCATCGTCCAGCCACACCAGGTCGTCCGCTTCGCAGCGGTCGTAGGCCAGGGCCGAGGGCGTGATCAGAAAGCCGGCGCCGCTGCGCACGCTGACATTGCCCGAGGTGCCCTGATTGAGGCCGCAGCCGTTCATGGCCCGGGCCGTGGCCAGCAGTTGGGCGCGCAGCTCCCGGTCGTTCATCACTGCTGTTCCGGATAGAGGCCGAGCAGCCCCTCCCGGCTCGCCAGGCAGACGCCGCGCTCGGTGATCAGGCCGGTGACCAGCCGGGCCGGGGTGACGTCAAAGGCCGGGTTGACCGCCGGGGTGGCGGCCGGGGCGATGGCCACGCTCCGCACCCGGCCGTCCGCGTCCTGTCCCTGCACCCGGAGCACCTCGTCCGCGTCCCGCTCCTCGATGGGGATCCCGGCCAGGCCGTCGTCCACCTGCCAGTCGATGGTCGACCCGGGCAGGGCCACGTAAAAAGGTACCCCGTTGTCGGCCGCGGCCAGGGCCTTGAGATAGGTGCCGATCTTGTTGCAGACATCGCCCGTGGCCGTGGTCCGGTCGGTGCCGACCAGGCAGAGGTCGACTTGGCCGCGCTGCATGAGGTGGCCGCCGGCATTGTCCACGATCAGCTGGTGGGATATCCCGATCTCGGCCAGTTCCCAGGCGGTGAGGCTCGCGCCCTGGTTGCGCGGCCGGGTCTCGTCCACCCAAACGTGCACCTCGATACCGGCCGCCGCCGCCTTGTATACCGGCGCCAGTGCCGTGCCCCAATCCACCGTGGCCAGCCAGCCGGCGTTGCAATGGGTGAGGATGCGTACCGGCTCCTTGTTTTTCCGTCGATGCAGGGCCTCGATGAGTCCCAGGCCGTGGGTGCCGATGGCCTCGTTGACAGCCACGTCCTCGTCGCAGATCAGGGCGGCCTCCCGGTAGGCCGCGGCCAGCCGCCGGTCCGGGGGCAGCGGCCCTAGCCGCGCGAGCATCCGCTCCACCGCCCAGCGCAGGTTGACCGCGGTCGGCCGGCAGTCGATGAGTTCCGTCGCCAGCCGCTCCAGGTGGCGGTCGTGGGCATCCTTGCGCAGGCCGAGACAGATGCCGTAGGCCGCGGTGGCGCCGATGAGCGGCGCGCCGCGCACGAGCATGCGGCGGATGGCGTCCATGGCCGCGGCCGCGCTCTCCAGGCGGACGATCTCGAAGTGAAACGGCAGCCGCGTCTGGTCGATGATCTCCACCGCCCAGCCGTCCGCGGCCAGCCAGATCGACCGGTATGCCCGCTCACCCACGCGCATGGCTGCCCTGCCCCCGCGACCTCATGGACCGATGGCCGGAATCATCTCCGGTGTCCAGTAGATCACCCCCTTCTCCCGAGCCTCCTCATAGAACGCCTCTCCGCCCCAGTCCTTTTTCTGGTCCATGTAGCCGGGCTGCATCACCCTGAGACTGATACGGTCGCTGTTCCTCAGTTGCTCGCGGGTGAACTGGTGGATGCCCTGCAGCGGGGTGTTGCCGAGGTAAATCCATTCGCCGGCGCAGGGCGCTTCGGTGCCGCTCAACTGGTAGAGGACGTAGGCGCCTTCGGGTTCCGAGTTCACCTTGAAGCGCACCGCGGCGGTCTTGTCGCCGCAGCCGGCGAGGGCAAGCAGCACTGTCCCGCCGAGCGCCAGCAGGCCGGCCCGGGTGCGGCTGAAGGCTCGGCTCATGGCTGCCTCCGCGGCTTGAGGTCAACAAAGATGGGCTGCGCCTGGGTCTGGGCCGCCTCCCGCGACTCGTGCCGGGTGTTCACCCAGAACGAGGTGATGTCCTCCAGGTAGCCGTTCTTGCGCACCTGCACGGTCACGTACTCCGGCTGGCCGTCGCTGGACTCCCAGGTGACCACCACCGGGGTGATGCCCAGGTTGGCGTCGTCCCTGAGGTTGATCACCTCGGCGCCGGCCGGGTTGGATTCGAACTTCACCGCCCCGTACATGGTTTTCGAGCAGCCCGCCGCACCGAGCAGCAGGGCGAAGGCGCCCAGAGAGAGGAGAAGATGACCGAGTCTGCCGAGCTGCATGATGCGCCTCCTGTGTGCGATGCCGGATCGCCCGCGCCGCTGCCGCGGGGGGCCTGGGGGTCTGTGCGTCCGGGCACGGGGTGGGCCGCAGGGAGCCTGCCGCCCCTGCCCGGTCCGGTGACACTACCCAACCCGTCCGGAGCGGGTCAAGCGATATTTCGCCGCCGGGACGGCACCGGTTTTTTGCTATTGGGCCGGCGCAAAAACGCCGAAAGGATTGCAACCGCTCCCTTTCCATGGAATTTTGCCAGGGCCTGCGCTGCAGCCCGGATCAACCGCAACCGGCCGCGACCATCCTCCTCACCCCGACCCGTCACACCGTTATGGACGCACCGCTCGACACCCTCAACGCCCTGCGCATCTCCGGCAGCCTGCCGAGCATGCCGCAGGTGCTCGTGCAGCTCATCGACAGCTGTCACGACCCGGACGTCCGCCTGCAGACCATCGCCCGCATCGTCGACAAGGACGCGGCCATCAGCGCCAAGATCCTGCAGCTGGTCAACTCCTCTGCCGTGGGTGCGGCCCGGGCCTTCACCAACCTGGAGCAGGCGGTCATCCACCTGGGCGTGGACACGGTGCGCAACCTGGCGATCAGCGTCTCGGTGCAGCAGGTCTTCCGCCGGGTGGAGTCCAACGGCCTGCTCTCCATCGACCGGTTCTGGCACCACAGCTACCTGAGCGCCCTGCTCGCCCACAAGATTGCGGTGGCCGTGGACTTTGCCAGCCCGTCCGAGGCCTACCTGGCCGGCCTGCTCCACGATATCGGCAAGCTGCTGCTGTGGATGGCCTTCCCGGGTCGCTACGCGCCGCTGTTGCTCAAGGGCGTACGCTGCCACAGCGGCCGGCTCGCCTTCCTCGAGGAGGAAAAGCTGCACATCAACCACTGCCAGGCCGGCGCCTGGCTGTGCGAACAGTGGCACCTGCCCGCCCTGGTGGCCGACGCTGTCCGCTACCACCACCACCCGGTGGAGGAGGTGGCCCAGGGCCTGCCGCTCACCCGGATCATCAGCCTCACCGACCTGCTCGCCCACACCGGCGCCACCGACCCGGACAGCGTGGCCGCGGCCGAGCAGTACTTCACCCTGACCCCACCCCAGGTGGACAACCTCTGCGCCGGCGTGGAGGAGCAGGTGGAACGCATCGCCTCCGAACTCGGCATCCGCCTGCCGCGCGAGACTCGCACCTCCCACGACGAGGACAGCGAGGAAGGGGAGGCGCGCCGCGAAACCTCGCTCGGCCTGATCAACCGGGTGCGCGACCTCACCCGGCTGACCGGGGTGGTGGACAGCCTGCTCGCCGCCGAGGACAGTGACCAGATCGTGCGCGCCGTGGAGCAGGGGCTGAAGATCCTGTGCAACATCGACAGTTGCCTGTTCTTTCTTCCCGACGGGCCCGGCCCGACCCTGCGCTGCCTGGTCCCGGCCGGCAATCCCCTGCACCGGGATGTCCATGGCCTGACCCTTATCCCCGGCCGGCACGCGGACAGCCTGATCGCCCGGGCCCTGCGCCTGCGCCACAGCGAACACTCGTTCACCGCGCCAGCGGTCGCGCGGCCGGCCGCCAGCCTGCTCGACGCCCAGCTGCGCCGCCTGTTCGCCACCGAGGGGCTGGCAGCGGTGCCCCTGATCCACCGGGACGAGGTCCAGGGGCTCCTCCTGGTCGGCCTGGCCGAACGCGCCCTGCCCCTGCTCGAGCCCATGGGCCCCCTGTCGCTCCTGGCCCACCAGGCGGCAGTCTGCCTGCACTTGGAGCGCCTCGCCGCCGAACGGGCGGAGCAGCTCGCAACCGAGCGCGTGCGCGCGGCCAGGCTGGTGGCCCGCAAGATCGCCCACGAGATCAACAACCCGGTGGCCATCCTGCGCAACTACCTGCGCATTCTCGACCGCAAGAGCGGTCGGGGCGAACCCATCGGCGAGGAACTGGCCATCCTCGACAGCGAGATGGAGCGCATCGGCCGCATCACCCTGGACCTGGAGCAGCTGGCGCTGGCCCAGGTGATCGCCCGGCCCGACCGAAGCGAGCTGCACCCCCGCCTCAAGGACATCCTGCGCATGTTCCGTGGTTCCCTGCCCGAAGACAACAGCATCACCCTCGCCTTCCAGCCGTGGCCGGAGCCGCTCAACGTGCGCGCCGACGGGGACCGGCTACGCCAGATCCTGCTCAACCTGCTGGCCAACGCCCTGGACGCGGTCAGCGGCGGCGGCACGATCACGGTGCGCACCGAACCCGGGCCGGACACGGTGCGGGTGCTGGTCGAGGACACCGGCCCGGGCATCGACCCGGCCCTGCAGGCGGGCCTGTTCGAGGACGGGGTGAGCGGCAAGGAGGGCCGCCACAGCGGCTTCGGCCTGGCCATTGTGCGCAGCCTGGCCGAACAGATGGGCGGCGCGGTGCGTTGCGACTCACGATCCGGGAGAACGGTATTCACTCTCACCCTGCCCAGCTGAATCCCTTGCAAGAGAACGGCTATGGGCATTTTTTCATTGGACATTTTTCGACAAACAGGCTTAAGAATTCATCCTATGGACGCTTTTCCGGTGCGGCATCCGCTGATGCCGACAGAGGACCGGTTGGACTGGCAGTCTCCCCCTGACAGATGACCCCGATGCCCATGGAACATGCCGTTCTCCTCGTTGACGATGCCATCCCGTTCTGTCGCAGTCTGCAGCCCCTCCTCCAGGCCGAACGCTACCAGGTCGATTTCGCCCACTCCGGGGCCGAGGCGCTCGACCGCCTGCGGCAGCGGGCCTACGCCGCCGCCCTGGTGGACATCAACCTGCCCGACATGGCCGGCACCGAAATCGCCTCGCACCTGGGCACCCACCACCCCGACACCGCGGTCATCATCCTGACCGGCAACGCCACGGTCGACAATGCGGTCGAATCGCTGCGCCAGGGCGTGTACGACTTCATCCGCAAGCCCTGCGCCCCGGAGAGCCTGCTCCGCACCCTCGCCCACGCCATCCAGCACAAACAGCTGCAGCAGGACCTGCGCCGCAGCGAAAAGCGCTTCCGCCAGCTGGCCCGGGCCACCTGGGAGGGCATCATCATCTACGACCGGGGCTCCCTGCTGCAGGCAAACACCCAGCTCTGCCGGATGTTCGGCTACCGGGAGGAGGAACTCATCGGTCGGCAGGTGTTCAGCGTGCTCTTGGACCGCGCCTCCATCCGCACCATGGACCCGGGCGGCGACCCGGAGACCATCGGCCCGTTCGAGGCGCGCGGCATCCGCAAGGACGGCTCCACCTTCCCGGTGGAGATCCGCGTCAAGCACATCGACCACCAGGGCCGCCAGGTGCAGGTGGCCGCCATCCGCGACGTCACCGCCAACGAGATCGCCCTGCAGCAGAAGATGGCACTCATGGAGAAGCTGGCCGACGCCCAGCGCATGGAGTCGCTCGGGCTGATGGCCAGTTCGGTGGCGCACGACCTGAACAACATCCTCTCCGGCATCATCACCTACCCGGAGCTGATGCTCATGGACCTGGCCCGGGACTTCAGGTACCGCGAGGAACTGATCATGATCCGCGAGGCCGGCAAGCGCGCCGCCGCGGTGGTCAACGACCTGCTCACCGTGGCCCGCGGGGCCACCTGCAAGAAGGAGGTGCACAACCTCAACACCCTGGTCACCGCCTACCTCAAGTCGGTGGAGTACCGGGAGATCGCCCAGCGCTACCCGGAAATCAAGGTGGCCACCTACCTGGAGGGCAAGCTGCTCAACATCAGCTGCTCGGCCATGCACCTGGCCAAGTCGATCATGAACCTGGTGAACAACGCCGCCGAGGCGATCCAGACCAGCGGCCAGATCACCATCGCCACCAAGAACGTGTGCTTCTCCCTGCCTTACCAGGGCTACGAGACCATCGAGCCGGGCGAGTACGTGCTGCTGTCGGTGGAGGACAACGGCCCGGGCATCTCCGAACAGGACATCAGGCAGATCTTCAGCCCCTTCTACAGCAAGAAGGTGATGGGCCGCAGCGGCACCGGCCTGGGACTGGCGGTGGTGTGGAACACCGTGCACGACCACGGCGGCTTTGTCGACGTGGTCACCAGCAGCCGCGGCTCGCTGTTCTCCCTCTATTTCCCGGCCGACCGCCAGGGCGTGTTCCGGCCGCCGCCCCAGCCCGCCGTGTCCGACCAGCAGCGTGGCCGGGGCGAGCGCATCCTGGTGGTGGACGACCAAAAGAGCCAGCGTGAGATCGCCCGGCGGCTGCTCATCCGCCTCGGCTACGAGCCCCTCACCGCCGCCTCGGGCGAAGAGGCGGTGGCCATCGTGCGGCGGACCGAGGTGGACCTGGTGCTGCTCGACATGATCATGGACCCGGGCATGAACGGCTGCGACACCTACCGGCGGATCCTCGAGCACGCGCCCGGCCTCAAGGGGATCATCACCAGCGGCTACTCCAGCGTCGAGGACATCAACCGCGCCCTGGAACTCGGCATCAGCCAGTTCATCCGCAAGCCCTATTCCCTGCAGGAGCTGGCCCAGGCGCTGAGCCTGGAAATCCGCTCCGCCCCCTCCCGGACCTGAGCGCTCCCGCCGGCCGGGCAGGTCCCGGCGCGGATCCGCGGCTCTCCCCGCCCGTTGGCGGGATGGCGAGCGAACTGTTCCGGTCCCCACGGATTGGTGGTATGATGGCCGCCTGCCAGGAGGCGGCCTGAGCGCCAATGCCGCCCTGTTCCCATCCGCCCCGCCCCGAGGAGGCCGGCCCATGAAACGCGTGTTCCAGATCCTGACCCTGCCCATCGTCTGGGCATGGAAGATTCTCAGTTCCGGCCTGTCGGTGCTGGTCAACCTGCTGCTGCTCGCCTCGCTGGTCGGCGTGCTCTCCCTGCTCCTCTACCGGCCGCCGGTCAGCGTGCCCGACGGCGCGGCCCTGGTGCTCGCCCCGGAGGGCGCCATCGTCGAGAAGCGCTCGCCCATCGACCCCATGACCCGGGTGATCAACCGGCTCGCCGGCGGGCCGCTGAGCGAGGACGTGGCCCTGCAGGACGTGCTCGACACCATCGACCGGGCCGCGGCCGACCAGCGCATCAAGCTGCTCCTGCTCAAGCCCGGCCGCATCACTGGCATCAGCCTCGACCAGGCGCAGAGCATCGGCGCGGCCCTGGCGCGGTTCAAGCAGGCGGGCAAGAAGGTGATCGCCTTTGCCGACTCCTACTCCCAGGCCCAGTACTATCTGGCCACCTGGGCGGACCGGATCTACCTGCAGCCCATGGGCGCGGTCAACCTGCGCGGCTTCGCGGTGTTCCGCCTCTACCTGCGGGAGCTGCTCGACCGGCTGGCGGTGAACCTGCACGTGTTCCGCGTCGGCACCTACAAGTCGGCCCTGGAACCGCTCATACGCAACGACATGTCCGCCGAGGACCGAGAGGCCAACAGCCTGTGGCTCGGCAACCTGTGGACCGCCTGCGTGGCCGACATCGCCCGGCACCGCAAGCTGACAGTGGATAACCTGGGGGAAAACATCAACACGCAGGTGGCCAACCTGGCCTCGGTGAACGGCGACCGCAGCGCCCTGGCCCTGACCACCGGCCTGGTGGACGGCCTGAAATCCCATCAGGAAATGGAGAGCGAACTCAAGGCGCTGCTCGGCGAGCCGGACAAAACAGGCGGCCCCAGCCACGTGGGCTTTGCCGATTACCTGGAGACCTTCACCCCGCCGCACACCCGCGCGCAGGGCAAGGACCAGCTGATCGGCATCATCGTTGCCGAGGGCAACATCCTCTACGGCGCCGGCACGGTCGGCCAGATCGGTTCGGACGACCTGATCCGCCAGATCCGCAAGGCGCGCGAGGACAAGCGGGTCAAGGCCGTGGTCCTGCGCATCACCACCGGCGGCGGCAGCGCGATCGCCAGCGAGCTGATCCGCCGGGAACTGGCGCTCACCAGCAAGGCGGGCAAACCGGTGGTCGTGTCCATGGGGGCCATGGCCGCCTCGGGCGGCTACTGGCTGAGTGCGGATGCCGACCTGATCGTGGCCTCGCCAATGACCCTCACCGGCTCCATCGGCATCTTCGGTGCGGTGCCCACCCTGGAGCGGACCCTGGCGCGCCTCGGCGTGCACGGCGACGGCGTCGGCACCACCGCGGTGTCCCACTTCGGCAACCTGGCCAGCGCCATGTCGACTGAGGAGCAGGCCATGTTTCAGATGGACGTGGAGCAGGGCTACCGGCAGTTTCTCGAGGTGGTCGCCCGGGGGCGGGAGATGGACGTCGCCGCGGTGGCGAAGATCGCCGAGGGGCGGGTCTGGGACGGGGCCACCGCGCACCGGCTCGGCCTGGTGGACCTGCTCGGCAACTTGGAGAAGGCCATTGCCGAGGCGGGCCGGCTGGCCAAGGTGCCGGTGGAGAACGGCTACTACCTGGACCTGGGCCCGGGCTCCCTGCGCGAGCGGCTGCAGCGGGTGGACAAGCCGGTGGAGGTGCTGGTTGCCCGGCTCTTCGGCCCGGGTCCGCTGGCCGCGCTGGGCCGGCCCCTGGCCGGCCCGGTGGAGTTGCTGCTCGGCGGCGCCGACCCGCGGGCCCTGTACGCCCACAGCCTGCTGCCGCCTCCGGGCGAACTGTTCCGCTGAGCGCGAACGGCTCAGCCTTTGAGCACGGCCAGCGGCTGCAGTTCCACCACCACCTCGACCAGGTCGCGCTGGTTGGCGATCACCGTGGCGATATCCTTGTAGGCGCCCGGCGCCTCCTCCAGGTCGCGGCGGCCGCGCAGGGCGTGGAGGATGTGGCGGGCGTCGAGCCGGCGCACCTCGGTCTCCAGGTCGAGCACCCGCTGCGCCTCCTTGCGGCCGAGCACCCGGCCGGCGCCGTGCGAGCAGGACTTGAACGACTGTTCGTTGCCCAGGCCGCGGACGATGTAGCTGCGGCTGCCCTGGGAGCCGGGGATGATGCCGGACTCGCCGGCAAAGGCGCGGGTTGCGCCCTTGCGGTGCACCCACACCTCGCGGCCGAAATGGTGCTCCCGGGCGGCGTAGTTGTGGGCCACGTCCATGGCCGGGTCGAACTGGTCGCAGCCGGTCACCCCGGCGACGATTTCGCTGAGCACCGCCATCATGCGGCCGCGGTTGGCCCGGGCAAAGGCAACGCAGTAGGTCATCTCCCGCAGGTAGCGCTGCCCCTCGGCCGAGTCGAGCGACAGCGCGGCCAGCTGCCACTGCTTGGGAATCGCCCCCTTGCCCGCCTTCCTGGCCAGCTGCACGGCGATCCGGTTGTACACCCCGGCCACCTTGTAGCCGAGGTTGCGGCTGCCGCTGTGCACCATCAGCCAGATATGGTTGTCGCTGCCCTGCTGGATCTCGATGAAGTGGTTGCCCCCGCCCAGGGTGCCGAGCTGGTGGCGGGCGCTGGCGAACTCCGCGCGGATCACCGGCAGCTCGTGCTCCTGCCCGGCCGCGCCCGGGTCGGGCATCAATGGTTGCGGCTGCGGCCGGGCATGATGTTTGAACCCCACCGGCACCGTGCGGCGCAGGTCGCCGAGGATGGCGCGCAGCTGCTCCAGCCCCACTTCGTCGAGGCCGGTGCGCACCGCCTGCATGCCGCAGCCGATGTCCACGCCCACGCCGTTGGGGATGACCGCGCCCACCGTGGCCAGCACCCCGCCGATGGGCATGCCGTACCCCACGTGGGCATCGGCCATGATGGCGATGTGGTGGAAGGCGCAGTCCAGGTTGGCCAGGTGACGGGCCTGGTCCATGGCCTCCTCGTCCAGCTGGTCCAGCCAGAGGAGGATCGGGATTTTTTCGGTGTTGACCACACGGTGCACGGCGCGCTCCACGGAGTGGGGATTTCGGGCGGCAGCAAACGGTCCGCCCCTGCCGAAGGGTGATTTCTTGCTACTGTAGCATCAGGGGCAGCGCCGGGCAAGCCGGCCGGAAAGGGAACACCAGGCGAGAACAGCACAAGGGAGGGAAGCAGATGGAGAAGACCATACTCGTGGCCATCGACGGCAGCGTGTACAGCGCCAACAGCCTCGATTACCTGGCGCACCTTTTTGCCGCCGACAGCAGCCTGCACCTGCACCTGCTGGCCGTGGCCCCCTCCGGCGGCGCCGGCAAGGAGTGGATGTTCGATGTGGACCCGCACCGCAGCCCCACGGCCGGATCCGACCGGCGCACGCAGCAGGCGCACCGCCACCTGCGCGAGGCGGGCGAGCGGCTGCAGCGCGCCGGCATTCCGGCGGTGCGCATCCAAACACGCGTCCGCGTGGCCACCGGCGGCATCGCCGCCACCATCCGCGACGAGGCAGAGCGCGGCAGCTACGACAGCCTGGTGATCGGCCGGCGCGGCCTGGGGGGCGTGGGCAGCATGCTGTTCGGCAGCACCTCGGGCGAGCTGGTGGAGAAATGCCAGCGGGTGCCGCTGTGGATCGTCGACGGCAAGGTCAGCTCGCACCGCTTCCTGCTCGCCGTGCACTGCCAGCCCGCCTCGCTCAAGGCCGCCGACCACCTGGGCTTTGTCCTCAAGAACCACCCGGACGCGGAAATCTGCCTGTACCACTCGGACAGCGTATTCGGCAAGCAGGCGCCGGCCCGGGCCGAGGAGTTCCACGCCCAGTGGGGTCGGGCGTGGTGCGACCGCCACCTGGACATCGACAACTTCCTGTTCTACGCCCACGCCCAGGTGCTCATGGACAACGGCGTCGGCCGCCGGCGCATCACCCAGCTGCCGGTGCAGATGCACCTGGATGTGAGCGGCGACCTGCTGCGCCAGGCCAGGGCCCACAACTGCGGCACCATTGTCCTTGGCCGGCGGCCCCGGGGCGGCGGCACCGGTCAGTTCAAGGGCGTCTCCGACAAGGCGGTCAAGCAGGCCGAGAACCTGGCCGTGTGGCTGGCCGGCTGAAGACGAACCCGAGGCCGCGGGCTATTGGGCCTTGTCCGGCCGGACGATGACCACCGCCGCCTGCTCCGCGCCCAGGTGGGCGGCGGCGAGCGCGGTCAACTCCGCCGCGGTGATGGCGGCGAAATCATCGGTGATGGTCAGGGGCCAGCGCAGCTGTTCGGGATGGCGACCGGACAGGCCGAGCACCCCGTCCAGCCAGTAGCGGTTGGTGCGCCGGGCGTCGCGGATCGCGGTCAGGGTCGGCTCGAGCGCACGCTGCAGCTCCTCGGCCTGCACCCCCTTCTGCCCCAGTTCGGCCGCGGTCCGGGCGATGATCCTCGCCAGCGGTTCCGCCTGGTCCGGGGCAACGGTCAGGCTGGCCTGGAGCAGGCCGAAGTCCGGCCGGATGCGGCTGGGCTGGCTGAACACCCGGGGTGAGTAGGCGGCCCCCAACTCCTCGCGCACGCGCACGCGCAGCCGGTCGCCGAGCACGCTGGCGAGCACGTTGAACCGCCGGGTGCGGTGGATGTCCCAGTAGTCGCCGATCCGCCAGGCCACGGTGAGCTGGGCCTTGTCGATGGCGCTGGCCACGGTGAACTGCTGGTGCGCACCCGCCGGGAAAACGAGCGGCGCCATCGCTGGTTCGTCCCCGGGAACGCGCTCCTCGGCGCCGAAGTGACGGCTGACCAGGCGCGCCGCCTCCTGCGGGTCGATGTCACCGACGATGGTGATCTCCAGCGGCGCGGTGGCGAACGCGGGCCGCAGCCACTCCTCCACCCGGGCGAGCGTCACCCGCTCCACCGCCTCCCAGGCGGGCAGGCCGTACTCGCGGCCGCCACCGCCAAGAAACCGTTCCCCCTGCAGCTGCTGCATGCCTTCCACCGAACTGGCCATCTGCTCGTACATCTGGCGCAGCTGCTCGCGGCTGCGGGCCAGGGCTTCGTCGCGGAAGGCCGGGTCGTGCAGGCGGGCGTAGGCCAGCTGGAGGAGCAACTCCAGTTCCCCGGCCAGGGCCGAGCCGGTGAGGACAAAGCTCTCCGTACCGACACGGAAGTCGAGCTTGACGTTCGAACCGGCCAGGGCCGCCTCCAGCTGTTCGCGGCTGAGTCGGCCCACGCCGCTCTCCCGCACCACCGCCTCGGCGACCAGGGCCATCCCCTCCGTGGGTTCCGCCCGGCGGCCGTGGCCGAAATGGATGGCCACCTGCACCTGGTTGGCATCGAAATCGGTGGCCTTGGTGGTGAGCCGCACCCCGCCCCGGAACTCGACACTCCGGGCGTCGATATCCGCATGACCGGTCTCGGCAACGATTGCAGCGGCCGCTGCCGGCACCGGCAGGTAGGGGAAGTCCACCTGTTTTTCCGCCACCCAGGCGGGTACCGGCCGGGCCGCGTGCGCGGCATAGACCCCGCGGATCTGTTCCTCGGCACCCTTGCCGGCGAGATCAGGCGGGACCACGCCCACCACCTGCACGTGCCGACGCGGCGCGCGCCACAGGCTGCGCAGACCGTCGTTGGCCTCAGCCAGGGTGATCCGCTCGAGCAGCGGGCCGTACAAGGCCATCTCCTGGGCGGGCGAGAGCGGCACCTCATGGCTGTTCAGCTTGCGGATCAGGTCACGGGCGATGCGGCCGCTGTCGCGCGAGGCGGCGGTCTGCACGGCTTTGTCCAACGAGGCGCGCAGCTCCCCCTTGACCCGGTCCAGCTCCGCCGCGGTGAACCCGTCCCGCAGGGCCTGGGCAATCGCGGTCTGCAGCATTTCCAGCCCCTGTCGCCATGTGCCCGGCTCGACCCGGGCGGTGAGGCCGGCATAGCCGAACTGCCGGAGAAAGAGGCCGCCGGACACCCGGCTGGAGGTGAGCGGACTGCCCGGCCGCCGTTCCAGCTGCTGCAGGCGGTTGTTGAGCAGGGCCGTGCCCAGGTAGTGGCGCAGCTGTTCCGCCTGCCAGGCGCGGGAATCGGGTCGCGGGGCGATGTTGCCCACCGTGTTCAGGGTCAGGCCGGTGTAGCCCAGTTCCGGTTCGGGCTGAAACAGTACCTGGACGCCCTCCTCGCCGACCCGGCCGAGGTCCGGAGGGCTCGCGGCCGGACCAGCGGCAACGAGCGGGGCGAAGCGCTGGCGCAGGAGCTGCTCGGCCTCTGCCAGGACCATGTCGCCGACCACCACCACGATCATGTTGTCCGGACGATACCAGCGGTCGTAATAGCTGCGCAGCAGGCGGCTGTCCGTGGCGGTGATCACCGCCTCGGTGCCGATGGGGTCGCGCTCGGCCACCAGGGTGCCGGCGAAATCGAAGCGCAGCTGCTCCTTGCCCACCCGTGACTCGGCCGAATCGCGGCTGCGCTTCTCGGCAAGGATGATGCCGCGCTCGCGCTCCACCTCCGCCTCGAGCAGCAGCCCGCCGCGGGCGTAGTCGGCCAGCACCTTGAACCCCTCGGCCAGCACCTCCTTTGTGCCGGACGGCAGGAGCAGGTTGTAGACGGTTTCGTCGAAGCTGGTGTGCGCGTTGGTGTCCGCGCCAAAGCCCATGCCGATGGACTGGAAGTACTCCACCAGGGTGCCGGGCGGGTAGTGGGTGGTACCGTTGAACAGCATGTGCTCGAGAAAGTGGGCCACGCCCCGCTGGTCGTCCGTCTCGTGCAGGGAACCGGCCTGCACGTTCAGATACAGGGCCACCCGGTCGCGCGGCTCGCGGTTGACCAGGAGCACGTAGCGCAGGCCGTTGTCCAGCCGGCCGAAACGCAGGCTCGGGTCAGGGGCGAGGTCGCTGGCCTCGTGTGGCCAGGCGACGACGGGCGGGGACGTGGCCGCGGGCGGAGCTTCGGCCGCGGGCGCGGGTGCGGTCGCCTGCGCACCAGGCGGGGCGAGGGTGAGCAGCAGGCCGGCGAGGGCGAGGGCAAGAACAGTGGCAAGCAAACGGACAGGGTGCATTGTCGATCCTGTGGGATTGGTGTAAGCAGGGCGGCGTATGGGGCAACTATAAACAGCCACCGGGGAGAAACAAGATGAATGTACAGGGGGCAAAGGGCCTGGTGCTCGGGGCGTCGCGGCCCGTGGGCCTGGCCGTGGCCAGGCTGCTCGCCGGCCGCGGGGCGCAACTGGTCCTGCCCTGGCATGACTGGCCGGAGTCGGCCGCGGCCATGGAGCGGGAATTCGGCGACCAGGACCACCTGTGCGTGCAGGTCGACCTGCGCGACCCGCACCAGGTAACCGATCTGATGGCGCGGATCGAGCAGAGGTTCGGCCGCCTTGATTTCCTCGTCAACAACATCGAGCGCGGCGGCATGCCGGTGGTGCACGGCAGCTACCGGCGGGAGGTGAACCGGGAGCAGTGGCAGCTGGAGATGGACACCACCCTGCACGCCAAGTGGCTGGTGTTCGACCGGGCCCTGCCCCTGCTCAAACGCAGCGCCGCCGCGGCGGTGGTCACCCTCAGTTCCATCGCCGGGATCATCGGCCGCAGCGGGCCGGCCGGACTCCTGTTCAACGACGGCTACGCCGCCGCCAACCGGGGCGTGGCCTCGCTCACCGAGACCTGGGCGCGGCTGGGTGCGCCCACGGTGCGGGTGAACGAGTTGATGCTCGGCCTGATCGACAGCCGCCACGGGCCAGGCACGCGCGGCTGGGATCTGCTCGACGAGGCGCAGCGGCAGGCCCTGGTCAGTCACACCCTGCTCGGGCGCACCGGCACCCCGGATGAGGTGGCGCGGATGGTGTTTTTTCTGCTGGCGGAGGCGGACTACCTGACCGGGGCGGTGATCAGGATGGATGGCGGCTATGTGCTCGGCAACGAGACGGTGCCGGACATGCCCGGGGGGGTGGTGTGAGGGGCTGCTCCCGGGGCGCGCTCAGAGGTCGCGGGCCCAGTCGGGGATGTGACGCATGACGTATTCGGTCACGGCCGCCTTGGAAGCCTCGTCGTTCTTGCTGACGCCGGCATCACGCAGGGTTTCCTCGTAGTCGAACCAGCAGATTTCCCGGTCCTGATGATTGTACACCATGAACACACGGTGATCGGGGTCATCGACATCCTCCTCCTCCTGGATGGCGGCCACCAGGCGGAGGGCTTCTTCATAGGGCAGGAAACGGATTTCCTCTTCACTCATGACAGCAACTCCGTTGCGCGGACGGGGGGGCGGGGCGAAAACAGCGGGCAGCAGGTGAAAAAAGGCGGGGCGCCCGGGGCGTCCCGCCTGATCACTGTACAGCGGGATCGGTCTCAGGCGGGCTTGACCACGGCGCCGGAACGGATGCAGCGGGTACAGGCATTGACATGCACCGTGCCGCCGTTGGCGGTGACCATGCGCACACGCTGCAGGTTGGGCAGCCAGCGACGACGGGTCTTGTTGTTGGCGTGGCTGACATTGTTGCCCGTGACAGGACCCTTGCCACAAATTTCACATTGACGGGACATGATGGATTCTCCTTGGTAGGAATTCAGTTTTCAAAAAACATGCAATAATATCTCCCTCCGCTGAAAAATCAAGCTCTTTTGACGGCGGCGGCAGGGAAACGGCCGGCCACGCCACCCGCCCGCCAGCCCCGGCCGGCGCCGGCAATCGCCCGGTTGCGGCGGACAGACCCCTCCGTGGCCGCCCAAATTTTCTCCTCGAACTCCGGTTGGTTTTTGCTATAATCGGCCTTACTCTTGCAAACGCACCCGCCTGCAGACACCGGGACCACCCTGCACCGCACCCGACCGGCGCGCCCGCGCCGCGACAACCTCTTGCTGGAACCGACCCATGGGCCATTCCGTCGCTCTCGCCTACGACTTCTTCTCCTGGCGGGCCATTCTCGACATCCTGCTGATCAGCGCCGGACTGTTCTTTCTCCACCGCACCCTGCTCCGGCTCGGCACCTGGAAGATCATGGCCGGCATCGTCCTCGCCTTCCTGGTGTTCGTCCTGGCCAGCGCCCTGAACCTGCAGGGCATCGAGTGGATCTACCAGAACGTCAGCCACGTGGCCGTACTCGGCCTGATCGTCATCTTCCAGCCGGAGCTGCGCAAGGTACTGGAAAAGGCGGTGTCAGTGAGTCCCGGACGGCTGCGCGACCAGGACACCCAGCTGCCCGGCCTGATCGCCGAAAGCCTCTGCAAGCTGGCCGAGGAACGCTGCGGTGCGATCATCGTCCTGCCCGGCCGGGAGCCGATCAGGGACAAGCTCTCCGGCGGCTACCAGCTCAACGCCCTGCCGAGCATGCCGCTCATCCTCAGCATCTTCGACCCCAATTCGCCGGGCCACGACGGCGCGGTCCTGCTCGAGGGCAACCGGCTCACCCAGTTCGGCGTCCGCCTGCCCATGAGCCAGTCCACCCGGCTGTCCGAGGAGTACGGCACCCGCCACCATGCAGCCATGGGCCTGGCCGAGCAGACCGATGCGCTTGCCCTGGTGGTTTCGGAGGAGCGCGGCCGGGTGTCCGCCTTTGTCAACGGCGAGATGCACCCCATGGGCGATGCCGGCGCTATCACCGAAGCCATCCTCGACCACCAGCGGGAGATGGGTTTCCTCGGCCTGGAAAACGCCCCCCGGATCCGCAAACGCACCGTCTTCCAGGTGCTCATCAGCCTGGTGATCGCCACCATCTTCTGGTCCACCCTGATCGTCGCCCAGCGTGAGATCGTCGAACGGGTGCTGCCGGTGACCATCGACTACACCTCGCCCGCCGAGGACCTCGCCCTGGTCGGCAACAAGGAGGACGAGGTCAAGCTGCACCTCACCGGGCCCAAGTCGGACATGGACACCCTCGCCGCCAACCCGCCCAGTGTCAAGATCGACCTGTCGCGCATGACCAAAGGCACGCAGACGATCATCATCACCAGCGAGAACCTCAACCTGCCCAAGGGCGTCACCCTGCTGGACAGTTCGCCCCAACAACTCAAGCTGACCCTGGCCGAGATCGTGGAGAAGAACCTGGCCATCAAACCGCAGATCATCGGCAAATTGCCGGGCAACCTGAAGATCGGCAAGATCACCGTCAACCCGGACACGGTGCTCGTCACCATGCCCGCCGGCCGGGACGAAAAGCAGACCACCGAGGTGCTGACCACCCCCATTTACCTGGAATCCATCGCCACCGACAGCAAGCTGTTCACCAAGATCATCGCCCGCCCGTCCATCCAGCCCGTTGCCCGGCGCTGGCCGGACGTGGAGGTGACCATCGAACTGAAGAAATAGCCCCCAGCCGCCCGGTATCATCCCGCCCGAAGGGTCTTGTGTTGACAACCATTCTGTTTATTTTTTGCACATTATTGTTCAGAGGAAATTCATTGTTTGTGCAAAAATGTACTAAAATAGAGGTCGGTTAGCCAAACCTTTCCTGCCTTCACCCTTAACCATTGAAACATATTCTTCTTTTCTTTTTTTCCTAAACACTGGCACGATTCCCGCAAAACCGTTTCGCACAAGGGCGCATCCCCCGCTCCCCCCTTCCGGGTCCCTGGAAGCGGGCGGTTGGCGTCACCCACTATTCCCTTCCACTGGAGAGCGTGCATGAAACGGTTCACTTCCCTGGTCGCCCTGGCGACCCTTGTTCCCCTGGGCACCGCCGGTCAGGCGGCCGCCGCCACCGCCACCGCCGCCCTGGCCGCCAACTCGGCCTATGTCTGGCGCGGCCTGACCTTCAACGACGGCCTGGTGCTGCAGCCGAGCATGGACGTGAGCCAGGGCGGTTTCGCCTTCAACGTCTGGGGCAACCTGGACCTGGACGATTACAACGGCGCGGTGGATGACGGCGAGTTCTCCGAGGTCGACCTGACCGCCTCCTACACCAAAACCCTGGGCCCGGTGGATGCCAGCCTGGGCGTGATCGAGTACCTGTTCCCGGGCGGGGCCGCGTCCACCACCGAGCTGTTCGCCGGCCTGAGCTGGGGATTCGCCCCGGGCCTGACCGCGGCCACCCAGTTCTTCTACGACGTCGATCAGGTGGAGGACTACTACCTGAACCTGGGGCTCGGCTACGAATACAGTGTGAGCGAAACGACCACGTTCGCGCTCGGCGGCTCGGTCGGCCTCGCCGGCGAAGATTTTGCCGCCTTCTACGCCGGCGGCACGGACGGCGGTTTTTTCAACTACACCCTCACCGCGGGGATCACCCACGCCCTCACCGAGACCTGGACCGTGGGCGCCAGCCTCAGCCTGTCCGACCGGCTGGACGACGACGCCCTGCCGGACGAGGCGGTGGACACCACCGTCTACGGCGGGGTGAGCCTCGCCTACACCTTCTGACCACCCCCGCTTCCCCCCGGGGCCAACCCGCCCCGGGGGGAATGGCGGATCCCTCCCGATCGGCGGGGTGGCGCGGATCGTCCCGGCCACCGGAAGGCGGCAAGCCGCGACTCACGTCTTTTCCCTTGCCGCGGAGGGCCATGGATGGCACAGTGTCCGGGCTCGCGTATCGCGCCGCAGCTCCGCCCCCGCATCCGCACAACTGCCGCCCCATGGAACCGCCCACCCTCGTCGATTCCTTTTTCCTGGCCGTCACCTGGCTGGGTTCGCTTCGTGTGCTCCTGCCCGCGGCCCTGGCCGTGGCCGCCCTGCCGGTGGCCGCCGGTCGCCGGTACGAATCGCTTCTGCCCGTGGCCAGCCTCGGGCTGACGGCCGTGCTCGTGCACGCGCTCAAGCTGCTCGTCCGCCGGCCTCGGCCCCAGATCGACCAGCTGCTTGTGCCCATGCCTGCGGACTGGTCCTTCCCGAGCGCGCACACCGCCCAGGCCGCGGCCTTTTTCCTGGCCGCGGCACTCATCGCCCGCCGCCGCACGCCAACGGGACCGGCCGCGGCAACCATAACCGTCGCCCTCTGCACCGTCGTGCTCGTCGGCTGGTCGCGGGTCCATCTCCAGGTCCACTACCTCTCGGACGTGCTCGCCGGCGGGCTGATCGGCATTCTCGTCGCCCTCGGGGTCGTGGTCACCCACGGCCGCCGGTCGCACTCCACCCCCTGAGTCCCTGCCCCGATCATGCACAACAAATTCCTCGGCACCGGCGAAAAGGGCTATCACCCGCTGCGCAAGATCCGCGTCTGCCTGTCCGGCCTGCGCTACGCAGTGCGCTACGATTTCAGCGTCACCTACAAACTCGTCCTTTCCCTGCTCGTGCTCGGCGCCAGTTTCTGGCTCCGCCAGTGGCTCGACTTTCTCATGATCACCGCCGCCACCGCCATGGTGCTGGTGGCCGAACTGTTCAACAGCGCCATCGAGGCCCTGTGCGACTTCATCGAGACCGCCGAAAACCAAAAAATCAAGGTTATCAAGGATATTGCCGCAGCCGCGGCCGGCATCAGCATCCTCCTCTGGGCCGTGGTCCTGGTGGTCGAACTCTCCCGCCTGTACCGGGCCTGGCTCGGGTGAGCCGCGTCCCCCGCCTTCGTCTTTACCAAATCTTTCCCATCCCTTTCCCGGGCCACCTTGACTTCCTCTTTCCGGCCGTGACACAATCCGGTACGTCGTCCTTCCTTGTCACGGCCCGTTTTCGGAGCGTACCGGAGTGGATGTGAACTGAACCGGCGCTCTCCCCTCGCCCCCTCCGGCACAGCCGCGGCACCGGCCCCGCATCCGCCGGTGTTTGCCCCTGCGCGCCGCCACCCTTTGCCCGGAACCCGACCCCATGTCCCTGAAAAAGAAAATCATCCTGCTCCTCCTTGGCCTGTTCGCGATGTACGCCCTGATCGAGTTCGCGGTGCAGCGGTTCGTCCTGTTGCCAGCCTTTGTCCAGCTCGAGGAGGAGACCGCAACGAGCAACACCCAGCGGGCGGTGCAGGCCCTGGAGCGCGACATCGAACTGCTCGTCCCCTCGGCCACCGACTGGGGCACCTGGGACGACACCTACAAATTCATCACCGACGGCAACGAGGCGTACCGCGAGGCCAACCTGAACGTGCTCGCCCTGGAAAGTCTCAAAGTGAACCTGATTGCCTTCTACACCCCGGAGGGGCGCCGGGTTTGGGGCATGGGCTATGATCACGACAACGAGCGGGAACTGGCCCTGGGCGCGCTGTCGGCCGACCGGTTGGCCGTGAGCCACCCGCTCCTCGCCCCGCACGGCGAAGAGACCGTGGCCGGCCTGCTGCGCACCGAGGCCGGCGTGTTCCTGGTCGCCAGCCGGCCGATCCTGACCAGCGAGGGCCAGGGCCCGAGCCGCGGCCGGGTGGTCATGGGCCGCCTGCTGAACAAGGAGGCAACCGAACGGTTCGGGACCCAGGCCCAGGTGCAGCTGCAGGTCGAACTGCTGCCCGCGAGCGAGGGCGCGAAGCTGCCGGCCGAGGAGAAAACCGCCTCCCTGGTGCGTCACTCGCCGGTGCAGCTCCGGGTGGACGGCGGCAGCACCCGCGGCAGCACCGAGGTGGCCGACCTCACCGGCGCGCCGCTCCTGCGCTTCCACGTGGACACGCCGCGCGACATCATCGCCCAGGGCCAGGCCACCCTGCGCTACGCCGCCCTGTCACTGACCGCGGCCGGCGCGCTGGTGCTGCTCACCCTGCTCGTCTTCCTGCGGCAGACCGTGTTCAGCCCGATCGCCACCCTCACCCGCCACGCCCGCACCATCGGCTCGCGCGGTGACCTGAACGCCCGCCTCGCCATGCACCGCACGGACGAGATCGGCACGCTGGCGCGTGAGTTCGACATCATGGTCGAACGCCTGGCCGCAACCCGCCAGCAGTTGGTCGAGCAGTCGTACCAGTCGGGCATCGCCGAGATGGCCCGGGGCGCCCTGCACAACATCGGCAACGCCATCACCCCCATCGGGGTCAAACTCATCAACCTGCGGCGCGAACTCAAACAGGCGCCGCTGGCGGAGATGACCATGGCCTCGGCTGAACTGGCCGACCCGGCCACCCCGGCCGAACGCCGCGCCGACCTCGCCCGTTTTACCGAGCTGGCTGCGGCCGAACTGGCAGGGCTGGTGGAACGGACCACGGACGAACTGGAGACCATCCGCACCCAGGTGGACCACGCCCAGCTGATCCTCGCCGACCAGCGCCGCTTCGCCACCGCCCAGCGAACCATCGAACCCCTGGTCCTGCACCGGCTGATCACCGAGAGCGCTGAACTCCTGCCCGGGGAGATGCTCAGCCGGATGCGCATCGAGATCGACGAGAATGTAGCCGCCATCGACCGGGTGGCGGCCACGCGCGTCGCCCTGCAGCAGGTGATCACCAACCTGCTCATCAACGCGGCCGAGGCCATGGCCGCCGGCGGCCAGGACGACCGGCCCGGACTGGTGCGCATCTTCGCCGGTCCGGCCGACCCGGAACATCCCAACCTGGCGCATGTCTGCTTCGCCGACAACGGCCAGGGCATCACCCCGGAGGCGCTGACGCGCCTGTTCGAGCGCGGCTTCACCTCCAAGGCGCGCGGTTCGGGCATCGGCCTGCACTGGTGCGCCAACACCATGACCGCCATGGGCGGCCGCATCTACGCCACCAGCGACGGCCCCGGCCGGGGCGCCTGTGTGCACCTGCTGCTGCCGCTCGCCGACCACAACGCATCCACCCCGGAGACCGAGGCATGACCCCGACCACCGACACCACCGCCATGGCCCCCATCCGCATCCTGGTGGCCGACGACGAGGTCCCCATCCGCGACAGCTACCGCGACATCCTCACCCCCAGGGGCGCGGAACCGCAGGCGGCAGGCCGCAACCTGGACGAGATGCGCGCACGCCTGTTCGGCACGGCCAAGGCCGCGGTCGAGGCCGCGAGCGAACGGTTTGAACTCCATTTCTGCAGCGGCGCCGAGGAAGCGGTGGCCGCGGTCAAGGACAGCGTCGTCGAGGACCGGTTGTTCAGCGTGGTCTTCCTCGACATGCGCATGCCGCCCGGCCCGGACGGGTTGTGGGCCGCGATGCGCATCCGCGAACTCGATCAGCGGGTGGACATCGTCGTGGTCACCGCCTACTCGGACATCGACCCGGAGGAGATCTCCCGCAAGGTGCCGCCCACGGGCAGCATGTTCTACCTGCAGAAGCCCTTCCACCCGCACGAGATCCGCCAGCTGGCCGGGGCGCTCGGCCGGCGGCGGCAGGCCGAGGAGCGCATCCGCCAGCTGGCCTACTATGACGACGTCACCAGCCTGCCCAACCGGGTGTTCTTCAAGGAGCGGCTCGCCCAGAGCCTGGCCGCGGCCCGCCGCCACCAGCACCCGGCGGCGCTGATGTTCATGGACCTGGACAACTTCAAGCGCATCAACGACACGCTTGGCCACTCGTTCGGCGACCTGTTGCTCATCGAGGTGGCCAAGCGGCTGGTGACCGGGCTGCGCGCCACGGACAGCATCGCCATCGGCCATCCTTCGCGACCCCTCGAAAGCCTGGCCCGGTTCGGCGGCGACGAGTTCACCATCCTCCTGCCGGAACTCGGCAAGTGCGAGGACGCCGGCCTGGTCGCCCGGCGCATCCTCGATATCCTCGCCGAGCCCATGCAGCTCGCCGGCCACGACATCAACATCAATGCCTCCATCGGCATCGCGGTGTTCCCCCAGGACGGCCAGGACGCGGAAACCCTCCTGAAAAACGCGGACATGGCCATGTACTTCGCCAAGCGGGAGAGCGGCGCCACCTTCCGCTTCTTCACCGATTCGATGAACGATTCGGCCATGAAGCGCCTGAACATCGAAAAGCAGCTGCGGCTGGCCCTGGCCCGGAACGAGTTCACCCTCCACTACCAGCCCCAGGTCGAGGTGACCAGCGGCGCCATCGCCGGGGCCGAGGCCCTGCTGCGCTGGACCAACAGCGAATTGGGGTCGGTGTCGCCGGCCGAGTTCATCCCCGTGGCCGAGGAGACCAACCTGATCGTGCCCATCGGCGAATGGGTGCTGCGCACGGCCTGCGCCCAGGCCCGGACCTGGCGGGACGAGGGCGTGCCCGTGCCGCGGGTGGCGGTGAACGTGTCGGTGCAGCAGTTCGCCCAGTCCGGGTTCCCGGCGCTGGTGGCGCGGATTCTCGCGGAAACCGGGCTGGAGCCGACGGCGCTGGAGATCGAGATCACCGAGAGCGTACTCATGAAGGATGGCGACATGGCCACCAGCACCCTGCAGGAACTGAAGGCGCTCGGCGTACAGCTGGCCATCGACGACTTCGGCACCGGCTACTCGTCGCTCGCCTACCTGAAGAACTTCCCCATCGACCGGCTGAAGATCGACCGGGCCTTTGTCTTCGCGCTGAACACGGACATGAACGACCGGGCCATCGCCTCGGCGGTCATCAGCCTGGCGGAGAACATGAACCTGAGCGTCACTGCCGAGGGGGTGGAGAACGAGGACCAGCTGAGCTTCCTCAAGTCGCGCCACTGCGACGAGGCACAAGGATTTTACCTGAGCCGGCCCCTGCCCGTGGACGAGATGGCGGCCTTCATCCGCCGGCGGGTGGAGGAACAGTAGCCCCGAACCGGGACCGGGCCGGGGCAGAAGAGCGAGGGCGCAGCCGGGCGGGAAGACCGCCGGCTGCGCCCTCTTTTTGTGACGCATCCGGATGCGTGCACAACGGGGACGCCACCGCCACGGGGACCGGGAACTGTTCGCGCCGGGCGGCGTCAGGCCTGCTGACGCACCGCCGCCACCAGGGTGCTCGGCTCAGGGGCGCGCTTGACCACGAGAACGGCGCAGGACAGGCCCAGGACCACCCGGTCCGTGGTTTGCCCCGCGATCTTGCGCGCCAACCCCTTGCGCTGGTCATTGCCGATGATGACCAGGTCGGCGCCGATCTCCCCGGCCGCGTCGATGATGGCCCGGTCAGGTGTCTTGCCGATCACCACCAGGGGGACGCCTGCAATCCCCTCCGCCCTGAACAGCTCGAGCGCACGGGCCAGCCTGTGCTCGCCCTGCTCCCGTTGAGCTTCGGCGTCCACGCCGGCGAGCACGGTCACGGGCAGCTTGGAGACCTTGGTGATGCGGATGGCGACCTCGACAACGGTCCGGCTGATCCGGCTGTCATCGATGGCCACGAGGATCCGCTGCTGCCAGGGCTGCACCTGCCAGTTCGCCACCAGCACATGGCAGGGGGAGCCGATCAGGATCTGCTCGGCAATGTCGCCGATCAACCGTTCCTTCATGTCGCCGCGCAAGGGGCGGCGGCCGATGATGAGAATGTTGGCGTGGGCCTTGTGGGCCGCGGCCACCACCTGCTCAACCGGGTCCTTGCCGTAGTTGACCCAGGTCTCGCATTCCACCCCGGCAGCCTCCGCCTTTTTTTGCGCCAGGGCCAGGCGCGCCGTGGCGATCTCATCCGCCAGCGGCGATTCGACGCTGGTCATCACATCCAGCGTGACGCCGAAATCCCTGGCCAGGGCAATGGCGACATTCTCAGGGGCGTGACTGAAGGCGCTGCCGTCGGTGGCGAGCAGGATGCGCTGACGGCGCAACCCGTCCGGCAGGATGCCCATCTGGCACGCCTCGAACAGGCGTATCCTGCAGGTGCGGCAGATATCCGGATTGAGTTTCCAGTAGATGGCGCTGGTGACATCGGTCATCACCGGGAAAAAGGCGTCTTCGCCAAAATCCTTGAGGTAGTCGCCCTGGCGCAGGAACTCGTACATGGATTCCTTGAGGCGATAGAAATAGACGCCGCCCCCATGGCGACGGCGACGGCGCGCCTCCGCGGCCAGGGCCTCGGCGCCGGCGATATCGATGTAGTTGAAACTGGCCGCGGCGATGAGCACGGAGGTGCACTGCGGGTTGTCGGCGTCGATGCTGCGCAGGGCCTGCTGCACCCAACTGGCCGAACCGAAAAAGACCGGTCCGTTGATCCGCACGATCTTCAGCTGCGGGCATTCCGGTTCGCCATGGCTGAGCACAAAATGATAGGCGCCCGCCTCGTTGGCAGGCACCATGGCCATGATCTCCGGTTTCGAGGCGCGATAGAGGTAGACCACCAGCGACAGAAAGACGCCGCTGAAAATGCCGGCCTCGATGTTGACCAGGGTACCCGTGAAGGTGCACAGCAGGATGACCGCCTCGGCCTTGCTGGCCTGCCAGATGTGGCGGATCTGGTGGAAATCGATGAGCCCCCAGGCGACCAGAAAGAGAATGCCGGCCATGGCCGCATTGGGCAGGTAGGCGGCCAGCGAGCCCACCGAGATGAGCAACAGCAGCAACAGCAGGGAGGCGAAATTGGACGCCAGCGGGGTTTTCGCGCCGGCCTCGAAGTTCACGCCGCTGCGGTTGAACGAGCCGGACGAGGCGTACCCGGAGAAAAAACTGCCGATGATATTGGCCAGCCCCTGGCCGATGAATTCCTGGTTGCCGTCGATGAACTGCTCGGAGCGCACGGCAATGGCCCGGCCGATGGCCACGGCCTCGGTCAGCCCCAGCATGGCGATGACCAGGGCCGGGCCAACGGCGAACTGCAGGGAGGCGAACGACAGGTCCGGGTGGGACAGGGGCGGCAGGCGGGCCGGCAGGGCCCCCACCGTGCGGATCCCGGTGACGGCCGGGCCCAGCCAGACATTGAGCAGACTGGCCACCAGGCTGCCGGCAATCATGGCCACAACCATGAACGGGACCTTGGGCCAGCAGCGCTTGGTGACGATACCCGTGGCCAGGGTCACCAGGCTGATACAGAGGACAGGCCAGTGAATACTGCCGATCTGCAGGAACAACTGGCGGAGGATTTCCACCAGCGAGGCGCCGCGCACGATCTCTATGCCGAAAAAATTGCGGATCTGACTGGCCATGATCAGCAGGGCCGCTCCCGCGGTAAAGCCGACGACCACGCTGTGCGAGATGAAATTGACCAGGGCGCCCATGCGCGCCAGGCCAAGCGCCAGCTGGAACACCCCGGCGAGGAAGGTCAGGGTCAGGACCATGCTGATGTACTGGGCCGAACCCGGTTCAAACTGGGTTGCCAGCACGGCGAAGATCGCCACCGAGATGGCCGTGGTCGGGCCGCTCACCAGGTGCAGGCTGGAACCGAACAGGGCGGCGATGACGGTCGGCACCATGGCGGCATACAGCCCGTATTCCGGCGGCAGTCCGGCAATGGTGGCAAACGCCACGCCCTGCGGCAGCACCACCAGGGCCCCGGTCGCCCCGGCGACGAGGTCGTCGCGCAGGGTATGGCGGTTGACCAGCGGCCACCAGTGCAGAAAGGGAAAGAGCGAGCGCAGGTTGAACGCTGGTCCTTTCAGTCCCGCCATCATGTCCCCCCCCTTGCCAAGGTGAACTGCCGAGGTGTTGCCGATGCCGGTAGGGTTACCGATATTGGCCGCATCGCGCAACGGCAAACCGCCTGCACGCTGCTGGCGACCCGGCTGCGCCCGATCCCTTGTGGCGCAGACCTTGCCGGCTACCGGCGGCGCAGGAGGTGCAGGTAGAGGGCGAGGTTGCCGACGAGGAGGAGCGCGGCGAGCAGGAACTGGATCTCGCGGGTGAGGCCGGCCGGGTAGATGAGGGCTTCGATGAGCCGGCTGAAACCGCTCGGCCCAACCCCGGCGGCCAGGGCGCGCTCGTGCAGGGCGGCCTCGAGCGGGGTGAGCGGGCAGACCCAGCCGATGAGTTCGATGCCCAGGCCATAGGCCAGGGCCGGCAGGTGGACGAACACCAGCCAGCGCCAGCGCAGCGCCGGCAGCGCACCCAGGGCCACGAACAGGATGAACCCCAGGTGGAGGAGCAGGACCGCGTCGGCGGTCAGGCGGAAGAACATGGCGGCGGGGGAAGGCGGCGTTCGCGGCCGCGGCCGGGCGGTGCCGGCCGCGGCCGCGGCGGGTCGGCGGGGGGGTCAGCCCAGGTTCTGCAGGGCGAATTCCCAGTTGATGAGCTTGTCGAGCACGGCCGCCACATAGTCGGCGCGCCGGTTCTGGTAGTCCAGGTAGTAGGCGTGCTCCCACACGTCGATGGTGAGAAGCGGTCGCATGGTACCGGTCAGCGGCGTCTCGGCGTTGGAGGTCTTGACCACCTTGAGCGCGTCGCCGTCCGCCACCAGCCAGGCCCAGCCGCTGCCGAACTGGGAGGTGGCCGCCTTGGTCAGTTCCTGGCGGCAGGCGTCCACGCTGCCGAAACTCGCCTCCATCTTCGCCTTGAGCACGGCCGGCGGTTCACCGCCGCCGCCAGGTTTGAGGCTCTGCCAGTAGAAGGTGTGGTTCCACACCTGCGCCGCGTTGTTGAAGATCGCCGCCTGGTCGGCCTTGCCGGCGGTGGCCCGGACGATCTGTTCGAGCGACTGGTCGGCAAAGGGGGTGCCGGCGGTGAGTTTGTTGAGGTTGGTCACATAGCCCTGGTGGTGCTTGCCGTAGTGGAAGCCGATGGTGTTGGCGCTGATCACCGGGGCGAGCGCGCTGTCCGCCCAGGGCAGCGGCGGCAGGACCACCGGCGCCGCGGCCCGGGCCGAGCCGGGCAGGCCACCCAGGGTGAGCACCGCGGCCCCGGCGGCCGAGGCGAGGAGCAGTTCCCTGCGGTTGAGGGTGGTGCGGGTCGAAACGGGTGCATTGTGCATAACGTCCTCCGTGCGGTGGGGGTTCAGGGAGGGACCGCGCCCCGGCGCCGTTCGGGCCGAAGGGGGCGGCAGGAGCGGCGACGGACGCGGCGGTTGGCACCTGGAACTGTAGAAGGAACGTCCCCGGCTGTCAACAAGGAACGATCTTTCGGCCAGATCGGCGACGGGCGGGGAGATGGGTCCGGGGCGGGCGGGGCGAAGACGAAGGGCGGGCGCGGCTCAGGCGGAACGCGCCTGTCCCGTGCCTGGTGCGGCCGGCGACTGGGCCGTGCAGCGCCGGTACAGGTCGAAGAGAAAGGCCACCCGCTCCGCCTCGGAGGCGAAATCGCGCCGACCGTAGGCCGCATCCACTGCCCGGTCCAGGGCCTGGTGGGCGCGGAGCAGCACCGGCGGCATGGTCAGCGGGTCGTAGAGGTCGGCCAGGGTGGCGCCGGGGAATTGGCCGCGGGCGTCGAGCACGGCCCGGGCCGCCGCTTCGATGGC
>CAZMNU010000001.1:0-9027 GCA_964567725.1 uncultured Desulfobulbus sp. | reverse complement strand
CTCAGGGATGGCGAGGTAATCGCTCTCCGGCTGGGCGATCTGCCGAAACAGGGTCGGGTGCGTGGTGTAATCTCGTGTGGACGCGGCCTTGCTGGCCAGACGGCTCTGCCGCGCCGCTTCCACCCGGGCCTGACCCGCGGTAGCGCCCGCAACTCCTGCGGTTGGGCATCCACCAGCCACAAGCAATACCGCTCCACGCCATTGAGAAAGTCGCCCCCGCTCATGTTGCGGCGGACAAATTTCTCCGCGCCGGGCTCCAGTTCCAGCAATTCCCGCCTTTCCTCAGGCGAAAGAATGAGATGGCCGCCGTCCGTCGGCTTGTTCCCCCAACGCATTTGCGGCACATCACAGAGTGGCACGCTCAAGACAAGATGCGGCGGTTTTCCAGTACCTTTTGCCGGGGCAGAAGGCAACCGCACCGCTTGCGGGTGCGCTGCCGGCGGATCCGGTGTATCCTCGGCGGGCCGCCGAGGGGAATCGGCCGCCATCCTGTTCCGCCCCTGCCTGTTGAGACGCCATGCAGCTCCGCCACCTTCTCCACCGCCACTTTCCCGACCTGGACCCGGCCCGCCTGCCCGGCGGTTTCGACCGGGTGGGCGACATCGCCGTGGTCAGCCTGACGCCCGAACTGGCACCGCACGCACGGGCGATCGGCGCGCTCATCCTGGCGGCGCACCCGCAGCTGCGGGTGGTGGCCCGGCGGGCGGGCGACCATGCGGGCGCCTTCCGCACCCGGCCGCTGGCGGTGATCGCCGGCGAGGAGCGGCTGACCACGGTGCACCGGGAAAACGGGGTCAGCCTGCACCTGGACCTTGGCCGGGTGTATTTCTCCGTGCGCATGGCGCACGAACGGGCGCGCATCGCCGCCCTGGTCCGACCCGAGGAGCGGGTGGCGGTGCTCTGC
Source organism: uncultured Desulfobulbus sp. (assembly GCA_964567725.1). Lineage (GTDB taxonomy): Bacteria > Desulfobacterota > Desulfobulbia > Desulfobulbales > Desulfobulbaceae > Desulfobulbus. The sequence goes on along the minus strand of CAZMNU010000001.1, from coordinate 8,123 downwards.
TCGGGCGCCGGGCCCTTCCCGCTCATCATCGCCCGCCACAGCCGGCCCCAGCTGGTGGTGGGCATCGAGCTGAACCCGGCGGCGCACCGGTTGGCGCTCACCAGCCTGCGCGCCAACCGACGGCTCGGTGCGGTGCGCCTGGTCGAGGGCGACGCGGCCGAGGCGGTGGCGCAGTTTCCCGGGCTGTTCGACCGGGTGCTGGTGGTGCTGCCCCGCAGCGGCGAGACCATCTTGCCCGCGGCCCTGGACGCGCTCAAGCCGGGCGGCACGCTCCACTTCTACGCCATGCGGCGCCGGGGGGAGGCGGACGAGCCCCTGCGCGCGGTCGAACGGGCCTGCGCGCGGCGCGGCCGGCGGCCGGGTCCGGTGACCACGGTGATCTGCGGCCACTGCGGCCCGGGCGAGCACCGCGTCTGCCTGGACTGCCCCATCGATACCACAGGGTGAGACTGGTCGACCCACTCCGCGACGATTGCGGATCAGGGCCGCCTGTGCTATCCTGCGGCCTCGCCCGGCCCCCGGCCGCACCCCCCGACCCCTGAAAGCGGAGACTCCCGATGGCATCCACCGGTTCCGAAAAGAAGCAGACCCAAACCACCGGTTACGTGAAGAAGCAGACCCTCTACCTGGCCATGGTCGCGGCCCTGATCATCGGCTTTCTCGGCGGCGTGGTCTACTCGGTCTACCGGGCGCCGGTGGACGACCCCCATGACCACGACACCGCCAACCGGCAGGAGAATGCCGCGGCCATCGCCTCGCTGGAGCAGGCGACCCGCGACAACCCCAAGGAAGTGCAGGCCTGGGTGCAGCTCGGCCACGCCTACTTCGACACCGGCCGGGCCAAACAGGCCATCGCCGCCTACACCACCGCGCTCGGCCTCAAGCCGGACGACGTCAACGTCATGACCGACCTGGGCGTCATGTACCACGAGGACAAGCAGCACCAGAAGGCCATCGAACTGTTCGACCAGGTGCTCAAGCTCGACCCCGCCCACGAGCAGGCCCGCTTCAACAAGGGCGTGGTCCTGCTCACCGGCCTGAGCGACCGGCCCGGGGCCCTGGCCGAGTGGAAGGAACTCGTCCGCCGGCATCCCATGGCCGCGGCGCCCTCGGGCCGCATGGTCGGCGACCTGATCGACGAACTGGAGAAGACCCCGGCACCCAAACCCTGAGCATTGGCCGCGGGAGAATCCGGACCCGCAGTCATCAATTCGACTGATTGAAGGCATCACTGCAATGGTCCGTCCCCGCCGGGCTTGCCGCTTGACAGTGTTTCGTCTCACCCTTATCATCTTCGCCCATACAGACAACAATTCCCGGACCGCACCGGCATGTCCCGAGCGCCCGAGCGCACCCCCAAACGAAACCAAGGTACTGTCATGAGCAAGATCAAAGGCACGCAGGCCATCATCAAATGTCTGCAGGAAGAGGGCGTTGAAGTGATCTTCGGGTATCCCGGCGGCGCGGTCATCGAATTGTACGACGAACTCTGCAAGAGCGACATCCGCCACATCCTGGTGCGCCACGAGCAGGGCGCGGTGCACGCCGCCGACGGCTACGCCCGCGCCTCGGGCAAGGTCGGGGTGGCCCTGCTGACCTCCGGTCCGGGCGCCACCAACGGCGTCACCGCCATCGCCACCGCCTACTGCGACTCGATCCCGGTGGTGGTGCTCACCGGCCAGGTGCCGCGCGCCCTGATCGGCAACGACGCCTTCCAGGAGGTGGACATCGTCGGCATCACCCGGCCCTGCACCAAGCACAACTACCTGGTGAGCGACCCCGAGGAGCTGATCCCAACCCTGCGCGAGGCCTTCTACCTGGCCGCCTCGGGCCGGCCCGGGCCGGTGCTGGTGGACCTGCCCAAGGACGTCATGGCGGCGATGATCAACTTCCCGGCCAAGGCGCCGATCCGCATGCAGACCTACCAGCCCAACGTCACGCCGCACCCCAACCAGGTGGAAAAGGCCTGCCGCGCCTGCCTCAAGGCCAAGCGGCCGGTGTTCTACGTGGGCGGCGGCGTCATCCTGTCCGGCGCCAACGAGGAACTCACCCGGCTGGCCAAGCGGCTGAACGTGCCGGTGACCATGACCCTCATGGGGCTGGGCGGCTTCCCGGGCTCGGAGCCATTGTCACTGGGCATGCTCGGCATGCACGGCAGCTACGCGGCCAACATGTCCGTGGCCAAGAGCGACCTGCTCGTGGCCGTGGGCGCGCGCTTCGACGACCGGGTCACCGGCCGGCTCGACGCCTTCGCCCCCCAGGCCAAGGTCATCCACATCGACATCGACCCGAGTTCGATCAGCAAGAACGTCAAGGTGGACATCCCCATCGTGGCCGACTGCAGGCTCGCCCTGGCGGCGATGAACAGCTGGCTGGACAACTCGGCCGAGTTCCAGGCCGAGGAGGTCAAGGCCCAGCACCAGCCCTGGGTGGACCAGGTGCTCGAGTGGGACGAGAAGCACCCGCTTTCCTACATGGATGCCGGCGAGGTGATCAAGCCGCAGTACGTGATCGAGAAGCTGCAGGAACTCACCGGCGGCGAGGCCATCATCACCACCGAGGTGGGCCAGAACCAGATGTGGGCGGCGCAGTTCTACAAGTTCTGCAAGCCGCGCCGGCTGCTCACCTCGGGCGGGCTCGGCACCATGGGCTACGGCCTGCCGGCGGCCATCGGCGCCCAGGTCGCCTTTCCCGGGTCCACGGTCATCGACATCGCCGGTGACGGCTCGATCCAGATGAATATCCAGGAACTGGCCACGGCCCGGGAATGCGGCGCGCCGGTGAAGATCGCCATCCTCAACAACAACTACCTGGGCATGGTCCGCCAGTGGCAGGAACTGTTCTACAACCGCCACTACGCCTCCACGGTGATGGAGGTCACCCCGGATTTCGTCGCCCTGGCCCAGGCCTACGGCGCGGTCGGGCTGCGCGCCAGGACCAAGGCCGAGGTCGAGCCGGTGATCCGCGAGGCGCTGGCCGTGCACAACGTGGTGATCATGGACTTCTCCATCCACCGCGAGGAGGGCGTGTTTCCGATGGTGCCGGCAGGCAAGGCCACCACCGAGATGCTGCTCGTCTGAGGCGCACGTCGCCAGCAACCCCGACACGGCCGGCCAGGGTGCCGGCCGCGCTCTGACAGAGACAACCCACGTCGAACAGGACAAACCCCATGAAACACACCCTTTCCGTCCTCCTGCGCAACAAACCCGGCGCCCTGTCGCGCGTGACCGGGCTTTTCAGCGGTCGCGGCTTCAACATCGAAAGCCTGTGCGTGGCCGAAACCTTCGACCCGCAGGTCTCCTGCCTGACCGTGGTCACCCGCGGCGAGGCGGCCATCATCGAGCAGATCACCAAGCAGCTGCACAAGCTCATCGACGTGATCAAGATCAGCGACGTCAGCGAGGGCGAGTTCGTCGAGCGGGAGATGGTGCTTATCCGGGTCAGGGCCGAGGCCGGCACCCGGGCCGAGGTGCTGCGCGTCATCGACATCTTCCGCGGCAAGGTGGTGGATGTCAGCCCCAATTCCTACGCGGTCGAGATCACCGGCCCCGAGTCGAAGATCAAGGCGGTGATCGACATCCTCCGGCCGCTGGGCATCAAGGAAATCGTCCGCACCGGCAAGATCGCCATGATGCGCGCCCCCAAGAAATAACCGTTCCCCGGCCGGACCACCGCCGGGTGGCGGGTCCGGCCGGTTCACCCCTCCCGCGGAATCCCCATGCACACCCCCCGAGTCCCCCTGGCCAGCGAAGGCTACCCGTTCATCCTGTTCAGCGCCTTCGCCACCCTGGCGTTCAGCCTGCTCGACCTGGTCGTCCCGGCCCTGGGCGCGCTGCTGCTCACCGCCTTTGTCACCTACTTCTTCCGTGACCCGGCGCGGGTGCTGCCCGAGGAGACGAATGCCATCGTCAGCCCGGCGGACGGCAAGGTGATCGTGGTTCGCGAACTGGACGACGACTGCTTTCTCCACCAGCGGGTGCACAAGATCTCCATCTTCATGAACGTGTTCAACGTGCACGTCAACCGCATCCCCCTGGCCGGCACGGTGGAGCGGGTGGTACTCACTCCGGGCCGCTTCTACGCCGCCGACAAGGACAAGGCCGTGCTCCACAACGAGCGCTGCGCCCTCACCGTTGCCACCCCGGCCGGGGCGCGCTACGCGGTGGTGCAGATCGCCGGCCTGATCGCCCGCCGCATCGTCTGCCGGGCCGAGCCGGGCGACCGGGTAACGGCCGGCCAGCGTTACGGCATGATCCGCTTCGGTTCCCGTCTCGACCTCTACCTGCCGCTCGCCACCGAGATCAGGGTGCGCGAGGGCGAGCTGGTCCGCGCCGGCGAGAGCGTGCTCGGCCTGCTGCGGGAATCGGCCAGCGACAAGGCTTAAGAAAGATTTGTCTCCGGCCGCCGGACGGCGTATACTGTTCGTTCATGCGGGCCGGAGCCTGCACCGCCGGGGCTGACGCCCCGGTCTCCGGATCCCGCCACACCGTCGTTCCCGCACCCCAGCACGAGCACCCATGGACAACACCTCCTCGCCCAACCGTCTGTACATCGTCCCCTGCATGCTGACCATCTGCAGCCTGTTCAGTGGCTTCTACTCGATCATCGCCGCCATCAACGGCCATTTTTTCGCCGCCGCGGTGGCCATCCTGGTGGCCGGCGTGTTCGACGGCCTGGACGGCCGGGTGGCCCGCATGACCGGATCCACTTCGACCTTTGGCATGGAGCTCGACTCGCTCTGCGACATGGTCGCCTTCGGCGTGGCCCCGGCGCTCCTGGCCTATCTCTGGGCGCTCACCCCCTACGGCCGCTACGGCTGGCTGGCCGCCTTCCTCTACGTGGCCGCCACCGCCCTGCGCCTCGCCCGCTTCAACTCGCAGACCGTGGCCAGCCCGAGCCATGACTTCACCGGCCTGCCCTGTCCGGCGGCCGCCGGCGTGATCGCCACCGCGGTCATGTTCAGCAGCAACGTGTTCAACACCACCAGCACGGTCAAGCACCTCTCCCTGCTGGCGCTCATCTACCTGCTCTCCTACCTGATGGTCTCCACCCACCGCTACGTCAGCTTCAAGCACCTGGACATCCCCCGGGAGAAGCGGTTCCAGCTGTTCATCGGCCTGATCCTGCTGCTCATCCTGCTCGCCAGCGATCCGCCGAAAACGCTGTTCCCGGCCATCTTCCTCTACACCCTCTCCGGTCCGGTGCTGGCCCTGCGTGATCGGCTGGGGCGGAAGCGGGTGAAAGCCGCGAGCCCGGACAACCGGCCGCTCTAACCTCCTGCCAGACACGGAAACGCGGACATGCGCATCACCGGCGGCAGCGCCCGCGGCCGCCGGCTGGCCGCGCCCGGATCAGGCCGGGATCTCATCCGGCCGACCTGCGACCGGGTACGCGAGGCCCTGTTCAACCTGCTCGGCACCCGTCCCCGGGGCAGCCGGGTGCTCGACCTGTTCGCCGGCACCGGCGCCCTGGGCATCGAGGCCCTGAGCCGGGGGGCGGAGTTCGCCCTGTTCGTCGACCGCTCGCTCACCGCCGGCCGGCTCATCGAAACCAATCTGCGCGCCAGCCTGGCCCGTCCGGCGGCCGCCTTCGCCCGCCTGGACCTGGCCGCAGCCGCAAGCCTGACCCCGCTGCGCGCCGGCCTGGACCCGGACCTGCCGTTCGACCTGGTATTCCTCGACCCGCCCTACCGGCAGCACCTGGCCGAACGCGTGCTGCCCCTGCTCGAACCGGCCGGCCTGCTCGCCCCCGGGGCGCTGGTGGTGGTCGAGGAGCAGGCCCGGGTCGAACTGCCGGCGCAAGCGGGCGTGCTCACCCTGATCGACCAGCGCCGCTACGGCGAAACCGGCCTGTGGCTCTACCGTCCCCGGCCGGCAGGATACTGACCCCATGGACATACCACTCGACACCCCGCCTGCCTGCGACCGCAGGCCCGCCCCGGCCATCGCCCTCTATCCCGGGACCTTCGACCCGATCACCAACGGCCACATCGACATCATCCGCCGCGGGCTCTGCCTGTTCGACCGGATCATCGTCACCGTGGCGGTCAATCCCCAGAAAACGCCGCTGTTCTCGCTCGAGGAACGCTGCGCCCTGATCGACGCGTGCTTCAGTGACCTGGACGGCCGCATCGAGGTGGGTGCCACCGACGGCCTGATCGTGGACTACGCCCGCCGACGCGGGGCCCGGGCCATCATCCGCGGCCTGCGGGCAATCTCCGATTTCGACTACGAGTTCCAACTGGCGCTGATGAACCGACGGCTCGAGCGGGGCGTGGAAACGGTTTTCCTCATGACCGGCTTCCGCTGGATCTACATCAGCTCCACCGGCATCAGGAACACCGCCCGGCTGGGGGGCAGCATCAGCGGCCTGGTGCCGGCGCACGTGGAGCGGGCCCTGGCGGAGAAATTCGCCCGATGACCGGCAACACCACCCCGAACGGCGCCAAGCCGAAGAACACGGACCGGCGCCAGCTGCTGCTCGGCTGGGGCCGGTGGGCGGCGGCCTTGGCTGCGACCCTGTTCCTCTACCCGCTGCTCCGTTTCACCGGCTTCCAGGTGCCGCGCAAACCGCGCCTGGTCGAGGTGCCGGCACCGCTGCCGCTGAGCGGGGTGCACACCGGCCCGGACTTCCTCCTGTTCGCCGCGGGCGACAGCGCCCGGGCGGTATCCCGCACCTGCACCCACCTCGGCTGCCGGCTCAACTACCAGGAGGACAAGGGCTACATCGAATGCCCCTGCCACCAGAGCCGCTTCACCCCGGAGGGCACCCGCTTCGCCGGGCCGGCGGAGCGGGACCTGCCCACCCACCAGGTCACCCTGAAAAAGGACGCCGAGGGCAGGACCACAGCCTACGTGGTGCAGCTCTGATGAGCGGCCGGGCCGATCGCCCCACCCGATTCGCGCCACTGCGGCTGCTCCTGGCCTACCGCTGGGGCGGGGCCTCGCTCATCAGCCTCTTTCTGTCCGTGCTCTCGGGCATCGTCATCGGCCTGCAGTACGACCCGGCCGAGCCCTTCTACGCCACCACCTCGATCGAACTGGTGATTCCCTACGGTTCGTTCTGGCGGGCCCTGCACTACTATTCGAGCCAGGCCTTCTTCCTGCTGCTGCTCGCCCACCTGGCGGTGGTCCTGTGGCAGAACGACACCCGCTTCACCCGCGGGGCCTGGATCCGGCTCTCGGCCACCCTGCCTGCTGCGCTGCTCCTGCTGTTCACCGGCTACGTGCTGCGCGGCGACGCCACCGGCGAAGCGGCCGGCGCCATTGCCGAGCACATCTGCCTGTCCATCCCGCTGGTGGGGGGGCTGATCAACGACCTGTTCTTCGACCTGGCGGACAGCGGCGTGCGCAAGGTCTACCTGCACCACGTGATCGGCCTGGTGGTGCTCGGCGGCATGGCCGCCTGGCCGCACCTGCGCCGCTACACCGCCCGCTGGCGCAGCCACCTGCTGCTCGTGCTGGCCACCGTGGCCGTGTCCACCCTGTTCGCCGCACCGGTGGAGCCGGAACGGTTCGGCCTGCTGTTCATCGCCGGGCCATGGTTCTTCCTCGGCCTGCAGGAGCTGCTCCGCTACCTGCCGCCCTTTGTCGCCGGGGTACTCCTGCCCCTGGTGCCGGTGGCGCTCCTCTTCTGGCTGCCCGAGGGCGGCGCCCACCGACGCGGCTGGCTGCTGGCCCTGGTCCTCTGGCTGGTCGCCTACGCGGTTTTCACCCTGCTCTGCTGGCTGCGCATCTGAGCCTCTGCCCGCACCGGCTGCAGCCGCTTGTGGGGGCGGACAGGCCGGCTATCTTGCTCCGGCCCGAGACTATCTCTTGCCAGCCGCAGGCAGATATCGTATTCATTCCTGAGAAAAATCTTCGTAACTATTCAGTCGATTTTTTTTCAGTGTTTCAAAAAAAAGTTCTTGACACGGTTTTGGGTCAAATTTTGAAAAATCAGTTCCGCTTTGCCCCTGCTTCGTATCGGCACCAAGAGCCGCGATAGCTGCCTCTGGTGACGACTGCGCAGTCATTGTCCGGCCCGGGGGTTGTTCCGGAAAAAAAGAACGCGGCACAGGGCAAATGTGGGACAAAAAATCCGGTTTTAAAACCCGTGGTATAGTGCGGCAGCACACAACCACG